>NZ_JAJFDF010000010.1:0-395133 GCF_020708595.1 Pseudomonas sp. 203-8 | reverse complement strand
CACGCCGCGTTCGGCGGCTACAAGAAGTCCGGCGTCGGTCGCGAGACGCACAAGATGATGCTCGACCACTACCAGCAGACCAAGAACCTGCTGGTGAGCTACGACATCAACCCGCTGGGCTTCTTCTGAGCGGTCCTCAGCCGCCGCGGATCGCTCCGACCCGCGGCCTTTCCGCCAAGGCACCTGCGGGTGCGCTCGTCCCGCGTCCCGACGCGGCTTTCCCCATGGCGGGTTCTGGCGCGACGCGGCCCTGGCCGCGTCTTTTTTTTCGCCTCGCCGCCGCCCCTGCATGGACTAGGCTTCTGCCCTGCACCAGGGCGAACCAGGGGGGCGCAACGGCGTTCTCCCGGCGAACCTTGGGCGGGACAGGCAGTCCCTACCAAATCAGGGGGAAAACTCCTTCGAAAGTCTCATTCGGAGCGAGCCCCGCTGATGTTTAACTCGACCTGCCGGAATCGCCCGGCCCCACCAGAGAGGATCGACCCCATGTGGACCAAGCCCAGCTTCACCGACCTGCGTCTCGGTTTCGAAGTGACCCTCTACTTCGCCAACCGCTGATCCGTTCGGCCCCGGTCTTCCGGGGCCTCCCTCCAGCCCGCGGGGCAGACCCATGCACATCCGTATTCTCGGTTCGGCCGCCGGCGGCGGCTTCCCCCAGTGGAACTGCAACTGCCGCAACTGTCGCGGGGTCCGCGACGGCAGCGTAGCGGCCCAGCCACGCACGCAATCCTCCATCGCCCTGTCCGACGACGGCGAGCGCTGGATCCTCTGCAACGCCTCGCCCGACATCCGTGCCCAGATCGCCGCCTTCCCGGCCCTCCAGCCGGCGCGTCGGCCGCGCGATACGGCGATCGGCGCGATCGTCCTGCTCGACAGCCAGATCGACCACACCACCGGCCTGCTCAGCCTGCGCGAAGGCTGCCCGCACGAAGTCTGGTGCACGCAGATGGTCCACCAGGACCTCAGCGAAGGCTTCCCGCTGTTCCCCATGCTTTCCCACTGGAACGGCGGCCTGCGCCACCGGCCGATCGCCCTCGATGGCGAGCCTTTCGCCATTCCGGCCTGTCCGCGCCTGCGCTTCACCGCGATCCCCCTGCGCAGCAGCGCGCCGCCGTATTCCCCGCATCGCGGCGACCCCCATCCGGGCGACAACATCGGCCTGTTCGTCGAGGACCTCGATAGCGCCGGTACCCTGTTCTATGCGCCGGGCCTCGGCGAGGTGGACGAGGCGCTGCTCGAATGGATGCGCCGCGCCGACTGCCTGCTGGTGGACGGTACGCTCTGGCGCGATGACGAGATGCTGGTCTGCGAGGTCGGCGACAAGCTCGGCCGGCAGATGGGGCACCTGGCGCAGAGCGGGCCGGGCGGCATGCTCGAGGTGCTGGCGAAGGTGCCGGCCGCGCGCAAGGTGCTCATCCACATCAACAACACCAATCCCATCCTCGACACCGCTTCGGCCGAACGCGCCGAACTGGATGCCAGCGGCATCGAAGTGGCCTGGGATGGCATGCACATCCAGCTGTAGGGGGCCAACATGAGCCGTGCCGCCATGGATCGCGCCGAATTCGAACGGGCGCTGCGCGACAAGGGACGCTACTACCATATCCACCATCCGTTCCATGTCGCGATGTACGAGGGCCGTGCCAGTCGCGAACAGATCCAGGGCTGGGTGGCGAACCGTTTCTACTACCAGGTCAACATCCCGCTGAAGGACGCGGCGATCCTGGCCAACTGTCCCGACCGCGAGGTCCGCCGCGAGTGGATCCAGCGTATCCTCGACCACGACGGCGCCCCCGGCGAGGCGGGCGGCATCGAGGCCTGGCTGCGTCTGGCGGAAGCGGTGGGCCTGGAGCGCGAGCAGGTGCTGTCCGAGGAGCGGGTGCTGCCCGGCGTGCGCTTCGCCGTCGACGCCTACGTCAACTTCGCCCGTCGCGCCAGTTGGCAGGAGGCGGCGAGCAGTTCGCTGACCGAACTCTTCGCCCCGCAGATCCACCAGTCGCGGCTGGACAGCTGGCCGCGCCACTATCCGTGGATCGAGGCGGCCGGCTACGAGTATTTCCGCAGTCGCCTGGCCCAGGCCCGGCGCGACGTCGAGCACGGCCTGCGGATCACCCTGGAGCACTATCGGACCCGCGAGGCACAGGAACGCATGCTGGATATCCTGCAATTCAAGCTGGACGTGTTGTGGAGCATGCTCGACGCGATGAGCATGGCCTACGAACTCGAACGCCCGCCGTACCACACGGTGACCCGCGAGCGGGTCTGGCATCGGGGGCTGGCATCATGAGCCTGCCGTCGCTCGACAGCGTGCCGATGCTGCGCCGGGGCTTCCGCTTCCAGTTCGAACCGGCCCAGGACTGCCATGTGCTGCTCTACCCCGAAGGCATGGTCAAGCTCAACGACAGCGCCGGGGAAATCCTCAAGCTGGTCGATGGCCGCCGCGACGTGGCGGCCATCGTCGCGGCGCTGCGCGAGCGTTTCCCCGAAGTCCCCGGCATAGACGAAGACATCCTGGCGTTCCTCGAGGTGGCCCATGCGCAATTCTGGATCGAGCTGCAGTGAAAGCGTGGGGCCGCCGCTCTGGCTGCTGGCCGAGCTGACCTATCGCTGTCCGTTGCAGTGCCCGTACTGCTCGAACCCGCTGGAATTCGCCCGCGAGGGCGCCGAGCTGAGTACCGCGGAATGGATCGAGGTGTTCCGCCAGGCCCGCGAGCTGGGCGCCGCACAGCTCGGTTTCTCCGGCGGCGAGCCGCTGCTGCGCCAGGACCTCGCCGAACTGATCGAGGCAGGGCGCGGCCTGGGCTTCTACACCAACCTGATCACCTCCGGCATCGGCCTCGACGAGGCACGCCTGGCGCGCTTCGCCGAGGCCGGGCTGGACCACGTGCAGATCAGCTTCCAGGCCGCCGACGAAGAAGTGAACAACCTGCTCGCCGGCTCACGCAAGGCCTTCGCCCAGAAACTGGCGATGGCCCGCGCGGTGAAGGCGCACGGCTATCCGATGGTGCTCAACTTCGTCACCCACCGGCACAACATCGACAACATCGAGCGGATCATCCAGCTGTGCATCGAGCTGGAAGCCGATTACGTCGAACTCGCCACTTGCCAGTTCTACGGCTGGGCCGCGCTGAACCGTGCCGGGCTGCTGCCGACCCGCGCCCAACTGGAGCGCGCCGAGCGGATCACCGCCGAATACCGCCAGCGGCTGGCCGCCGAAGGCAACCCGTGCAAGCTGATCTTCGTCACCCCCGACTACTACGAGGAACGGCCGAAGGCCTGCATGGGCGGCTGGGCCAGCGTATTCCTCGACATCACCCCCGACGGCACCGCGCTGCCGTGTCACAGCGCGCGGCAATTGCCGGTGCAGTTTCCCAACGTGCGCGAGCACAGCCTGCGCCACATCTGGTACGAATCGTTCGGCTTCAACCGTTACCGCGGCGACGCCTGGATGCCCGAACCCTGCCGTTCCTGCGAGGAGAAGGAGAGGGACCACGGCGGCTGCCGCTGCCAGGCGTTCCTCCTCACCGGCGATGCCGACGCCACCGACCCGGTCTGCGCCAAGTCGGCACGGCACGACCTGATCCTCGCGGCCCGTCGCCAGGCCGAGGAGGCGCCGCTTGGCCTGGACGCGCTGACCTGGCGCAACCAGCGCGCGTCACGCCTGATCTGCAAGGCCTGAGGCAATGGTCGACTACGGCGACTGGCCGAGCGACTGGAGCGCCGAGCGCGCGGTGGCCGCCGGGCGCGATTTCAGCGAGCTGAAGGCGGCCCATGGCGGGCTGGCCTGGGTGGAATTCGATCCGGCCAGTGCGCGCTCGCGCCTGTACCTGTGGCGCGACGGCGTGCTGGAGGAGCCCACCGCGCCGGACGGCTCGGTGCGCAGCCGGGTCTACGAGTACGGCGGCGGCGCCTGCTGCGTGACGCTCGACGGGCTGGCCTGGGTCGACGAAACCGACCAGCAGGTACGCCGCTGGCGAGCGGGCCGCGCAGCCCAAGTGCTGGGCGGCGGGGCGCAGTGTCGCTACGGCGACCTGGCCTACGTCGATGCCTGGGATGCCCTGCTGGCGGTGGAAGAGAGCCATGGGCCGACCGGGGTCGTGCATCGCATCGTGCGCCTGGACGCCGATGGCGCGCGCCGGGTGCTGGTCGAGGGTGCCGATTTCTACGCCGCGCCGCGTGCCGCCGGCCAGGGGCGGCGGCTGGCCTGGATCGAATGGGACCGTCCGCACCAGCCCTGGACCGAGACCCGCCTGGGCCTGGCGGAGAATGGGCGTACGCGCTGCCTGGCCGGAGCCGGAGGCGGCGAGTCGATCCAGCAACCACGCTTCGATCCCGCCGGCCGCCTTCACTGGCTGAGCGACCGCGACGGCTGGTGGCGTCCCTGCGCCGAGGTAGCGTTGGCCGGCCGCTTCGCCGATGCCGACCACGCTGGCGCGCCCTGGCAATTGGGCGCTTGCAGCTACCTGCCGCTGGGAGAGGGAAGGCTGCTGCTCAGTCGCGTCGAGGCCGGCGGCGGGCAACTGTTCCTGCGCGAAGCGGACGGCAGCGAGCGGCGCCTGGCCGCGGACTGGAACCGGTTCGCCGGACTGGCCGCGGATGCCCGGGCGTTCTACTGCATCGCGGCGGCGGCCGGGCGCCTGCCGGCGCTGCTGGCGATCCATCGCGACGAGCTGCGTGTCGAGGTGCTGCGTGGCGGCGAGCGACCGCTGGCGGAGGACGACCTGTCGCATCCGCAGGCCTTCGTCTATGGGCTGGGCAACGGCGAAAACGGCCACGGTTTCTTCTATCCGCCGCGCAATGCCCGCCGCCGCGTCGATCCCCGACGACCACCGCCGCTGCTGGTGTGGCTGCATGGCGGACCGACCTCGATGCATTCGCCGGCGTTCGATGCCGGCCTGCAGTTCTGGACCCAGCGCGGTTTCGCCGTGGCCGCGCTGAACTACCGGGGCAGCAGCGGCTACGGCCGCGCCTATCGGCAGCGCTTGCGCGGCCAGTGGGGGCGCCTGGAGTTGCGCGATATCGAGGCCGCGCTGGCGCAGCTGGACGCGGAGGGACGGATCGACCGCGCCCGGGTCTTCGTCCGTGGCGCCAGCGCCGGAGGCTACAGCGCGTTGCGCGCCCTGGCTTGCCTCGATGGCCTGCGCGGCGGCGCCAGTCTCTATGGGGTCAGCGATCCGTTGGCACTGGCGCGTTGCACCCACAAGTTCGAGGGTGACTACCTCGACTGGCTGATTGGCGACCCGCTGCGCCAGCGCCGTCGCTACCTGGTGCGCAGCCCGGTGCTTCAGGTCGGGCGTATCCGCGCGCCGGTAGTGTTCTTCCAGGGCGGGCTCGACGCGGTGGTGGTGCCGGAGCAGACCGAGGCGATGGTCGCCGGCCTGCGGCGCAGCGGCGTGCGCGTGGAGTGCCACCGCTATCCGCAGGAGCGCCACGGTTTCCGCCAGCCGGCCAATCGCGCCCATGCGCTGCTGGCGGAATGGCGCTTCTACCTGGGCCTGCTGGAGGATTGAAAGGGCCGCCAAGGTCGCATTGCAATAACCGACGAATGCAGTAGGCTGCCGGCAATGTCCGATAACAATAAGAATGGTCTGTCAGATGAGCCACGACCTCAGCCAACTGCGTAAATTCGTCTCGCCCGAGATCATCTTCGGCGCCGGCTGCCGGCACAGCGTCGCCAACTACGTGAAGACCTTCGGTGCGCGCAAGGTCCTGCTGGTCTCCGACCCCGGCGTGCTCGCCGCCGGCTGGGTCGCCGACATCCAGGCAAGCCTGGAGGGGCAGGGCATCGACTACTGCCTGTATACCGACGTTTCGCCCAACCCCCGGGTCGACGAGGTGATGCTCGGCGCCGAGTTCTATCGCAGCGAGGGCTGCAATGTGATCGTCGCGGTGGGCGGCGGCAGCCCGATGGATTGCGCCAAGGGCATCGGCATCGTCGCCGCCCATGGCCGCAGCATCCTCGAGTTCGAAGGCGTCGACCGGCTGCGGGTGCCGAGTCCGCCGCTGATCCTGATCCCGACCACCGCCGGGACTTCGGCGGACGTCTCGCAGTTCGTGATCATTTCCAACCAGGACGAGCGCATGAAGTTCTCCGTGGTGAGCAAGGCGGTTGTGCCTGACGTCTCGCTGATCGACCCGGAAACCACGTTGACCATGGATCCCTTCCTTTCGGCCTGTACCGGCATCGATGCACTGGTACACGCCATCGAGGCGTTCGTCTCCACCGGCCACGGGCCGCTGACCGATCCCCACGCGCTGGAAGCGATGCGCCTGATCGATGGCAATCTGGTACAGATGATCGCCAATCCCGGCGACATCGCCCTGCGCGAGAAGATCATGCTCGGGAGCATGCAGGCCGGGCTGGCCTTCTCCAACGCCATCCTCGGCGCGGTGCATGCCATGTCGCACAGCCTCGGCGGCTATCTCGACCTGCCCCACGGCCTGTGCAACGCGGCGCTGGTCGAACACGTGGTGGCGTTCAACTACAGCGCCGCGCCGGAACGCTTCAAGGTGATCGCCGAGACCTTCGGCATCGATTGCCGCGGTCTGACCCAGGGGCAGGTCCGCCAGCGCCTGGTGGACCACCTGATCGCCTTCAAGCACGCCGTGGGTTTCCACGAGAGCCTCGCCCTGCACGGGGTCGGCAGCTCCGACATTCCTTTCCTCTCGCGCCACGCGATGCAGGACCCGTGCATCCTTACCAACCCGCGCGAGTCGAGCCAGCGCGATGTCGAGGTGGTCTATGGCGAGGCCCTCTGAGCAGCAGCAGGAGGCCCTGGCCGGGTTACTCGGCCTGGGCAGCCACTCCGCGCGCAAGAGCCACTACCCGGAGCTGCTGGCGCGCCTGGAGGAGCTGGAGGCCGAGCGCAACCGCTACAAATGGCTGTTCGAGCACGCGGTGCACGGCATCTTCCAGGCCAGCCTCGGCCAGGGGCTGCGCGCCGCCAATCCGGCGCTGGCGCAGATGCTCGGCTACGACGATCCGCAACAGGTGCTCTGGTCGCTGGAGGACATGGCCGGGCAACTGTTCGTCGGCGGCGAGGCCGAGATGCGACGGATCCGCGCGCTGCTGCGCGAGCGCGGCGGCCTGTTCGGCTACGAGACGCGCCTCTGGCGCAGGGACGGCAGTCACATCGAGGTATTGATGAACCTGCTGCTCAGGCACGACGAGGAAGAATTGGTCGAAGGTTTCGTCGCCGACATCACCGAGCGGGTCCAGGCCCAGCAGCGCCTGCAGACCATGAACGAGGAGCTGGAGCGGCGGGTAGCCGAGCGCACCCACGAGCTGGAAGAGCTCAACCGCCAGTTGCGCCAGGCGCGCGACGCCGCCGAAGCCGCCAACCACAGCAAGGACAAGTACCTCGCCGCCGCCAGCCACGACCTGCTGCAACCGCTCAACGCGGCGCGGCTGCTGGTCGACACCCTGCGCGAACGGGGCCTGCCGGCCGCCGAACTGCAACTGGTGGAGCGCACCCACCTGGCCCTGGAAGGCGCCGAGACCTTGCTCACCGACCTGCTGGAAATCGCCCGGCTCGACCAGAGCGCGATCCGTCCGGACCTGGACGACTATTCCCTCGACGAACTGCTCGCTCCGCTGGCCTCGGAGTTCGAGGAAGTCGCGCGTGCCGCCGGCCTGGCCCTGCGTGCGCGGATCCCGCGACTAGCAGTGCGCACCGACGCGCGCCTGCTGTCGCGGATCCTGCGCAACTTGCTCAGCAACGCCTGCCGCTACACCGAGCGCGGCAGCGTGCTGCTGGGGGCGCGCCGGCGTGGCGGCAAGGTACGCCTGGAGGTGTGGGACACTGGCCGGGGCATCCCCGCCGACCAGTTGCAGGCGATCTTCCTCGAGTTCAACCAACTGGACGCCGGGCGCGCTTCCGAGCGCCGTGGCGTCGGACTCGGGCTGGCCATCGTCGACCGTATCGCCGGCATCCTCGGCTACCGCATCGAGGTGCATTCGACTCCAGGCCGAGGCTCGCTGTTCGCCATCGAGGTGCCGCTGGTCCGCAAGCCGGCGCGGCCAGCACCCGGCGAGGCGATTGCGCGGGTTTCGGCTGGTGATCCGCTGCCGGGACGGCGGCTGCTGGTGGTGGACAACGAGACCGAGATTCTCTTCAGCATGTCCGCGCTGCTCGGCCAGTGGGGCTGCGAGGTGCTTACCGCCACCGACCTGGAAGGCGCGCGCAAGGCGCTCGATGGCCGCGCGCCGGATGCGATCCTGGTCGACTACCACCTGGACCACGGCGCTACCGGTTGCCAGTTGCTGGGCGCCTTGCGCGAGGACTACGGCGCGGAGATCGCCGCGGTGATGATCACCGCCGACCGCAGCGACGATTGCCGCCGCGCGCTGGCCCGCCTGGGCGTGCCGCTGCTCAACAAGCCGCTGAAGCCCGGCAAGCTGCGCGCGGCCCTGAGCGCCTTGCTCGGGGAGCTCTAGAACGCGTACCGCCGCCTGGGACGGTGCACGCCCTAGCCGGGCCGGCGGCTGCGCCGGTGCAGTGCGACGGCCAGGGCCAGCCCGCCGAGCGAGGCCAGGCAGGCGAAGAGGAACATCGAGCGGAAGCCGAACAGGTTGGCTACGAAGCCCACCAGGGGCCCGGTGATGCCCAGCGACAGGTCGACGAACAGCGAGTAGGCGCCCAGCGCCGCGCCACGGTTGGAAGCCGGTACCAGGTTCACCGCTTCCACGCCGAACGCCGGGAACACCAGGGAGAAGCCGAAGCCGGTGAGGGCCGCGCCGGCCAGGCCGACCCAGGGATTCGGCGCGCTCCACAGCAGCAGCAGGCCGAGGCTTTCGACGCCGAGGCAGATGATCGCCACGCGGAAGCCGCCGAGCCGGTTGATGCTATTGGCGAACAACAGCCGGGCGCCGATGAAGCAACCGCCGAAGGCACTCAGGCAGAGCACTGCGTTGGCCCAGCCACGGCTGGCGTAGTAAAGGGTGATGAAGGTGGCGATGGTGCCGAAGCCGATCGCCCCCAGCGCCAGGCCCATACCGTGCGGGGTGACCCGGCCGAGCACATGGTGGAACGGCAGTCGCTCGCCGTGCACCAGCGGCGCCGGCAACTTCGGCCAGGCCAGGGCGAAGCCGAGCGCCCCGAGCAGGACGATGGACGCGCCCATGCTCCACAGCCCCAGCCAGTGCACCAGCAGCACCCCTAGCGGCGCCCCGAGGGCGATGGCGCCATAGCTGGCGATGCCGTTCCAGGAAATCACCTTGGCGGTGTGCGGCGCGCCGACCCGGCCGATGCCCCAGCCGATCGCCGCCGAGCCGACCAGGCTTTCCGCCGCGCCGAGTACCAGGCGGCCGACCAGCAGGCTGGCCAGGCTCAGCGCCGGCCAGCCCTGGATCGCCACCGAGAGCAGCATGAACAGCCCGCTCGCGGCGCTGCCGGCCATGCCGTAGAGCACTGCGCGCTTCGGCCCGAGGCCGTCGATGACGCGCCCGGCGTAGGGTCGGGCGAGCAGGGTGGCGAGGTACTGCAGGCTGATCACCAGGCCGGCCAGCACCGAGCCGTAGCCGAGGTCGTCGTGCACGTAGCCGGGCAGCACCGCCAGCGGGATGCCGATGGTCAGGTAGCCGATGAAGGTGAACATCACCACCGAGACGATCTGCAGGGTGACGTTTTGCCGGGCGCTGTCCTGCGCCGGCGGGGTGGGGCGGATATCGACGGACATGTGGGAAACGCGGTCGCAGTGGGTTGTCGCGGTCCGCCATGATGACCGTTGCGGATGACGAATGAAAGCAGGCTAACGGATTCGCCGGGCTATCGGCGACGCGCGGTGCCCGGCGCTAGCGCGTTCAGAGACGCTGGAAGAGACCCGGGTAATCGATCACCAGGCCCTGTTCGTCCACCAGCAGTACCGCTTTGAACGCGCTGCCTTCGAGGTTCTCGTAGAGGTAGTGGCTGGCGTCCAGGCGGGTGTAGGCCTGGCGCATGCTACGCGGCTCCAGGGCCGGGGCCTCGATGTAGAGCGCGCGGATTTCCGCGCGCTGGCCATCGGCCAGGCCCAGGCGGCGGATCGGGAAAGTGTTGGTGAAGGGGCTTGGCCAAATATCGATGTCCAGGCAACCGTCGAATGCCGGTAGCGCTTCGCCGTCGCCGTCCTGCCAGTGGCCGCGGCCATCGGCGAGCAGGTGCAGCTTGCGCACCCCGGTTTCGCTTTCGACGTGGAACACTGCCTCACGCAGATGCCAGTCGGCGTCCCAGCGCAGCCGGTAGTCCAATTGGTAGGGCAGGCCGCTGCGTTCGTCCGGCGCGCGCAACTGGCTTTCCGCCTGGTCGTCCTCCAGGCGCAGGGCCTCCCAGCTGGACGACGGCGAGCGCCACAGGCCGGCCCAGGTGTACAGACGGTCGCGACTCATGCGTCGAGTACCAGGCCGAGGCGCTGGCGCCTGGGCAGGCGCGCCACCACCAACTGATGGGAACGGACCAGGGCCTCGCGCAACTCCGCCGCCTTCATCGGGTAGGGGCGGGCCATGACGATCCAGTGCGCGCGCGCCAGGTAGGGCGCCGGACGGATGCCGGGGCGGTCGACATAGCCGAGGAACAGCTCGCTGCCGACCTTGAAGGCCAGGCCGCCGTCCTTGTCGACGAAGTCGAGGATGGCGAACATCTTGTTGTCGGCCACCGAGAACACCCGGTTCGAACCCCACTTGAGGTCTTCCCGGGCGCCGGGCAGTTGCAGGCAGAAGGCGGCGATCTGGTCGGCGGTCATGGACGCTCCGGTGGCGGTTCAGTCGCGGAAATACACTTCCAGGAGATGGTAGCCGAACTGGCTCTTCAGCGGACCCTGGAGCACGCCCACGGGTTTCCTGAAGATGGCATTGTCGATGGACCTGACCATCTGCCCCGGGCGCACCTCGCCGAGGTCGCCGCCGCGCTTGCCGGACGGGCAGGTCGAATGCTTCTTCGCCAGCGTGGCGAAGTCCTCGCCCTTGGCCAGGCGCTGCTTCAGTTGCGCGGCCTCGGCTTCGGTCTTGACCAGGATGTGGCGGGCCATGGCGACGGGCATGGAATTACCTTTTGCGGTAGGACGGAACGCGCATTCTAGCCCAGGCTCGCCGCGGCTTCAGTCGCGCAGTTCGGCGAGGTCGCGATAAAGCTCCAGCGCCTGCGGGTTGGCCAGGGCGTCGGTGTTCTTCACCGGGCGGCCGTGGATCACGTTGCGCACCGCAAGCTCGACGATCTTGCCGCTCAGGGTGCGCGGGATATCGGCGACCTGGATGATCTTCGCCGGTACGTGGCGCGGCGTGGCGTTGGCGCGGATGGTCTGGCGGATGCGTTCGCGCAGCGGCTCGTCGAGTCGCACGCCGTCGCGCAGGCGGACGAACAGCAGCACACGCACATCGCCCTGCCAGTCCTGGCCGATGGCGATGGACTCGAGGACTTCCTCGACCTTTTCCACCTGGCGGTAGATTTCCGCGGTGCCGATGCGCACGCCGCCGGGATTGAGCACCGCGTCGGAGCGGCCGTGGATGACCAGCCCGCCGTGGACGGTTTCCTCGGCGTAGTCGCCATGGGCCCAGACGCCGGGAAAGCTGGCGAAGTAGGCGTCGTGGAACCTGGTGCCATCCGGGTCGTTCCAGAAGCCCAGCGGGATCGACGGGAAATGCCGGGTGCAGACCAGCTCGCCCTTGCCGCTGGCGAGGCGGCGGCCGTCGTCGTCCCAGATTTCCACGGCCATGCCCAGCGCCTTGCATTGCAGTTCGCCGCGCCACACCGGCAGCACCGGGTTGCCGATGGCGAAGCAGGAAACGATGTCGGTGCCGCCGGAGATCGACGACAGGCAGAGGTCGCTCTTCAGCTCGCGGTAGACGTAGTCGAAGCTTTCGTGGGCCAGCGGCGAACCGGTGGAGAGCAGTGTCCTCAGGCTGTCCAGGCGGTGGCTGTGGCGCGGGCGCACGCCGGCCTTCTCGAGCGCCGCCAGGTACTTGGCGCTGGCGCCGAACACGGCGATGTCCTCGGCGTCGATGAGGTCCAGCAGGCGCTCGGGGCCGGGGTGGAACGGCGAGCCGTCGTAGAGCACCAGGCTGGCGCCCACCGCCAGACCGGAGGCCAGCCAGTTCCACATCATCCAGCCGCAGGTGGTGTAGTAGAACAGCCGGTCGCCGTCGCCCAGGTCGGTGTGCAGGCCGTGCTCCTTGAGATGTTGCAGGAGCACGCCGCCGGTGGCATGGACGATGCATTTGGGGACTCCGGTGGTGCCCGACGAATAGAGGATGTACAGCGGCTGCTCGAAGGGCACCGGGGTGAAGACCGGCTCGCCCTCGGCCTGGTAGAACCCGTCCCACAGCGCGACCTGCGCCTGGCAGCGGTAGTCCTGCGGCTGCGCCTGCGGACGGTCGTAGGGCACCACCAGCAGTTGCTCCAGGCCGGGCAGGCCGGCGAGCACCTCGTTGAGCTTGGCGGTCAGGTCCAGCGACTTGCCGGCGTAGCGGTAGCCGGCGCAGGCGATCAGCACGCGCGGTTCGATCTGGCCGAAGCGGTCGATTACGCCCTGGGTACCGAAGTCCGGCGAGCAGCTCGACCAGGTCGCGCCGAGGCTGGCGGTGGCGAGCATGCCGACCACGGTCTGCCAGGTGTTCGGCATCAGCGCGGCGACCCGGTCGCCGGGGCCTATGCCCAGGGCGGCGAGGCGCTTCTGCAGGCCCGCCACGTGACGGGCCAGTTCGGCGTGGCTGAGCACCTCGCGGCGACCGTCTTCGCTCACCGCGATCAGCGCCGGGGCATCATCGCGGCGGCGCAGCAGGTGTTCGGCGAAATTCAGCGTGGCGCCGGGGAACCAGCGCGCCGAGGGCATCTGCGCGCCTTCCTCGAGGACCGCACGCGGCGGTTGCTGGAAGCGCACCTCGAAGAAGTCGACGATGGCCTGCCAGAACGCCTCGCGCCGCTGCACGCTCCAGGCATGCAGCGCCGGGTAGTCGACCAGGCCGAGGGCGTGCCGCTGGTTGACGAAGCGTCGGAAGGCCTCCATGCGACTGGCGGCGATGCGTTCGGCGGAAGGGCTCCAGAGCGGTGCGGGCATGGCGTGTCCGTCCTTGTTGTTGTTCCGGGACATGCAGGAAGCATAACCGGACCCGCCGCTGCCTGCCTCACTCCGTGGACTGGTCCTGCGGCAGCGCCAGCGAGCGCCAGTCGGTGCCATGCAGCAGCACGTCGCTGAGAGCCTGGGCGGCGGTGGACAGCTTGTGCTCGCTCAGCCGCAGCAGGCCGACCCGTCGCTGCACCTGCGGCGCGTAGAGCGGCAGGCAGCGCGCGCCGAGTTCCTGCATCTGCTGGATGCACAGGGTCGGCACGGCGCTGACACCCAGTCCCTGGGCGACCATCCGCCCGACCGTGACCAGTTGGTGGCTCTCGAACGCCACCGGCAAGCGGCCGTGCTCGGCGGCCACGCTTTCTTCCAGGAGCAGGCGCACCGCCGAGGGGCGTTGCAGGGTAATGAAGGGCTCGCTGAGCAGTTCGCGCCAACTGACCCGCTCCTGCCCGGACAGCGGCGAGCCGGCCGGCACCACGGCGACGAAGCGGTCGCTGTAGAACGGGGTGAACTCGAGGTTTTCCAGGGACTCCGGCTCGAAGGCGATGCCCAGCTCGACGCGTCGGTTGCGGACCATCTCCAGCACCTGCTCGTTGATCACGTCGTGCACCGCCACGTTGACCCGCGGGTGGCGTTCGCGAAAGGTCTTCAAGACCAGCGGCAGCAGGTTGCCGGCGAAGGAGGGCATGGCGGCGATGGAGACCTTGCCCAGTTGCAGGGTGAAGTGCTGGCGCAGCAATTCCTCGGTATTGTCCCAGTCGGCCAGCAGGCGCAGCGCCAGCGGCAGCAGGGTCTCGCCCTCGGGGGTGAGGCTGACGCTGCGGGTGGTACGTTCCAGCAGCGGACCGCCGAGGCTTTCCTCCAGGCTCTTGATCGCCAGGCTCAGGGCCGGCTGGGAGAGGTGCAGGCGTTCGCCGGCCTGGGCGAAGCTGAGGCTCTGCGCCACGGCGAGGAAGGCGCGCAACTGCTTGACGGTCATTTATTTGTTTTTCTCATCAATGGATTGGAAAAACAAACTTAACAAATCAGTCCGCAGCGGAGAAGCTCTGTGCGACCCGGCAGTCAGACTGCCGCACGCACAATCACAAGAGCCGGAAGAGGCACAGCAGCATGAGCGGACTCGACAAGCGAGTAGGCAGTTACGAAGAGGCCCTCGAAGGCCTGACCGACGGCATGACCGTCCTCGCCGGGGGCTTCGGCCTCTGCGGGATTCCCGAGAACCTGATCGCGGAAATCCGCCGGCGCGGGGTCAGAGACCTCACGGTGGTCTCGAACAACTGCGGCGTCGACGGTTTCGGCCTCGGCGTGCTGCTGGAAGACCGGCAGATCCGCAAGATGATCGCCTCCTATGTCGGCGAGAACGCCCTGTTCGAGCAACAACTGCTCAGTGGCGAGCTGGAAGTCGAACTGACCCCGCAAGGCTCGCTGGCCGAGAAGATCCGCGCCGGCGGCGCCGGCATCCCGGCCTTCTTCACCGCCACCGGCTACGGCACCCCGGTCGCCGAGGGCAAGGAGGCGCGCGAGTTCAATGGCCGCCACTACATCCTCGAACCGGCCATCACCGGCGACTTCGCCATCGTCAAGGGCTGGAAGGCCGACCATTTCGGCAACGTCGTCTATCGCCACACCGCGCAGAACTTCAACCCGCTGGTCGCCACCGCCGGGCGCATCACGGTGGTCGAGGTGGAGGAGATCGTCGAGCCCGGCGAACTGGACCCGACGCAGATCCACACCCCCGGCATCTACGTCGACCGGATCATCCAGGGTCGCTTCGAGAAACGCATCGAGAAACGCACGCTGCGCGCCTGACGGCGGCCGCTACAACGACAAGAGGTTTCCCCAGATGGCACTTACCCGCGAACAGATGGCGCAGCGCGTGGCGCGCGAATTGAAGGACGGCTACTACGTCAACCTCGGCATCGGCATCCCGACCCTGGTGGCCAACTACGTGCCGGAAGGCATCGACGTCATGCTCCAGTCGGAGAACGGCCTGCTCGGCATGGGCGCGTTCCCCAGCGAGGCGGAAGTCGACGCCGACATGATCAACGCCGGCAAGCAGACCGTGACCGCCCGCGTCGGCGCGTCGATCTTCGACTCGGCGCAGTCCTTCGCCATGATCCGTGGCGGCCACGTCGACCTCACCGTGCTCGGTGCCTTCGAGGTGGACGTGCGCGGCAACATCGCCTCCTGGATGATCCCCGGCAAGCTGGTCAAGGGCATGGGCGGCGCCATGGACCTGGTGGCCGGCGCCGAGAACATCATCGTCACCATGACCCACGCCTCCAAGGACGGCGAGTCCAAGCTGCTGCCGTACTGCACCCTGCCGCTGACCGGTTGCGGCTGCATTCGCAAGGTGCTCACCGACCTGGCCTACCTGGAGATCGAGGACGGCGCCTTCATCCTCCGCGAGCGCGCCCCCGGGGTCAGCGTCGAGGAGATCGTGGCGAAGACCGCCGGCAAGCTGATCGTCCCCGAGCACGTGCCGGAAATGAGTTTCTGAATCGCGGCCCGCGCGGCCGGCGCCTCCACGCAAGGCGCCGGCCGCGCGGACCGTCCTTTCCAGAGGGCGTAGGATAGGAGCCTGTCGCACCGCCTACGTCCACCCGCAGCGATTCGGCCCGGCCACGGGCGAATCCAGGAGAACCATCCATGCAAGACGTCGTCATCGTCGCCGCTACCCGTACCGCCGTCGGCAGCTTCCAGGGCTCGCTGGCCGGCATTCCCGCCCCCGAGCTGGGCGCCGCGGTGATCCGCCGCCTGCTCGAACAGACCGGTCTCGATGCCGGCCAGGTCGACGAAGTGATCCTCGGCCAGGTGCTCACCGCCGGGTCCGGGCAGAACCCGGCGCGCCAGGCGGCGATCAAGGCCGGCCTGCCGGTCGGCGTGCCGGCCATGACCCTGAACAAGGTCTGCGGCTCCGGCCTCAAGGCCCTGCATCTGGGCGCCCAGGCGATCCGCTGCGGCGACGCCGAGGTGATCGTCGCCGGCGGCCAGGAGAACATGAGCCTGGCGCCCTACGTCATGCCCGGCGCCCGCACCGGCCTGCGCATGGGCCATGCGAAGCTGGTCGACAGCATGATCGAGGACGGCCTGTGGGACGCCTTCAACGACTACCACATGGGCATCACCGCCGAGAACCTGGCGGAGAAGTACGGCCTGACCCGCGAGGAGCAGGACGCCTTCGCCGCCGCTTCGCAGCAGAAGGCCATCGCCGCCATCGAGGGCGGGCGCTTCCGCGACGAGATCACGCCGATCCAGGTCCCGCAGCGCAAGGGCGAGCCGCTGAGCTTCGATACCGACGAGCAGCCGCGCGCCGGCACCACCGTCGAGGCCCTGGCCAAGCTCAAGCCGGCCTTCAGGAAGGACGGCAGCGTCACCGCCGGCAACGCCTCCAGCCTCAACGACGGCGCCGCCGCGGTATTGCTGATGAGCGCGGCCAAGGCCAAGGCCCTGGGCCTGCCGGTGCTGGCGCGGATCGCCAGCTACGCCAGCGCCGGGGTCGACCCGGCGATCATGGGCATCGGCCCGGTCTCCGCCACCCGTCGCGCGCTCGACAAGGCCGGCTGGAGCCTGGAGCAACTGGACCTGATCGAGGCCAACGAGGCCTTCGCCGCGCAGTCCCTGGCGGTGGGCCGGGAACTGGGCTGGGATGCCGCCAGGGTCAACGTCAACGGCGGCGCCATCGCCCTTGGCCACCCGATCGGCGCGTCCGGCTGCCGGGTGCTGGTGACCCTGCTGCACGAGATGATCCGTCGCGACGCGAAGAAGGGCCTCGCCACCCTGTGCATCGGCGGCGGGCAGGGCGTCGCCCTGACCCTGGCCCGCGACTGATCCATCGACCTGCCGCTCGCGGCGTGATCGCGCCATGTCCTTTCGCGGGGGCATGGCGCGCTCGTGTCCAGGGAACGAGCGGCGGACGGCCTTGACCGTCCGACCGGCCCCGTACCGTTCCGCCCCTCGGGACGACCGGGTGCCCAGGGAGCCGTAGCACACACAGGCGGCCCCGTAGTCGCCGAATAACAATAAAACCGAGAGAATCCGCGATGACCGCTATCCTTCCCATCCAAGAAAGCCGCTCCGCGCGCTTTGCCATGCGTTGCTCGAACTGGGCCGAGCGCTGGTTTCCCGACTCCTGGGTGTTCGCCGCCCTGGCCATCCTCATCGTCAGCCTGGCCGCGCTGGCCATGGGCGCCGGACCGACCGCCACGGCGAAAGCCTTCGGCGACGGTTTCTGGAGCCTGATCCCGTTCACCATGCAGATGGCCTTCGTGGTCATCGGCGGCTATGTGGTGGCCAGTTCAGGCCCCGCCTCGCGTCTCATCGACCTGCTCGCGCGGGTGCCGAAGAATGGCCGCTCGGCGGTCTGCTGGGTGGCGCTGGTGTCGATGCTCGCCTCGCTGCTCAACTGGGGCCTCAGCCTGGTCTTCGGCGGCCTGCTGGTACGCGCCCTGGCGCGCCGCAGCGACCTGCGCATGGACTATCGCGCCGCCGGCGCCGCGGCCTACCTCGGGCTGGGCGCGGTGTGGGCGCTGGGCCTGTCGTCGTCGGCCGCGCAGTTGCAGGCCAACCCGGCCAGCCTGCCACCGTCGATCCTGGCGATCACCGGGGTGATCCCGTTCACCGAGACCATCTTCCTCTGGCAGTCCGGGGTCATGCTGCTGGCGCTGATCCTGGTCTCGCTGGTGATCGCCTACATGACCGCGCCGAGCGCCGCCAGCGCCCGCGACGCCAAGGATTGCGGGGTCGACGTGAGCTTCACCGCTCCGGCCAGGCTGGCGCCGACCCGGCCCGGCGAGTGGCTGGAGCACAGCCCGTTGCTGATCATCCTGCTGGTACTGCTGGCCGGCGGCTGGCTGGTCCACGAGTTCTCGACCAAGCCGGCGATCCTGGCGATCTCCGGGTTGAACACCTATAACCTGCTGTTCCTGATGCTCGGCGCGTTGCTGCACTGGCGCCCGCGCAGCTTCCTCGACGCGGTGGCGCGCGCGGTGCCGACCACCACCGGGGTGCTGATCCAGTTCCCGCTGTACGGCTCGATCGCGGCGATCATGACCACGGTCAACGGCAGCGACGGCGAGACCCTGGCCCACCATATCTCGACCTTCTTCGTACAGATCGCCTCCCACGACACCTACGCGCTGCTGATGGGCGTGTACTCGGCGGTGCTGGGCTTCTTCATTCCCTCCGGCGGCGGCAAGTGGATCATCGAGGCGCCGTACGTGATGCAGGTGGCCAACGAGCTGCAATACCACCTCGGCTGGGCGGTGCAGATCTACAACGCCGCCGAGGCGCTGCCGAACCTGATCAACCCGTTCTACATGCTGCCGTTACTCGGCGTGCTGGGGCTGAAGGCGCGCGACCTGATCGGCTTCTCGTTCGTCCAGTTGCTGGTGCACATCCCGCTGGTGCTGGTGCTGCTCTGGGCCCTGGGCAGCACCCTGGCGTACATCCCGCCGGTGATGCCGTAGCGCGTCGGCGGACCGACCTGGCCCCGATAACTTCCTCTCCCTGAAGGGCGAAGGTTGGGGAGAGGGTAGCCGCGCCGGGAAACGAGGTAACGGCGGATAACGCCTGTGGCGTTATCCGCCCTACGCAATGGGGCGGGCGAACTCCGGATGGTTCCCTCTCCCTTCAGGGAGAGGGTCTGGGGAGAGGCTGGCCGCCCCGGCTACTGCGCCACCCAGCCGCCATCCATGTTCCAGGCCGCGCCGCGCACCTGGTCGGCGGCTTCGCTGCAAAGGAACAGCGTCAGTCCGCCGAGTTGCTCGGGGGTGACGAAGGCCAGCGAGGGTTGCTTTTCCGCCAGCAGGTCATGTTCCGCCTGTTCGGGCGAGACGCCCTCGGCGATGCGCGCGTCGATCTGCTTCTGCACCAGCGGGGTCAGCACCCAGCCGGGGCAGATGGCGTTGCAGGTCACCGGCGTGCGCGCCGTTTCCAGCGCCACACTCTTGGTCAGGCCGAGCACGCCATGCTTGGCGGCGACGTAGGCGCTCTTCCCGGCCGAGGCGACCAGGCCGTGGGTCGAGGCGATGTTGACGATCCGCCCCCAGCCGCGCGCGAGCATGCCCGGCAGGGCCAGGCGGGTGGTATGGAACACTGAGGACAGGTTGATCGCGATGATCGCGTCCCAGCGTTCCGTGGGGAATTCCTGCACCGGCGCCACGTACTGGATGCCGGCGTTGTTGACGAGGATGTCGACGCCGCCGAAGGTCCGCTCGGCGAAGGCCATCAGTTCGGCGATCTGCTCCGGGCTGGAGAGGTCGGCCGGGTGGTGCTCTGCGCGCACGCCGCGGGCGCGGACCTGCGCCAGTGCCGCGTCGACCTCGCCGAAGCCGTTGAGGAGCAGGTCGGCGCCGGCCTCGGCCAGGCTCAGGGCGATGCCCAGGCCGATGCCGCTGGTGGAACCGGTGACCAGGGCGGTCTTGCCTTTCAGGGTCATGCTGTTTCTCCCGCTGGATGAAAAAAGGGCGGATCAGACCAGGCCGGTGGCGTAGAACAGCCCGATGACGAAGAACACCGCCAGGGTCTTGATCAGGGTAATACCGAAAATGTCCTTGTACGCCTCCCGATGGGTCAGGCCGGTGACCGCCAGGAGGGTGATCACCGCGCCGTTGTGCGGCAGGGTATCCATCCCTCCGCTGGCCATGGCGGCGACCCGGTGGAGGACTTCCAGGGGGATCTGCGCGGCGTTGGCGGCGGCGATGAAGGTATCGGACATCGCCGCCAGGGCGATGCTCATGCCGCCCGACGCGGAACCGGTGATGCCGGCCAGCAGGGTGACGGTGATCGCTTCGTTGACCAGCGGATTGGGAATGCTCTTGAGCGCGTCGGCCAGCACCAGGAAACCCGGCAGCGAGGCGATCACCGCGCCGAAGCCGTATTCCGAGGCGGTGTTCATCGCCGCCAGCAGCGAGCCGGCCACCGCGCTGCGGGTGCCTTCGGCGAGGCGGCTGCGGATCGCCGCGAAACCGCTCGCCAGCACCAGCAGGATGCCCAGCAGCAGGGCCGCCTGCACTGCCCAGATCGCGGTGAGCTTGCCGACCTCGGTCTGCAACGGCGTGGCCATGCCGGCCAGTTGCAGGGTATGGACCTGGCCGTACCATTGCGGGATCCAGTGGGTGAACAGCAGGTTGGCGACCCCGACCAGCACCAGCGGCGAGAGCGCCAGCCAGGGATTCGGCAGGCGCAGGTCATCGGCGGTCTCCGGCTCGTTGCGCAGGTCGCTGCCGTAGCCTTCGCCGTTGCGCCGCGCCTTGTTCGCCTGGCGTCGCAGGTAGAGCATGCCCACGGCGAAGACGAACAGCGCGCCGAGGGTGCCGAGCCAGGGCGCGGCCCAGGCGTGGGTGCCGAAGAAGGTCGAGGGGATGATGTTCTGGATCTGCGGGGTGCCGGGCAGCGCGTCCATGGTGAAGGAAAACGCGCCGAGGGCGATGGTCGCCGGAATCAATCGCTTGGGGATGTCGCTCTGGCGGAACATCTCCGCGGCGAACGGGTAGACCGCGAACACCACCACGAACAGCGAGACGCCGCCGTAGGTGAGCAGCGCGCAGACCAGTACGATCGCCAGCATCGCCTGGCGGGTGCCGAGCAGGCGGATCGCCGCCGCGACGATGGAGCGGGAGAAGCCGGCCAGCTCGATCAGCTTGCCGAACACCGCGCCAAGCAGGAAAACCGGGAAGTAGAGCTTGATGAAACCGACCATCTTCTCCATGAACACCCCGGTGAAGGTCGGCGCGACCGCGCTGGGATCGGTGAGCAGGACGGCGCCGAGGGCGGCGAGGGGGGCGAACAGGATGACGCTGTAGCCGCGGTAGGCGGCCAGCATCAGCAGGCCCAGGGCGGCAAGGGCGATGATCACGCTCATCGGGCATATCTCCACGGCGCTGCGGGGCGCGCTCCGCATGGGGAAGGGCGCTCCGGGCCTGTTTCTTGTTGTCGAACGGTGCGGGCACCGGCGTGACGGCCTGGAACGGGGCAGGGCCGTCGGAAAGGCACATTGCGATAACCGTGCCAGGCCCCAGAATCGCGGTTTTCGCGGGCTGCGGCGAGACGAAGGGGAGCGTGGGGAATAGCGTTGTCTCAAAATGGAGACGTAATCGAGCGAAAGTTCCGTGGCTATGCAGATCTCAGTTCGTCTCTATTTAGAGATGGGTCCCGTTATCGAGACGCATGCCCAGCGCCATGATCTTCTTGTACAGGGTCGAGCGACCCAGGCCCAGGCGTTTCGCCGCTTCCACCACATTGCCGGCACTCTGCGCCAGGGCCCGTCCGATCAGGTCGCGCTCGAAGGCTTCGCGGGCCTGTTGGAAATCCCCGACCGGCCTGTCGTCCGCCGCTCGAGGCAGCTCCGGCAGCGGTTGCAGGGGGCCCAGCGCCGCGCCGAGGGCGGCGGCGTCCAGCAACGGTTGGTCGGCCAGCAGCAGCGCGCGTTCCAGCACGTTGCGCAGTTCGCGGACGTTGCCCGGCCAGGCATGCCGGGCGAGCAGCGCCAGGGCGTCGCCGCCGAGTTCGTGGAGACGGCCGTGGTCGAGGCTGTCGAGGATCGACTCGCAGAGCGCCGGGAGGTCGTCCAGGCGCTGGCGCAACGGCGGGATCTCGATCGGCAGGACGTTCAGTCGGTAGTAGAGGTCAGCGCGGAAACGGCCTTCGCGCATCGCCTGCTGCAGGTCGATGGAAGTGGCGGCGACCAGGCGGATGTCGCTGCGGATCACTTCGTTGGAACCCACCGCTTCGAACTCTTTCTCCTGTAGCACGCGCAACAGCTTGCCTTGCAAGGCCAGCGGCATGTCGCCGATCTCGTCGAGGAACAACGTGCCGCCCTGGGCCACCTGCAACTTGCCTGGCCGGCCCTTGCGCTCGGCACCGGTGAAGGCCCCCGGGGCGGTACCGAAGAATTCGGCCTCCAGCAGGCTTTCCGGGATCGCCGCGGCGTTCACGCTGACGAAGGCCTTGTGCGCCCGCGGCGAAGCGCTGTGGATGGCGTGGGCGAGCAGTTCCTTGCCGGTGCCGGTCTCGCCGAGCAACAGCACCGGCGCTTCGCTGGCCGCGCCACGACGGGCGCGGCGCTTGACTTCCAGGCTGGCCGGACTGGTACCGACGAAGTGGCTGAAGCTGTACTTGGCCTGGCGCGCCTGCAATTGCGAGCGGGTCGAGGCCAGTTCGCGCTGCATGCTCAGGTAGCGGGTCACCAGCGGCGACAGCGAACGCAGTTCGTCGAGCAGGGCGAAGCCGATGGCGCCGATCACTTCGCCGGCGTCGTCGTGGATCGGCAGGCGCATCACCACCAGCGGGTCCTTCGCGCTATCCATCATGTCCAGCAGGATCGGCTTGCCGCTGCCTACCACCTCGCGCAGCAGGCTACCGGGGATCACGCTTTCGCAGGGCCGGCCGATAGCCTGCGCCGGGTCGGCGAGGCCGAAACGCTGGGCGTAGCGCTGGTTGATCCAGACGATGCGGGCCTCGCGGTCGACGATCACCGTGCCTTCGCTGGAGCCTTCGACGATCTCGAACAGCGAACGGATCGCCTGCTGGCGTACGCGTTGGTAATCCTGGAGGCTGTCGGCGTCGTTCATCGGCGGCTCCTGCGGCGGACGGCGAAACGGGCCGCCACTGTAGCCGGGAAGCCGCTCGCGGTGAAGGCTCAGGATTCCTCGACGGCCAGCGCGGCGGCGCTTTCCCGCTGCGCCTGGGCGGCGGGCGAGCGGACCTGGAGGATCAGTAGCGCGGCGAGCCCGGCGGGAATCGCCGCAAGCATGAAGATGTTCTCCACGGATATGTGCATGCCCAGCAGCAGGCTGCCGAACAGTGGGCCGAGGATCGAACCGAAGCGGCCCACGCCCAGCGCCCAGCCGGTGCCGGTGGCGCGTACCTGGGCCGGGTAGAAGTTGCTGGCGAAGGCGTTCAGGGTCAACTGCCCGCCGATGATGCAGAAGCCGGCGGCGAAGACGAACGCCAGCAGCCAGCGCGGCTGGTCGTGGTTGAGGCCGAGGAGCAGGGTGAACAGCGCGGCGCCGGCGAGAATCGCCGCCAGCAGGCGGACCTTGCTGCGCAGGCGGTCGGCGAGCCAGGCCAGGAGCATCGCGCCGAGGGTGCCGGCGAAGAGGAACATCGAGGTCGCCAGGTTCGCCGCATTGCGTGTCAGGCCGCTTTCCTGGAGCAGCGAGGGCAGCCAGCTGACCATGAAGTAGAGCAGGATCAGGCTGACGAAGAAGGTCGCCCAGAGCAGCAGGGTCGGCCGCGCGTAACCGTGGCGGAACAGCTCCAGCACGGTCAGGCTCGCCGCCGGCTCGGCGTCGGCTTGTGCCGGCGGCGGCTGCCAGCCCGGCGCCATGCGCTCGCTGAGCTGGCGTAGGCGGGCATAGGGCGGTGCGTCGCGGAGCAGGCGCGGCAGCGACTCCGGCAGGAACAGGAGGAGGAAGGGGAACAGCAGCAACGGGGTGACGCCGCCGGCGAGGAACACCGCCTGCCAGCCGAAGCCGTCCATGAAGGCGGCGGCGACGAAACCGCCGGCGGCGCCGCCGAAGGAGAAACCGCAGGCCGCCAGGGTGACCATCAGGGTACGCAGGCGCGGTGGCGAATACTCGGCCATCAGCGCCATGGCGCTGGGCATCGCCCCGCCCATTCCGATGCCGCAGACGAAGCGCGCCAGCATCAGGCTTTCCAGGGAACCGGCGAAGACCATCAGGACGGTCAGGCTGGCGTAGATCAGCACGCAGCAGAGCAGCACCCGGCGGATGCCGAAGCGGTCCGCCAGCGGCGTCACCAGCAGCGAACCGACGGTCAGGCCGAACAGGTTGGCGCTGAACACCGGGCCGAACGCGGCCTTGTCCAGGCCCCATTCCTGGGCCAGGGTCGGCACCACGTAGCCGAGCACCTGGGCATCGTAGCCATCGGTGACCAGCAACAGGGCGAGGAGCAGCAGCAACAGCCACTGGTAGCGGGACACGGGGCGCGCGTCGAGCGCCGCGCGAAAGCTGGCGATCTGGTTGTGCATCGCAAGGTACCTGAGGTTCTTATTGGTGATGGGGCGTCCGGCGGACGCCCCCCTTTATCTTCAGGAGCGGGACTCTGCGGTCCCTCAGGCGGCCGGGGTGTCCGGCTGGTTGGCCGGATGGGCCTGGCGGAACGCCGGATGGGCGGCGGCCAGGTCGGCGACCCGGCGGATCCGTGGCCAGGCGTCCAGCGCCACGCCGAAGCGCTCGGCGGCGTAGAGCTGCGGGACCAGGTAGACGTCGGCCAGGCCTGGCCGGTCGCCGAAGCACCAACCCTGGTCGCCGATCAGTTGCTCGACGGCGGCGAGACCCTGGCCGACCCAGTGGCCGATCCACTGCCGGACCTGCTCTTCGTCGTGTCCCCACTGGCGCAGCAGGTTGAGCACGCTGGCGTTGTGCAACGGGTGGATGTCGCAGCCGACCAGCGCCGCGACTCCGCGCTCGTGGGCGCGGCGCAGCGGATCGCTGGAGAGCAGGGCGGGGTGCGGGTAGCGCTCCTCGAGGTACTCGATGATCGCCGGCGACTGGATCAGCAGCTCGCCCTCGTCGACCTGCAGGGCCGGTACGCGGCCCTGCGGGTTGAGCGCCAGGTAGGCGGGTTGGCGGTGTTCGCCGCCGTCGCGGACCAGGTTGACCGGCAGCGACTGGTAGTCCAGCCCCTTCAGCGCCAGGGCGATGCGCACCCGGTAGGAGGAGGTGGAACGGTAGTAGGTATAGAGCTTCATCCGCGCGCCCCCGGATGGGCCGCGAGCACTTTGCCGCGACATTCGCCGAAACCGATCGAGACGTGTCCCTCGCGCTTGCAGCGGGCGCGGAGGATGACCTCGTCGCCGTCCTCGAGGAAGCGCCGGGTCTCGCCGGAGGCCAGTTGCACCGGCTGCTTGCCGCCAGCGGTGATCTCCAGCAGCGAGCCGAACTGGCCGGGCTCGGCGCCGGACAGGGTGCCGGAGCCGAACAGGTCGCCGGGCTGCAACTGGCAGCCATTGACGCTGTGGTGGGCGACCATCTGCGCCACCGTCCAGTACATGCTCAGGCTGTTGCTCAGGGTCAGGCGCTGCGGCGGCAGGCCTTTCTCGCGCAGGCCCTCGGTGAGCAGCAGGACCTCCAGCTCGATGTCGAAGGCGCCGTGGGCCTGGTCGTTGTCGTCGTAAAGATACGGCAGCGGCCGCGGGTCGCCTTCGGGGCGCGCTGGCTGGGCGCGGCGGAACGGCTCCAGGGCTTCGGCGGTGACCACCCAGGGCGAAACGCTGGTGATGAAGCTCTTCGACAGGAACGGGCCGAGCGGCTGGTATTCCCAGGCCTGGATGTCGCGCGCCGACCAGTCGTTGAGCAGACAGAAGCCGGCGATGTGCTCGGCGGCGCGGGAAACCGGGATGGCTTCGCCGAGGGCGTTGCCCTGGCCGATCCAGATGCCTAGCTCCAGTTCGTAGTCCAGACGCGCACAGGGACCGAACACCGGCTCGCTGGCGCCGGCCGGCAGGGTCTGGCCGTTGGGCCGGCGCACTTCGCTGCCGGAGACGCGCACGGTCGAGGCGCGGCCGTGGTAGCCGATGGGCACGTGCTTGTAGTTGGGCAGCAGCGGGTTGTCCGGGCGGAACAGCTTGCCGACGTTCTCGGCATGGCGGATGCCGACGTAGAAGTCGGTGTAGTCGCCGATCCTGGCCGGTAGGTGCATTTGGCACTCGGCGGCCGGATGGAGCAGTTCCGGGCGCTCCGCGGCGCCTTCGCCGAGCAGCTCCAGCAGGCGCTGGCGCAGCGCCACGCGGGCCGGCTTGCCGAGGGCGAAGAAGGCGTTCAGCGCGCCGCCGCGGGTGGCTTCGGCGGCTTCGCCGGCGGCACCCTCGAACAGCCCGGCGGCCAGCGCCGCGTCCAGGTCTAGGATCGAGTCGCCGATGGCCACGCCGCAACGCGGGCTCAGGCCGGCACGGCTGAAGATGCCCAGCGGCAGGTTTTGCAGGGGAAAGTCGGCATGCCCATTGGCGGAGGCGACCCAGCTACGAGTGGGGGTTGGCTGGTTCATGGGGTTATCTCCGTTGCGGGTTGAAGGTGGATACGAGCGACGCCCAGCAGGCATCGTAGTCATTCTGCAGGGCCGGCGTCTCGAGGGCGGCACGGCTCGGCCGGAGGACCTGGCTGGTCTCGAACATGAAGGCCATGGTCTGGTCGATCCTGTGCGGCTTGAGGTCGGCGGCGATGGCCTTGTCGCAGCTTTCCGCGTCCGGGCCGTGGGCGCTCATGCAACTGTGCAGCGAGGCGCCGCCGGGCACGAAGCCGCCGGCCTTGGCGTCATAGGCGCCCTGGATCAGGCCCATGAATTCGTTCATCAGGTTGCGGTGGAACCATGGCGGACGGAAGGTGTTCTCGGCCACCATCCAGCGCGGCGGGAAGATCACGAAGTCGATGTTGGCCAGGCCGGGGACGCTGGTGGGGGAGGTCAGCACGGTGAAGATCGACGGGTCCGGGTGGTCGAAGCTGACCGTGCCGATGGTGTTGAAGCGGCGCAGGTCGTACTTGTAGGGCACGTTGTTGCCGTGCCAGGCGACCACGTCCAGCGGCGAGTGGTCAAGCTCGCAGGCCCACAGCTCGCCGAGGTATTTCTGCACCAGTTGCAGCGGCTGGCGGCTGTCCTCGTAGCGCGCCACCGGGGTCAGGAAGTCGCGCGGATTGGCCAGGCCATTGCTGCCGATCGGGCCGAGGTCGGGCAGGCGCAGCGGCGCGCCGTGGTTCTCGGCGATATAGCCGCGTGCCTCGCCGTCGAGCAGCTCGACGCGGAACTTCATCCCGCGCGGGATCACCGCGATCTCCAGCGGTTCGACTTGCAGCGCGCCGAGTTCGGTGCACAGGCGCAGACGGCCCAATTGCGGGACCAGCAGCAGTTCGCCATCGGCGTCGTAGAAGCAACGCTCCATCGAGCGGTTGGCCAGGTACTGGTAGATGCTCACGCCGGCGGGCTTGTCGCCGGGCGCGTTGGCGGCCATGCGCAGCAGGCCGTCGAGGAAGTCGGTGGGCTGCTCGGGCAGTGCCAGCGGGTCCCAGCGCAGGCGGTTGGGAGTCGGCGCATCCAGTTCGGCACCGGCGATCTGTCGTTCCAGGCGGCGGAACGGCGGATGCTTGGCCGACGGCGTGATGCGGTACAGCCAGGTGCGCCGGGCCTCGCTGCGAGCCATGGTGAAGGCGGTGCCGGAGAGCAGTTCGGCGTACAGGCCGTAGGGCGCTTTCTGCGGGGAGTTCTGGCCGACCGGCAGGGCGCCGGGGAGCGCTTCGCTGCTGAATTCGTTGCCGAAGCCCGATTGATAGGCGAGGGCAGTGGAGTCGAGGTTCATCTGAGGCCTCCGGGGAGTGGGGGCAGCTTGCCGCCGATCCGCCGGGGACCTGGCACGCTGGCTGCGTTATTTTTATCGTAATTCAATTACGCATAACGTAATTTGAGTGGAAGGCAGCGTCAAGCTATAACGTCGGCCCCGCCCG
Organism: Pseudomonas sp. 203-8; assembly: GCF_020708595.1. Taxonomy (NCBI): domain Bacteria; kingdom Pseudomonadati; phylum Pseudomonadota; class Gammaproteobacteria; order Pseudomonadales; family Pseudomonadaceae; genus Pseudomonas; species Pseudomonas sp. 203-8. The sequence continues at coordinate 367,636 of NZ_JAJFDF010000010.1, read as the reverse complement.
CAGGAACCCGCGTCCATGGAAAAGAACAGCAGTCCCGCCGAAACCTCCGGCAAGCAGAAGGTCCGCTCCGCCGAAGTCGGTACCGATATCCTCAAGGCCCTCGCCGAACTCTCCCCGGCGACCTCGCTGTCGCGCCTGGCGGAGCATGTGGGGATGCCGGCGAGCAAGGTCCATCGCTACCTGCAGGCATTGATCGCCAGCGGCTTCGCGGTCCAGGACGCCTCCACCAATCATTACTCGCTGGGGCGCGAGGCCCTGCGCGTGGGCCTGGCGGCGCTGGACAGCATGGACGTGCTGAAGAGCGCCGCCGCGCCGCTGGCCGAGCTGCGCGACGTGCTCAACGAGACCTGCTTCCTCGCCGTCTGGGGCAACCGTGGCGCCACCGTGGTACAGGTGGAACAGGCGGTGCGCGCGGTGACGGTGGTCACCCAGGTCGGCTCGGTGCTGCCGCTGCTCGGTTCGTCCACCGGCCTGGTGTTCGCCGCGTTCCTGCCGGAACGCGAGGTGGCCGAGCTGCGCGAGGAAGAGTTGGCCGGGCGCGCCGACCATCCGCTGGCCGACCCGGCGGCCTACGCGGTGCTCCTGGAGGGCATCCGCGCGCGCGGCCTGCATGCGATCCATGGGCTGCTGATGCCTGGGGTGGAGGCGCTCTCGGCACCGGTGTTCGACGCCCGCGGGCGGGTGGCGGCGGTGCTCACGGTGGTCGGCCCGGCGAGCATCTTCCAGGCCGAGGAGCAGGGGCCGGCGGCGGAACGGCTGCTTGCGACGACTCGGGCTATCAGTTGGCGGATGGGGTATGACGGCACCCAGGGTGGATGATGCAGTCTCCGAGCCTGAGGGTGATGTCAGGTAGGGCGGATAACCGCCCGCGGTTATCCGCCGCTTCTCAGGCCTTGGCCAGCAACGCCTTCGCCGCTCGCGATCCGTTGCTCTTGCCGAGCACCGCGCAGATGCGCTGGCCGGCGTCGACCAGGGCGTGCATGTCGACCCCGGTATGGATCTCCAGGCCGTTCAGCAGGTAGAGGACGTCTTCGCTGGCGACGTTGCCGGTGGCGCCCTTGGCGTAGGGACAACCGCCGAGGCCGGCCACCGAGCTGTCGAATACCGCGACGCCTTCCAGCAGGCTGGCGTAGATGTTCGCCAGGGCCTGCCCGTAGGTGTCGTGGAAGTGCCCGGCGAGGCGCTCGCGGGGAACCTCGCTGGCCACCGCCTCGATCAGCCGGCGGGTGGCACCGGCGGTGCCGACGCCGATGGTGTCGCCCAGGGACACTTCGTAGCAGCCCATCTGCTGGAGTTCGCGGGCGACCCAGGCGACCTGGCGCGGATCGACATCGCCGTCGTAGGGACAGCCGAGCACGCAGGAAATGTAGCCGCGCACCCGCACCTGGTGCTGGCGCGCCGCCTCCAGCACCGGTACGAAGCGCTCCAGGCTGTCCTTGATCGAGCAGTTGATGTTGCGCTGGGAGAAGGCTTCCGACGCGGCGGCGAACACCGCCACTTCCTTCACTCCCGACTCCAGCGCCGCCTCGAAGCCTTTCAGGTTCGGCGCCAGCGCCGCGTAGGTCACGCCGGGACGCTGGCGGATGCCGGCGAATACCTCGGCCGAGCCGGCCATCTGCGGCACCCACTTGGGCGAGACGAAGCTGCCCACTTCGATGTAGTCCAGGCCGGCGGCGCTCAGGTCATCGACCAGGCGGATCTTGTCGGCCACCTCGATCGGCTGTTTCTCGTTCTGCAGTCCGTCGCGCGGACCGACCTCCACCAGGCGGACCTTCTTCGGCAGGTTCATGCTGTTCCTCGTCTTGGCTGTCAGGCCTGGTTCTCGTCCAGCTCCACCAGCGGCGTGCCTTCCTCGACCAGTTCGCCCTCGCTGCAATACAGCGCCTTCACTACCCCGGCGTGGGGCGCGCGGATGCTGTGCTCCATCTTCATCGCCTCCAGCACCACCAGGGTGGCGCCGGCTTCGACCGTCTGGCCGGGCTCGACCAGGACCCGCACGATACTGCCGTTCATCGGCGCGCTCAAACCGCCCTGGTGGGCATGGGCGGCCTCGGCCTCGGCGATCGGGTCGACGGCTTCGATGGCCAGCAGTTCGCCCTCCCATTCGAGGAACAACTGGCGTCCGCGGCGCAACGCCGCCGAGCGACGGGTGACACCGTCCACCCGGCTGACCAGGTCGTCGCCGTCCAGGCGATACTGGCTGGGGCTGGCGTGGCGCAGGCGGACGCAGCGGCGTTCGTCGCGGCAGCGCAGCATCAGGTCGGCCTCCCGCGCCAGGGCGCTGCGCCAGCCGTCGTTGCGGCTCCACGGCGAATGCGGGTCGTCGTCGCGACGGTGGCCCGGTTCGCTCTGCAGCCAGGCTTCGGCGGCGGCTTGCCAGAAATGCTCCGGCAGCGCTTGCGGCGCCGGCAGCAGGTCGTCTTGGTGGCGCGCGATGAACCCGGTGTCCAGTTCGGCGGCGGCGAACGCCGGATGGCCGAGGATGCGGCGGAGGAACGCCAGGTTGGTGCGCAGGCCGCCGACCGAGGTTTCCGCCAGCATCGCCAGCAGGCGCTGGCGGGCTTCCTCGCGGGTTTCGCCCCAGGCGATCAGCTTGGCCAGCATCGGGTCGTAGAACGGCGAGACCTCGTCGCCTTCGCGTACCCCGCTGTCGACCCGCCGGCCGGGGCCGGCGGGCGCTTCGCGGTACAGCGCCAGGCGGCCGCTGGCGGGGAGGAAGCCGCCCTCGGGGTCTTCCGCGTAGAGCCGCACTTCGATGGCGTGGCCGTTCAGCGGCACCTGTTCCTGTGTCAGCGGCAGCGCCTCGCCGCGAGCGACGCGGATCTGCCAGGCGACCAGGTCGAGGCCGGTGATGGCCTCGGTGACCGGGTGTTCCACCTGCAGGCGGGTGTTCATTTCCATGAAGAAGAACTGGCCGCGTTCGTCGAGGAGGAATTCGACGGTACCGGCGCCGAGGTAGCCGATCGCCTGCGCCGCGCGTACCGCGGCCTCGCCCATGGCCCGGCGCAGTTCCACACCGAGACCGGGGGCGGGGGCTTCCTCGACGACCTTCTGGTGGCGGCGCTGGATCGAACAGTCGCGTTCGTTGAGGTACAGGCAGTGGCCATGGCGGTCGGCGAATACCTGGATCTCCACGTGGCGCGGCTTCAGCAGGTATTTCTCCACCAGCATCCGCGCGTCGCCGAAGGCGGCCTTGGCCTCGCGCTGGGCGGAGGAAAGGGCCTCGGCCAGCTCGGCCTCGCGCTCCACCACCTTCATGCCCTTGCCGCCGCCGCCAGCGGCGGCCTTGAGCAGCACCGGGTAGCCGATGCGCCCGGCTTCCCGGCGGAAAGTCTCGAGGTCCTGGGCTTCGCCGTGATAGCCGGGCACCAGCGGCACGCCGGCTTCTTCCATCAGCGCCTTGGCGGCCGACTTGCTGCCCATGGCGTCGATGGCCGCCGCCGGCGGTCCGAGGAAGAGCAGGCCGGCTTCCTCGCAGGCGCGGGCGAAGTCGGCGTTCTCCGAGAGGAAGCCGTAGCCGGGGTGGATCGCCTGGGCGCCGCTGGCGAGGGCGGCGGCGATGATCCTGTCGCCGCGCAGGTAGCTGTCGACGGGCTTGGCGCCGCCCAGGTCGACGGCGATGTCGGCTTCGGCGACGTGGCGGGCGTGGCGGTCGATGTCGCTGTGCACGGCGACGCTGCCGATGCCGAGGGCGCGCGCGCTGCGCATCACCCGGCAGGCGATCTCGCCGCGGTTGGCGACCAGGAGGCGCTGGATGCTGCGGTAGTCCGGGTTCATGCGTCGTTTCTCCAGGCGGGCGTGCGTTTCTCCAGGAAGGCGCGCAGGCCTTCCTGGCCTTCCGGGCTGATGCGGATGCGGGCGATGGCCGCCTCGGTGTAGCGGCGCAGCGCCGGGCTCAGCTCGGCGGCCTCGACCTCATGGTAGAGCGCCTTGCAGGCGACCAGGGCGCGCGGGCTGTTTTGCAGCAGGTTGGCGATCCAGGCCTCGGCCTGGCTTTCCAGTTCGGCGGCGGGACAGCTTTCGCTGAGCAGGCCCAGTTCGCTGGCGCGGCGTCCGTCGAAGCGCTCGGCGGTCAGCGAATAGCGCCGCGCGGCGCGCTGGCCGATGGCCTTGACCACGAACGGGGCGATGGTCGCCGGGATCAGGCCGATGCGTACCTCGGACAGGCAGAAGGTCGCGTCGTCGCTGCCGATGGCCATATCGCAGCAACTGACCAGGCCGACCCCGCCGCCGAACACCGCGCCCTGGACCACCGCCAGGGTCGGCTTGGGCAGGTTGTAGAGATGGGTCATGAGTTCGGCGATGCGCTGGGCGTCGGCCAGGTTGCCCTGGTAGTCGAGGTCCACCGACTGCTGCATCCAGGCCAGGTCGGCACCGCCGCAGAAGTGCCGGCCACGGCCGCGCAGCACCAGCAGGCGGACCTGCGGGTCGCTGCCGACGCGATCGATGGCCTGCAACAGTTCGCCGATCACGACGGCATTGAAGGCGTTGTTCTTTTCCGCCCGGTCCAGCCACAGGGTGGCTACGCCGCGCGGGTCGATCTCAAGCTGGATGGTCTGGAATTCGCTCATGCTGGTCTGCTCGTCACATGCGGAACACGCCGAAGGCGGTCGGCTCGATGGGGGCGTTGAGGGCGGCGGAAAGCGCCAGGGCGAGCACCTCGCGGGTCTGCGCCGGATCGATCACGCCGTCGTCCCACAGTCGCGCGCTGGAGTAGTAGGGATGGCCCTGGTGCTCGTACTGCTCGAGGATCGGTGCCTTGATCTTCGCCTCCTCTTCGACGCCGAGCTGCTGGCCGGCGCGCTCGGCCTGCTCGCGCTTGACCTGGGCGAGCACCCCGGCGGCCTGTTCGCCGCCCATCACGCCGATCCTCGCGTTCGGCCACATCCACAGGAAGCGCGGGTCGTAGGCGCGTCCGCACATGCCGTAGTTGCCGGCGCCGAAGCTGCCGCCGATCAGCACGGTGAACTTCGGCACCCGCGCGCAGGCCACCGCGGTCACCAGCTTGGCGCCGTGCTTGGCGATGCCGCCAGCCTCGTACTTCTGGCCGACCATGAAACCGGTGATGTTCTGCAGGAACAGCAGCGGGATGCCACGCTGGCAGGCCAACTCGATGAAGTGCGCGCCTTTCTGCGCGGCCTCGGCGAAGAGGATCCCGTTGTTGGCCAGGATGGCGATCGGATAGCCGTGCAGGTGGGCGAAGCCGCAGACCAGGGTGGTGCCGAACAGCGCCTTGAATTCGTCGAACTCGGAGCCGTCCACCAGCCGTGCGATCACTTCGCGCACGTCGTAGGGCTGCTTGCTGTCGGCGGGAATCACCCCGTACAGCTCCTCGGCGGGGTACAGCGGCGCGCGCGGTGCACGGCATTGCAGCTGGCCCTGCTTGCGCCAGTTGAGGTTGGCGACGCAGCGGCGGGCGATGGCCAGGGCATGGTCATCGTCCTCGGCATAGTGGTCGGCGACCCCTGAGACCTTGCAGTGCACGTCGGCGCCGCCAAGTTCCTCGGCGCTGACCACCTCGCCGGTAGCGGCCTTCACCAGCGGCGGCCCGGCGAGGAAGATGGTGGCCTGTTCGCGCACCATCACGGTTTCGTCGGACATCGCCGGCACGTAGGCCCCGCCGGCGGTGCAGGAGCCCATGACCACGGCGATCTGCGGGATGCCGCGGGCACTCATGTTGGCCTGGTTGAAGAAGATCCGGCCGAAGTGCTCGCGGTCGGGGAACACCTCGTCCTGGCGCGGCAGGTTGGCGCCGCCAGAGTCCACCAGGTAGATGCATGGCAGGCGGTTCTCCAGGGCGATGGCCTGGGCCCGCAGGTGCTTCTTCACGGTCAGCGGATAGTAGGTGCCGCCCTTCACCGTGGCATCGTTGCCGACGATCATGCATTCCACCCCTTCGACCCGGCCGATCCCGGCGACGATGCCGGCGGCGGCGACCTCTTCGCCGTAGACTTCGTGGGCGGCGAGGGCGGAAAGCTCGAGGAACGGCGAGCCGGGGTCGAGCAGGCGGTTGATGCGTTCGCGCACCAGCAGCTTGCCGCGCGCGCTGTGCCGGGCCTGGGCGGCGCTACCTCCGCCTTCGTGGATGCGGCCGAGGAGGGTGCGCAGGGCGTTGACCTGTTCCAGCATGGTCGCGGCGTTGGCCGCGAACTCGGCGGAGCGTGGATTGATCTGGGTGTGCAGGATGGCCATGGCGGTGGCTCCGTGTCGAGGTGGGCGGAAGCGGTTGGCGCCCGCTCCCGACCTGGCGATGCGCCTGTCGATGCAATGGAATGCCCTCTCCCTGGCGGCAAAGGGCCGGGAAGAGCGAGGCTTCAGCGGGTTTCGTTGAACAGCTCGCGGCCGATCAGCATGCGGCGGATCTCGCTGGTGCCGGCGCCGATCTCGTAGAGCTTGGCGTCGCGCAACAGGCGGCCGGTGGGAAACTCGTTGATGTAGCCGTTGCCGCCGAGGATCTGGATCGCGTCCAGGGCCATCTGGGTGGCGCGCTCGGCGCTGTAGAGGATCACCCCGGCGGCGTCCTTGCGGGTCGTCTCGCCGCGGTCGCAGGCGGCGGCCACGGCGTACAGGTAGGCGCGGCTGGCGTTGAGGGCGGTGTACATGTCGGCCACCTTGCCCTGGACCAGCTGGAATTCGCCGATGCTCTGGCCGAACTGGCGGCGGTCATGGATGTACGGCACCACCACGTCCATGCACGCCTGCATGATTCCCACCGGGCCGCCGGAAAGCACCACGCGCTCGTAGTCGAGGCCGCTCATCAGTACCTTGACCCCGCCGTTGACCGCGCCGAGGACGTTCTCCTCGGGTACCTCGACGTCCTGGAAGATCAGTTCGCAGGTGTTCGAGCCGCGCATGCCCAGCTTGTCCAGCTTCGGCCCGCGACTGAAGCCTTTCCAGTCGCGCTCGACGATGAACGCGGTGATCCCGTGCGCGCCCTTGTCCGCGTCGGTCTTGGCGTAGATCACATAGGTATGGGCATCGGGACCGTTGGTGATCCACATCTTGCTGCCGTTGAGAACGAAGCGGTCGCCGACCCGGTCCGCGCGCAGCTTCATCGAGACCACGTCGGAGCCGGCGTTGGGTTCGCTCATCGCCAGCGCACCGATGTGTTCGCCGGATACCAGGGCCGGCAGGTAGCGGGCCTTCTGTTCGGCGTTGCCGTTGCGCTTGATCTGGTTGACGCAGAGGTTGGAATGCGCGCCATAGGAGAGCGCCACCGAGGCCGAGGCCCGGCTGATCTCTTCCATGACCACGGCGTGGGCCAGGTAGCCCAGCGCCGAACCGCCGTACTCTTCGTCGACGGTGATGCCGAGCAGGCCCATCTCGCCGAACTTGCGCCACATGTCCATGGGGAACTGGTTGTCCTGGTCGATCTGCGCGGCGCGCGGCTGCAGTTCGGCGGCGACGAAGCCGCGGACCTGGTCGCGGAGCATGTCGATGGTTTCGCCGAGGGCGAAGTTGAGGCTGGGATAGGTCATGCTTTCACCTGTAATTGTGCTTGTCCGGTTTAAAGCTTTGAATGAGGTTTATGTTTCAACTGTCTGTTTGTTATAGCTTTTGATCAGTGCCGCTCGACAGCGCTCCTCGGCAGTATCCAGTTCCAGCTGCATCTGTTCGATGTCCAGCAACTGTTGTTCCAGCTGGGCGCGGCGCTCGGCGATCTTCTCCAGCATGGTGTTCAACTGCTTCTGGTTGCCGCTGCTCGGGTCCGGGTCGTAGAGCTCGATCAGTTCGCGGCATTCGGCGAGGGAAAAACCGATGCGCTTGCCGCGCAGGATCAGCTTCAGGCTGACCTTGTCGCGCGGCGAATAGATGCGTTCCTGGCCGCGTCGCTCGGGGGAGAGCAGGCCTTGCTCCTCGTAGAAGCGGATGGCGCGGGTGGTGATGTCCAGTTCGCGGGCGAGATCGGAGATGGTGTAGGTGATGGACATGCGCAGGCACCTGCTTGTTTACCTTTACGTTAACGTAAAGCTGCACCGAAATCCTGTCAACGCCTGGAACGGGGGAAAAATGACAGCCGTGAAAGATGCTTGTCAGAAAGATTTAATCGGCGCCTCATGAAAGGGCGCGGATGGCTCTGTTCTGCTTCGCCGAACACTGTGTTTCTCGGAGGAGTCGTAACGATGAGTCGGCTGATGACCTACAGGACGCTGCTGGCTTGCCTGCTCGCCGCGTTGCTTGCGCTGCTGGTGGCGGGCCAGCAGCAGCGCGCGTTCGAGCGAATCTGGTTCAAGCTGGAGCAGCGCTACGGCGGCGATGTTGCGCGCGAGAACGCCCTGCGCCTGGCCGACTATCGGGTCGATATCGAAGCCCGCGTGCTGGGCGCGGAGTCCAACGTCTCGGCGCTGTCCTTCGACCCCAGCCGGCGCAGCCTGGTCAGCGTGACCAACCAGGACCCGCATTTCCTCGAGCTGTCGCTGGACGGCGAATTGCTGCGACGCATCCCCCTGCGCGGTTTCCAGGATCCGGAGGCTATCGAGTACATCCGGCCCGGCGTCTACGTGGTCGCCGAGGAGCGTCGCCAACGCCTGGTGGAGATCCATGTCGACGCCGACACCCGGGTGATCGACATCGACGATCCGCGCAACGCCCGGAAGTTCTCCCTGGGCAGTGCAAACAAGCGCAACAAGGGCTTCGAGGGGTTGGCCTACGACCCGCTGCGCGAGCGCCTGTTCGTGGCCCGGGAAAAGGCGCCGGTGGGCATCATCGAGGTAAACGGCTTCTTCAACGACCGCGGCGAGGCGCTCGACCTGAGCGTCGGCGGCGACCCGCAGCGCGATCGCGGGTTGTTCCTCACCGATCTGTCGAGCCTCTACTACGACAAGGCCAGCGATCACCTGCTGGTGCTTTCCGACGAGTCGCGGGTGGTCATCGAACTGGATCGCGCCGGGGATCCGCTCGGCAGCCTGACCCTGCGTGGCGGCAACCATGGCCTGACGGACGACGTGCCGCAGGCCGAAGGGTTGGCGATGGACGACCGGGGCAGCCTGTACGTGGTCAGCGAGCCGAACCTGTTCTACCGCTTCAGCCGAGCGCTGCCAGCGGCCGACTAGGGTGGGAAAAGGACGGCGGAATTCAGGCTTGCGCGCCGGATAGCGCCGGCGCGTAGCCGATCATCTGTCGCAGCAGCGGGTCGGTGAACTGCTGTTGCCAGTCGTCCAGCTTGCCCCGAAGGTCGGGGCCGTTGGCCGGAACGATGGGGGCCGCGCGCGGCTGGCGAGGCGTCGGCGAGCAGGCGCCGAGCAGCCCGACGCACAGTGCCAGGGTGGGGAGCGAGAGTTTCGCTAGGGGCATCAGGCTTGCTCCGTGGGGATCTGGGGCGAGTTGCCGGTGCGCGGCGCCTTGCGCAACCGGAACAGGCGCCCGACCACCAGGAAGAACAGCGGTACCAGGAACACCGCGAGTACCGTGGCGGTGACGATCCCGCCGAGCACCCCGGTGCCGATGGCGACCTGGGCGCCGGAACCGGCGCCGCTGGAGAGCGCCAGCGGGACCACGCCGAAACCGAACGCCAGCGAGGTCATGACGATCGGTCGCAGGCGCAGGCGCGCGGCCTCCAGGGTCGCCTGCAGCAGGCTCATGCCTTCCTGGTAATGGTCCTTGGCCACCTCGATGATGAGGATGGCGTTCTTCGCCGAGAGGCCGATGATGGTGATCAGGCCGACCTTGAAGTAGATGTCGTTGGGCAGACCGCGCAGGCTCACCCCGAGCAGTGCGCCGAGTACGCCCAGCGGCACCACCAGGATCACCGCCAGCGGGATCGACCAGCTTTCGTAGAGGGCGGCCAGGGCGAGGAACACGATCAACACCGAGAGGGCGAACAGCGCCGGCGCCTGGGCGCCGGACAGGCGTTCTTCGAAGGACTGGCCGGACCACTCGTGGGCGATGCCCTCGGGCAGGCCCTGCATCAATTGCTCCATCGCCTGCATGGCTTCGCCGCTGCTGTAGCCCGGCGCGGCCTGGCCCTCGAGGTTGAACGAGGGATAGCCGTTGTAGCGGGTCAGTTGCGGCGGGCCGAGGGTCCAGGCGGCCTTGGCGAACGTCGCCAGCGGCACCATCTCGCCCTGCTCGTTGCGCACGTGAAGCCGGCCGATGTCGTCGATGCCCAGGCGCTTGGCGCCGTCGGCCTGGACCACCACCTTGCGCACCTGGCTGCCGTGCATGAAGTCGCCGATGTAGTCCGAGCCGAACATCACCGCCAGGGTGGTGTTGATCTCGTCCATGCTCACGCCGAGGGTCTCCGCCTTGCGCCGGTCGATGTCCAGGCGGATCTGCGGCGCCTCGCCCTGGCCGGCGAACATCACGTTGGCCAGGCGCGGGTCTTCGGCGGCGCGCGCCAGCAACTGGTCGCGGGCCTTGACCAGGGCCTCGTAGCCAACCCCGCCACGGTCCTGCAGGCGGAAGTCGAAGCCGCTGGTGGAACCCAGGTCCGGCAGCGGCGGCGAGTTCATCGCATACACCGTACGGTTGGGCAGGCCGGCGAAGCGCTGGTTAATGCGCTCGACGATGGCGCCGACGTGCTGGCTGGCCTCCCGGCGTTCCGACCAGTCCTTCAGGGTGGCGAAGATCATCGCCGAGCTGGTGCCGTCGCCGTACAGGCTGAAGCCGCCGACCGCATAGGCGTAGGCCACCGGTTCGTGCTCCGCCAGGTAGCGCTCGACGTCGCCGACGTTGGCCATGGTCTCCGCCATCGGCGTGCCTTCGGGCTGCATCACCATGATCATGAAGTCGCCCTGGTCCTCTTCCGGCAGGAACGCCTGCGGCAGGCGCACGAAGAGCAGGGCGACCACGCCGATGACCAGGGCGTAGACCAGCATCCAGCGGATCGGCCGGGCGAGGATGCCGGCCACCGCGTTGCGGTAGCGTCCGGTCAGGCGCAGGAAGGCGCGGTTGAACCAGCCGAAGAAGCCGCGCTTCTCATGGTGGTCGGCGTCGATCGGGCGCAGCAGGGTGGCGCACAGGGCCGGGGTCAGCGACAGCGCGAGGAACGCCGAGAAGCCGATGGAGACCGCCAGGGTCACCGCGAACTGGCGGTAGATGTTGCCCACCGCGCCGCTGAAGAACGCCATCGGCACGAACACCGAGACCAGCACCACGGTGATGCCGACGATGGCCCCGCTGATCTGGCGCATCGCCTTGACCGTGGCGTCGTGCGGCGACAGGCCTTCCTCGGCCATCAGCCGCTCGACGTTCTCCACCACGATGATCGCGTCGTCCACCAGGATGCCGATCGCCAGGACCATGCCGAACATGGTCAGCACGTTGATCGAGAAGCCCAGGCCGAGCATCACCGTGAAGGTGCCCAGCAGGGCCACCGGCACCACCAGTGTCGGGATCAGGGTGGCGCGGAAGTTCTGCATGAACAGGTACATCACGGCGAACACCAGCAGCATCGCCTCGAGCAGGGTGCTGACCACCTTCCTGATCGAGATCTCGACGAACGCCGAGGTGTCATAGGGGATGTTGTAGCTCACGCCCTCCGGGAAGTAGCGCGACAGCTCGTCGAGGGTGGCGCGGATGCGCTTGGCGGTGGCCACCGCGTTGGAGCCGGGCGCCATCTTCACCGCCAGGCCGGTGGCGGTCATTCGGTTGACCCGCGAGACGAAGCCGTACTCGCTCTGGCCGAACTCGACGCGGGCCACGTCGCGCAGGCGGATCGCGCCGCCGTCGCCGCGGATGCGCAGCGGAATTTCGCCGAACTGCTCGGGCGTCACCAGGGTGTCGTCGACCTTCACCGTGGCGCTGATCGGCGCCGAGTCGGGGACCCCGAGGTTGCCGATGTCGCCCACGGTGAGGCGGGCGTTGTGCCGGCGCACGGCGTTGACCAGGTCGCTGGCGCTGAGGTTCATCGAGGTCAGCTTGGCCGGGTCGGGCCAGATGCGCATGGCGTACTCGGCGCCCCAGGTCTCGACCTTGCCCACGCCCTCCACCCGGCGCAGCGCCTGCAACACGTTGGACGAGGCGATCTCGCCCAGCTCCATGGCGTCGTAGCGGCCGCTGGAGGAGGTAAGGGTAACGATCAGCTGGATGCTGTCCGCCGCCTTCTCCACGTAGATGCCGTCGCGCCGCACCGATTCGGGCAGGCGCGACTCGACGATCTTCAGGCGGTTCTGCACTTCCACCGCGGCGAGGTCGGCGTTCACGCCCTGGCGGAAGGTCAGGGTCAGCGAGGCCTGGCCGGTGCTGCTGGTGGCCTTGGTGTAGAGCAGGCCGGGCGCGCCGTTCATCTCGCGCTCGATGATCGCGGTCACCGCTTCCTCGACCACCTTGGCCGAGGCGCCGGGATAGCTGGCGCTGACGTTGACCACCGGCGGCGCGATGTCCGGGTACTGGGCGACCGGCAGGAAGCGGATCGCCAGGACCCCGGCGAGCACGATCAGCAGGGAGATCACCCAGGCGAAGACCGGCCGGTCAATGAAGAAACGAGCCATTCGTAGCGTTCTCCGTCACTGGCCCGCCGGCGAGGCGGCCAGCGGTGAGGGGGCGTCGGCGCTGGCCGGCTGGCGGACCACCGCCTGGACGCTGGAGCCGGCGGCATGCTGGGCGGCGTTCTCGACGATCACACGCTCGCCGCCCTTGAGCCCGCGGCTGATGATCCAGTCGCGGCCCTGCAGGGTGTCGGCGCGGACCTCCACGTCTTCCACCACGCCCTGTGGGTTGACCACCTTGACCACGGCGGACTGGGCGGTACGGATCAGCGCGTCGCGCGGGACGGTGATCGCCTGCGGGTTCACCGCGCGCTGCAGGCGCACCTGCACGTAGCCGCCGGGCAGCAATTCGCGATGCGGATTGCGGAACAGGGCACGCATGGCGATGGTGTCGGTGCCGGGGTCGACCGCCAGGTCGGAGAACAGCAGCTCGCCGGCCAGCGGGTACTCGCTGCCGTCGGCCAGGACCAGGCGCACGGCGATGTCCTTGTCGGCGACACCCTTCACCTGGCCTTCGCGGATCGCCCGCTGCATGGCGGCGACTTCGCCGGCCGGCTGGGAGAAGTTCACGTAGATCGGATCGATCTGCTCGACGCGGGTCAGCGGTGTCGGCGAGTCCTCGCCGACCAGCGCGCCTTCGGTGACCAGCGCGCGCCGCGCGCGGCCGTCGATCGGCGCGGTGACCGTGGCGTAGCCCAGGCGCAGGCGGGCCTGCTCCAGTTCGGCCTTGGCCGAGGCGATCTGCGCCAGGGCCTGGCGCGCGTCGGTCTGCGCTTCGGTGTACTCGCGTTCGCTGATGGCGCGGTCCTTGATCAGGTCGGCGTAGCGCTTGAGCTTGTCGGCCGCCGCCGCGTGGCTGGCCTCGGCCCGGGCCAGGGCGCCGCGGCTGATGTCCAGGGCCGCCTTCAAGGGCGCAGGGTCGATCTGGAACAGCACGGTGCCGGCGCGGACGTCCTGGCCTTCCTCGTACAGGCGACGGGTGACGATGCCGGCGACGCGCGCCCGCACTTCAGCCTGGCGGTACGCTTCCAGGCGTCCGGGCAGCTCGCTGGTGATGCCGATAGGCGCCGGCCTGGCGACGATCACGCCGACCTCGGCGGGGGCCTCCGCAGTCTTCCCGGCGTCCGCTGCTTCTTCGCAGCCCAGCAGGAATAGGGCGACCAGGGCCGCCAGCAGCCCGCGCAGCGAGCCGGTCCATTGGATGTGCATGGGTGTCCCTCGATTCGTGAACTCGCGAGCTTGCCCGGGAAAGGGCACCGCAACTCACGAGCGGCGCGACAGTAGCATATAATCAATCATGAATGATTAATTAATTGGCGTTTCTGTAACATATCCTTATGATCTGCGGCGCCTTTCCCTTGTGAGGACGTTCAGTGGCCAGGAAAACCAAAGAGGAATCCCAGAAAACCCGCGACGGCATACTCGATGCCGCCGAGCGGGTTTTCCTGGAAAAGGGCGTGGGCACTACTGCCATGGCCGACCTGGCGGACGCCGCCGGGGTTTCTCGCGGTGCGGTCTACGGCCACTACAAGAACAAGATCGAGGTCTGCCTGGCGATGTGCGACCGCGCCTTCGGCCAGATCGAGGTACCCGACGAAAACGCCAGGGTGCCGGCGCTGGATATCCTCCTGCGCGCCGGCATGGGCTTTCTCCGCCAGTGCTGCGAGCCCGGTTCGGTGCAGCGGGTGCTGGAGATCCTCTACCTCAAGTGCGAACGCAGCGACGAGAACGAGCCGCTGTTGCGCCGCCGCGAGCTGCTCGAGAAGCAGGGGCAACGCTTCGGCCTCCGGCAGATCCGCCGGGCGGTGGAGCGCGGCGAACTGCCGGCGCGGCTGGACGTCGAGCTGGCCAGCATCTATCTGCAATCGCTCTGGGACGGCATCTGCGGCACCCTGGCCTGGACCGAGCGCCTGCGCGACGATCCCTGGAACCGCGCCGAACGCATGTTCCGCGCCGGCCTCGACAGCCTGCGCAGTTCTCCCTACCTGTTGCTGGCGGACGCCTGAGGGCGTCAATCGTCCGCCATCAGGTGCCTGCGCTGGTCCTCGGCGCCGGCGACCGCCAGCCGCTGGGCGTCTTCCTCGCTGATGTGCAGGCGCTTGCCGTCGATGTAGAGCACCGACAGGCGCGCCTCGGCGTCGGTACCGATGCGCAGGCTGTCGACCGGCGCGCGATGCCGGCTGCCTTCGATCTCCACGCTGCAGACGCCTTGTTCCGAATCGATTTCGATGGACATGGGAGCCTCCTGTTTTTTCCGCCTACCTTGGGTGGACCCCGGGCATCCGCGCGGGTTCTGTCACGGTAGCTTCACGCCAGCGTCACGCGCCTGCCACCGCGCTTGGCTGCAATCGTCCGCAGAGAGAGGGCGAGGCCAGCGGAGGACGACGCCATGCGGCTATGCGTGATTGGTGCGGGCTATGTGGGACTGGTGACGGCGGCCTGTTTCGCCGAGATGGGCAACCAGGTGCGTTGCGTGGAGCGTGACCGCGAGCGGGTCGCGCGGCTGAGACGCGGCGAGATGCCGATCTACGAACCGGGCCTGGAAAGCATCCTGCGCGATCAGCTGGACGCCGCCCGCCTGACCTTCACCGCCAGCCTGGCGGAAGGCCTGGCCGACGCCGAAGTGGTGTTCATCGCCGTCGGCACGCCGTGCGGCGAGGACGGCTCGGCCGACCTCAGCCACGTGCTGGCGGTCGCCGAGCAACTTGGCGCGCAACTGCGCCAGGCCTGCATCGTGGTCAACAAGTCGACCGTGCCGGTGGGCACCGCCGAACGGGTCGAAGAGATCATCCGCCTGGGCCTGGCGCGCCGGCGCAAGCGCTTCCGGGTGGCGGTGGCGAGCAATCCGGAGTTCCTCAAGGAAGGCTCGGCGGTGGACGACTTCAGGCGCCCGGACCGGGTCATCATCGGCAGCGCCGAGACGCAGGCCGGGGAAACCCTGCGCCAGCTCTACGCGCCGTTCCTGCGCAATCACGAACGGGTCCTGCTGATGGGGCGCCGCGAGGCCGAGTTCAGCAAGTACGCGGCCAATGCCTTCCTCGCCACCAAGATTTCCTTCATGAACGAGATGGCCGGGCTGTGCGCCCTCACCGGCGTCGACATCGAGGACGTGCGCCGCGGCATGGGTAGCGACAAGCGCATCGGTACCCATTTCATCTACGCCGGCTGCGGCTACGGCGGCTCGTGCTTTCCCAAGGACGTCCGCGCGCTGATCCGCAGCGCCGAGCAACAGGGCTTCGACAGCCAGATACTGCGTGCGGTGGAAGCGCGCAACGCGCGGCAGAAGGAACTGCTCTTCGAGACCCTCGGCGAACTGTTCCAGGGACGCTGGCAAGGGCGCACGGTGGCGCTCTGGGGGCTGGCCTTCAAGCCGGGTACCGACGACCTGCGCGAGGCGCCGAGCCTGGTCCTGCTGGAGGCGCTGCTGCGCCACGGGGTGCGGGTCAGGGCCCATGACCCGGTGGCCAACGCCGGGGTCGCGGCACGCTATCCGGACGCGCTGGCGTGCGCCCAGTTGACGCTCCACGACTCGCCCTACGCGGCCGTCGAGGGCGCCGATGCCCTGGTGCTGGTGACCGAGTGGAAACAGTTCCGCCAGCCGGACTTCCAGAAAATCCGTGGATCCATGCGAACTCCCCTGTTGGTCGACGGTCGGAATCTCTACGCACCGGCGCGGATGGCGGAACTGGGCTTCATCTACCAGGGCATAGGACGTCCAAGGGCCGGGCATTGTAAGGCGAGCGCAGCCTGATTAGACTGCGCGCCATCCGCATACTTCGTCCATGTCGAAGGATTCTCATGATCAAGAAATGTCTTTTCCCGGCCGCCGGTTACGGCACTCGTTTCCTCCCGGCCACCAAGGCCATGCCCAAGGAAATGCTGCCGGTGGTGAACAAGCCGCTGATCCAGTACGCGGTGGAGGAGGCGCTGGAAGCCGGCCTTTCCGAGATCGGCATCGTCACCGGCCGCGGCAAGCGTTCGCTGGAAGACCACTTCGACATCAGCTACGAGCTGGAACACCAGATCCGCAACACCGACAAGGAAAAGTACCTGGTCGGCATCCGTCGGCTGATCGACGAGTGCACCTTCGCCTACACCCGCCAGGTGGAGATGAAGGGCCTCGGCCACGCCATCCTCACCGGTCGTCCGCTGATCGGCGACGAGCCGTTCGCCGTGGTCCTGGCCGACGACCTGTGCCTGAACCTCGAAGGCGACAGCGTGCTGAAGCAGATGGTCAAGCTGTACAACCAGTTCCGCTGCTCCATCGTGGCGATCCAGGAAGTGCCGCCGGAAGAGACCAACAAGTACGGCGTGATCGCCGGCGAGATGATCCGCGACGATATCTTCCGGGTGAACACCATGGTCGAGAAGCCGAAGCCGGAAGAGGCGCCGTCGAACCTGGCGATCATCGGCCGCTACATCCTGACCCCGGACATCTTCGACCTGATCGAGCAGACTGAACCGGGCAAGGGCGGCGAGATCCAGATCACCGATGCCCTGATGAAGCAGGCCCAGGACGGCTGCGTGCTGGCCTACAAGTTCAAGGGCAAGCGTTTCGACTGCGGCAGCGCCGAGGGTTACATCGAGGCGACCAACTTCTGCTACGAAAACCTCTACAAGACCGGCAAGGCTCACTGAGCCTCGCCGTTCCCGATGAAGAACGCCGCGTCCCCGATGGGGGCGCGGCGTTTTTCGTATGAGGCGAACGGCCATGGGGGGTATCCGCCCTACCTGAGCTGTCGGCGGGCGTGGCGTTGTTGGCGTCGGGCGAATAACCCCGCCAGCCTGGCCTGGGCCACGCGGCGCCTCCGCGCCCGGTCAGGGAATCGGCAGCGCCTCGGAACCCGGGCCCAGCGGCTGGCCGTAGCTGAACTCCACATAGTTGCCCGCGGGATCGCGCAGGCCGCAGTAGTAGCCGACCGGATAGGGCTCGTCGCGCGGCGCCCAGACCAGGCAGCCGGCGGCCTCGGCGCGGCGCGCCAGATCGTCTACCGCGGCGCGGCTGGAGAGGGCGAAGCCGAAATGACTGTAATCGTCGCTGGCCAGGTTGCGCGGCTGGCCGCCGGGCATGATGACGAAGATGAAGCGTTGTTCCTGGCCGGGTTCGGCCATCCAGACGATTTGCGAGCCTTTGCCGGGGCGCCGGTGGATCACCCGCATGCCGCAGAAGGTTTCGTAGAAGGCGATGCAGGCGTCGAGGTCGGGGACGTGCAGCGCCAGGTGGGTGAGGGTGGGGGACATCGCGCTTACCTCCACGGACAAGCATAGCCCATCGCCTGCCAGGCCCTGCGCTGAGCCGTTTCGACAGGTTTCTGCGTCGATCCGGCGGGAGCCGACGCTGGTGAATGGGTTATGCTGGAACGCATCTGATCCAGGAGTAGGAACATGTCTTTCGATTTCGATCTGTTCGTCATCGGCGCCGGCTCAGGGGGCGTACGCGCCGCCCGCTTCGCCGCCGGCTTCGGTGCCCGTGTCGCGGTGGCGGAGAGTCGCTACCTGGGTGGCACCTGCGTCAACGTCGGCTGCGTGCCGAAGAAGCTGCTGGTCTATGGCGCGCATTTCAGCGAGGACTTCGAGCAGGCCCGGGCCTATGGCTGGAGCGCCGGCGAGGCGCAGTTCGACTGGGCGACCCTGATCGGCAACAAGAACCGCGAGATCCAGCGGCTCAACGGGATCTACCGCAACCTGCTGGTGAACAGCGGGGTGACCTTGCTCGAAGGTCACGCCCGTCTGCTCGATGCGCACAGCGTCGAGGTGGACGGCCAGCGCTTCAGCGCCAAGCACATTCTCGTCGCCACCGGTGGCTGGCCGCAGGTGCCGGACATTCCCGGCAAGGAACACGCGATCACCTCCAACGAAGCGTTCTTCCTCGAGCGCCTGCCGCGCCGCGTGCTGGTGGTCGGCGGCGGCTACATCGCCGTCGAGTTCGCCTCGATCTTCAACGGGCTCGGCGCCGAGACCACCTTGCTCTACCGTCGCGACCTGTTCCTGCGCGGCTTCGACCGCAGCGTCCGCGAGCATCTGCGCGACGAATTGGGCAAGAAGGGCCTGGACCTGCAGTTCAACAGCGACATCGCCCGTATCGACAAACAGGCCGATGGCAGCCTGGCCGCGACCCTCAAGGACGGCCGGGTGCTGGAGGCGGACTGCGTGTTCTACGCCACCGGGCGGCGGCCGATGCTGGACGACCTGGGCCTGGAAAACACAGCTGTGAAGCTGACCGACAAGGGCTTCATCGCGGTCGACGAGCACTACCAGACCAGCGAACCGTCGATACTCGCCCTCGGTGACGTGATCGGTCGCGTCCAGTTGACCCCCGTGGCGCTGGCCGAGGGTATGGCGGTGGCACGGCGATTGTTCAAGCCGGAGGAGTATCGCCCGGTGGACTACAAGTTGATTCCCACCGCGGTGTTCAGCCTGCCCAACATCGGCACCGTCGGCCTGACCGAGGAGGAGGCGCTGAGCGCCGGGCACAAGGTGAAGATCTTCGAGAGCCGCTTCCGGCCGATGAAGCTGACCCTTACCGACGACCAGGAAAAGACCCTGATGAAGCTGGTCGTGGATGCCCACGACGACAGGGTGCTGGGTTGCCACATGGTCGGCGCCGAGGCCGGCGAGATCCTCCAGGGTATTGCGGTGGCGATGAAGGCCGGGGCGACCAAGCAGGCGTTCGACGAGACCATCGGCATCCACCCGACCGCGGCGGAAGAGTTCGTCACCCTGCGCACGCCGACGCGCTGAGCCGCGTCTGAACGAAGAAGCCGGCCCCTGGGCCGGCTTCTTTCATTTTCGCGCTCAGCGCGAGGGGGCCTCGGCCAGCGCCGCCGCTGCGTCGTCGCGGCGCCTGGCGTAGCGTTGCGCGAGCACCGCGCAGACCATCAGCTGGATCTGGTGGAACAGCATCAGCGGCAACACCATCGGCCCCACCGCACTGGTGGCGAACAGCACCTTGGCCATGGGCACGCCGGTGGCCAGGCTCTTCTTCGAACCGCAGAAGACGATGGTGATCTCGTCTTCCTTGCTGAAGCCCAGGCGTCGCGCCAGCACCGTGGTCAGCACCAGGGCCAGGGCGAGGATCACGCAGCAGGCGACGGTCAGGCCGAGCAGCGCCAGCCAGGGTACTTCGTGCCACAGGCCCTGGATCACCGCGGCGCTGAAGGCGGTGTAGACCACCAGCAGGATCGAGCCCTGGTCGACATAGCGCAGCACCGGCTTGTTGCGCTCCACCCAGGTGCCGATCCAGCGCCGCAGGACCTGGCCAGCGATGAAGGGTACCAGCAGTTGCAGGGTGATCTTGCCGATGGCGTCCAGCGCGTTGCCGGTCTCGCCTTCGGCGCCGAGCAGCAGCTTGACCAGCAGCGGGGTAAGGAATACGCCGAGCAGGCTCGACACGGAAGCGCTGCATACCGCTGCCGGCACGTTGCCGCGCGCCAGCGAGGTGAAGGCGATGGAGGATTGCACCGTGGCCGGCAGGGCGCAGAGGAACAGGATGCCGAGGTACAGCTCCGGGGTGACCATCGGCGACAGTGCCGGTTTCAGCGCCAGGCCGAGCAGCGGGAACATCACGAAGGTGCAGGCGAACACCAGCAGGTGCAGGCGCCAGTGGGTCATGCCGGCGATGATCGCCTGGCGCGACAGCTTGGCGCCGTGGAGGAAGAACAGCAGGCCGATGCCGATGTTGGTCACCCATTCGAAGACCACGGCGGTCTGGCCGCTGCAGGGCAGGAAAGTGGCGAGAAGGACGGTGGCGATCAGCGCCAGGGTGAAGTTATCCGGAAGGAAACGCGGTCGGGACATGGGCACGCTCTGCAGGATCGGGGGAACACATGGCAGTCTTCTGGCTGCCTGGCGAACCTGCACTGTAGCCATGGGCTGGGCGACCGGCTAACGCCAGAAGGCCAGCCGATGACGCCGAATGGACAGGGCGGCCGCCGCGCCGCCCCGAGGGGCTCAGACGACGCTGGCCAGCAGCGGCTCGCTGACGCTGGGACGGACCTTGCCGGCATGGGGAGAGAACTCCAGGCGGACGGCGAGCACGGTGACCAGCGAGCGCAGCTTCTCCGCGATCACGCTGGCGCGGTGCTGGCTGAGGCCGGGGAAGGTCAGCAGCAGGCGGATCTTGTGGTCCTCGCGGTCGGCACGAACCCGCTCCGGGGTGAAGGATTGCACGGCGAACAGGTTGAGCACCCGGCACAACAGGTCCGGATCGGCCATGCCCTCGATATGGAAGATCGACAGGGTCTCGGTATCTGCGCAGGAGGTTTCCCAGACGTTCGGGCGGATCACCTGGCGTTCTTCGCCGTCAGGGTGTTTGGCCAGGAAAAGGGGGGCGAGGGTTGACATGTGACGCTCCAGGCAGTGTTTCGACGAGAGAAATTCTCCCAGAGGCGTGCCGGATTTTTTCTCCTGTTTTTGCGTGATTTTGCGCTATATGTGCATACTTGATTCCTATATTTTTCTTTGTAGGGAATATTTATGTCCATTCCATTGGATATATACGATCAGCGTATTCTTGCGTTGCTGCAGGAGGAATCCTCGCTTTCCACCGCCGAGATCGCCGAGCGCATCGGACTTTCCCAGTCGCCCTGCTGGCGGCGCATCCAGCGCCTGAAGGAGGAGGGGGTGATCCGCAAGCAGGTGACCCTGCTCGACCGCAAGAAAATCGGCCTGAATACCCAGGTATTCGCCCAGATCAAGCTCAACGCCCATGGGCGCAAGAACCTCACCGACTTCGCCGAGGCGATGCACCAGTTTCCCGAGGTGCTGGAGTGCCACGTACTGATGGGCGCGGTGGACTTCATGCTGCGTATCGTCACCCGCGATATCGAATCCTACGAACGCTTTTTCTTCGAGAAGCTGTCGGCGGTGCCGGGCATCCAGGAAGTGAACTCCATCGTCGCCTTGTCGGAAATCAAATCCACCACTACTTTGCCCCTGCTCGCTCCCTGAGCCTTCCCGGAGAACGCCTGCCCATGACCATCAGCAAGACCAAGTCCAGCTTCTACCGCCGCCTCTACGTCGCCTACCTGATCGACAGCGGCATCGCCAGCGTGCCGGAGATCATGGCCGCCACCGGCATGCCCCGGCGTACCGCCCAGGACACCATCGCCGCGCTGGAGGAACTGGACATCGTCTGCGAGTTCGAGCAGCGGGAGGGTGCGCGCAACCACCAGGGCGGCTATGTCATCCGCGACTGGGGGGCGGTACGGCGGGAGTGGGTGGCAGAACAGCATGAACGGATCGCCGCTGCCCTGGAGTATCCTACCGGCGGCAACCTGGCTGGCCGGTGAGGGAGAAGCTTGCCCGGTGAAACCGTCTTTGGCTTACCCGATGGAAAACAAGGAAAAAGGAGATCTCGTATGGACGCACAGGAATTGCTGGACGCACTGCGAAAGAAGCTCGGCACGAGATACCAGGGAGAGTTGGCCGAGGCACTCGGCGTTTCGCTGCAGACGCTGACGAACTGGAAGAACAGCGACAAGAAACTGAGTGTCGAGCAGATCGCCGGGGCTATCGCGAAATCTCGCCAGGCCGCGGTGAAAACCTCCCAGTACGAAACCATCCGACCTGTCGTGGAGTTCTACGGGATAGAACGCTACCGTTCGCGCGATGACAGGAAATGGCAACTCTTCCAGGCGAACACCCTTTATGCGCAGGGACTCAAGGACAAGCTGCTGGATGCCCACGGCATCTACATCTTCTACGATTCCCGCGGGCATTCCATATACGTGGGCAAAGCCCGCGAGCAAAGCCTCTGGAAGGAAATGAACCTCGCCTTCAACCGTCCAAGGGCCATCCAGAAGATCGTCCTGGTTCCTCACCCGAAGAGAAACCAAACATTCAGTCCAGGCCACGAGAAGTTGCGACAGCCGAAGGATACTCAGCTGGAACTCTGCGATCTGGCGTACTTCTTCAGCGCCTATCAGGTCGTTGACGGAATGATCAACGATCTCGAGGCTCTCATGGTCCGGGGGTTCGCCAACGACCTGCTGAACGTGAAGATGGAAACCTTCGCCCATAGCCGGAGATGAGTGTTCGCGTGCGGCAGGGAGGGTGGGTTAAAAGAAGGAGGGGCTCAAACTGCCTCCCCTCCCGAGCATGCGTTCTTCAGATGCCGCGCTGTTCCAGGGTGGCCTGGCGGGCGCGCTGGGCCAGCTCCTCGGCGGGCTGGACGCTGCTGCCGGCGGTAGGCGGCGGTGACGGCATATGCGGCTTGAGGTAGGCCGCCAGGCTGACGCCGCAGTAGACCAGCAGGGCCATGGTGATCAGCGCCTTGTATGGGTCGACGTCGGATCGGCGCTTGCAGACCATACAGATATGCCCTTCGCTGGCTGGGCGTTCGCCACAGTTGCGACAGCGGATCATGCCTTTCTCCCGCCGGACCTTCCCGCCTGCCAGAACGCCAGCGAGGCTTCCTCGCGGGCCTGCTCGGCGCTCAGGCCGATATCCTTCAGCTCCGCCGCCTCCAGGTCCAGCAGCGCGCGCCGGGTCAGCTGGCGTTGCCGGGCCAGGCGATAGCCGCGACGCAGGGCCTGCGCCAGGGTGTCCATCGCGGAGAGTGGGAAGGGGCCATCGAGGCGTTGGCGGCGCTCGGATTTCGCACTGAGTCGCGTCATGCTGCGTACTCCATATTGATCGGCTGGACGACGGAGATAGAATGGCCATCGCGCGCTGTTCCGTACAGGTCCAGAAAAGGTGGGTTGACTGCATACAGATCAAGCGCTCCCCGGCCTGAATGGTGGATTTCGCCACCATCTGTACCGGTCCCGCTTTCGCTCACCCTGGAGTCCCGCTCATGACCCTTTATCTGCAACTCGCCGAGACCCTCGGTTCGCGCATCGAACAGGGCCTCTACCGTCCGGGCGACCGGCTGCCCTCGGTGCGGGCCATGAGCATCGAGCACGGCGTCAGCCTGAGCACCGTGCAACAGGCATACAGGCTGCTGGAAGATCGCGGGCTGGCCGAGCCGCGGCCGAAGTCCGGCTATTTCGTACCGGCCGCGCGACAGATGCCGCCGCTGCCGGCGATCGCCCGCCTGGCCCAGCGGCCGGTGGAAATCTCGCAATGGGAGCAGGTGCTGGCCCTGGTCAGCACGGTGCCGCGACCGGACGTGGTCCAGCTCGGCCGCGGCATGCCGGACATCTCCAGCCCTTCGCTGAAACCGCTGACCCGCAGCCTGGCCCGGCTCAACCGCCACGCCGACGCCCGTGCGCTGGCCTACGACGGGATCCACGGCTCGCCGTTGCTGCGCGAGGAAGTCGCCCGCCTGTTGGTGGACTCCGGCTGTCGGGCCACCGCCAGCGACGTGGTGATCACCACCGGCTGCCACGAGGCCCTGTCGGTGAGCATCCGCGCGGTGTGCGAACCGGGCGATATCGTCGCGGTGGAGTCGCCGAGCTTCCATGGCGCCATGCAATCGCTGAAAGGCCTCGGCATGAAGGCCCTGGAGATCCCCACCGATCCGGTCAACGGCATCAGCCTGGAAGCCCTCGAACTGGCGCTGGAACAGTGGCCGATCAAGGCCATCCAGGTGACCCCGAACTGCAACAACCCGCTCGGCTACATCATGCCCGAGTCGCGCAAGCGGGCGCTGCTGGCCCTGGCCCAGCGCTACGACGTGGCGATCATCGAGGACGATGTCTACGGCGACCTGGCCTACACTTATCCGCGCCCGCGCACCATCAAGTCGTACGACGACGATGGCCGGGTGCTGCTCTGCGGGTCGTTCTCCAAGGTCCTGGCGCCGGGCCTGCGGATCGGCTGGATGGTACCCGGGCGCTACGCCGACCGCGTGCTGCACATGAAGTACATCAGTACCGGCGCCAGCGCCCTGCAACCGCAACTGGCGATCGCCGAATTCATCGGCAACGGCCACTACGAGCCGCACCTGCGGCGCATGCGCGCCCAGTACCAGCGCGGACGCGACCTGATGATCGACTGGGTGGCGCGCTATTTCCCGGAGGGCACCCGCGCCAGCCGCCCCCAGGGCGGTTTCCTGCTCTGGGTCGAGCTGGACGAGGCGTTCGACACCCTGCGCCTGGACAAGGCCTTGCGCAACCGCGGCGTACAAGTCGCGGTGGGCTGCATCTTCTCCGCTTCCGGCAAGTACCGGAACTGCCTGCGGATGAACTACGCGGCGTTGCCGACCCCGGCCATCGAGCAGGCGGTCAGGCGAGTAGGGGAGAGCGCTTGCGAGCTGCTGGAGCCTTGCGAGGCCTGAGCGACAGTCGTGCTTTCGACGCAGTCGACGATTGCGCAAATAGCAAATGCTAATCATTCGTATTGTTTGCTAGAGTTGCCTGACGCATGCATCCGCCGGCTCCACTGGGAGCCGGTCACCAGGAGACCATCGTCATGTCGCAACCCGCCTATCGTCTGTTCAATGTCGAACTCAAGCGCCGTGAGCAACTCAGCCCGGCGCTGACCCGCTTCGTCTTCGGCGGTCCGGAGGTCGCCGAGATGAAGACCCTTGCCGCCGACCAGCGGATCAAGATCTTCTTCCCCGATGCCAGCGGCCAGCCGCCCAGCCTGCCCGGCGGCAGCGAGTGGTACCAGGCCTATCGCAGCGTCGAGCCGGCCCGCCGGCCGCCGATGCGTACCTACACCATCCGTGCGCTGCGCGCCGAGCAGGAAGAGGTCGACGTGGAGTTCGTCCTCCACGGCGAAAACGGCCCGGCCTCGGCCTGGGCGACCCACGCGCGGATCGGCGACCGCCTGCAACTGGCCGCGCCCAACCGGCAATACGGCGATGACCCCGGCGGCTACGAATGGAAACCGCCGGCTGGCGTCCGCCATATCCTGCTGATCGCCGACGAAACCGCCTTGCCCGCGGTGGCGGGAATTCTCGAGGAGCTGGCCGGCGAAACCGAGCCGCCGGTGGTCGAGGCCTTTCTCGAAGTGCCGGGAGAAGCCGACATCCTCGACCTGCCGGCGATTCCCGCTGCGCGCCTGCACTGGCTGCCGCGCCACCAGGCCGGTATCCATTCGCGCAACGGCGAGCGGATGATCGAGGCGGCGCGCCAGGCGCGGCTGCCGGAACGCGAGGTGGCGGGTGGTGCGGCCCAGGAACTGGAGGACATCGATATCGACGAGGAGATCCTCTGGGAACTGGCGAGCCCCGAGAGCGGCAGTTTCTACGCCTGGGTCGCCGGCGAGTCGGCGGCGGTGATGGCGATCCGGCGCTACCTGGTGCAGGAGCGCGGTATCGACAAGCGTCATCTGACCCTGATGGGCTATTGGCGCCTGGGCAAGGTGTTCGACTGATGGGCCGCTTCGTCGGGAAACAGGCTGACGGCTACGAGACGCGGATCGGCCGCCTGTTGCCGGGCTACGAGTTGCTGCACCTGCTCAGTCGCGCGCAGTTGCTGGCCCGTCTGCCGGAGCGGGCGCGTCTGCTCAGCGTTGGCTGCGGCGCCGGCGGCGAACTGGCGGAGCTGGCCGGGTTGCGTCCGGGCTGGCGCTTCGTCGCGGCGGACCTGTCGGCCGACATGCTCGCCCTGGCCCGCCAGCGCTGCGCCAGGCTCGGCCTGCTGGAGCGGATCGAGCTGCATTGCGGCGACGTCGCCGGGCTACCGCCAGCGCCGCCTTGCGATGCGGCGCTGGTCCTGCTGGTGCTGCATTTCCTGCGCGGCGACCAGGCCAAGCGGCGCTTCCTCGAGGCGGTCGCCGAGCGTCTGGCGCCAGCGGCACCGTTGCTGCTGGCCAACCTGATGGAAGCCCGGGACGCCTTCGAACGCCCGGTGCAGGCCGAGGCCTGCCGCTTGGCCGGGCTTTCCCCGGAGGACAGTGACGGCATGCTGCAACGCTTGCGCGAGGATTTCGATCCGTTGTCCGAGCAGCGCCTCGGCGAACTGCTGGAAGACACCGGCTTCGTCCTGCCCAGCCGCTATTTCCAGGCCGTGGGCTACCAGGCCTGGATCGCCTTCCGCGCCGGCTGAGGATGCCTCAGGCGAGGCGCGCCTGCGGCGTGATCTGGCGCGGGTCGGTCAGCAGCTCCAGCAGCGCCGGGCGTCCGCTTTCGCGGGCGCGGCGGAACGCGGCGGGGAAGTCGGCGCTGCACTCCACTCGTTCGGCGTGGGCGCCGAAGGCTCGCGCCAGGGCGACGAAGTCGGGGTTGTCCAGGCGGGTGGCGGATACCCGCCCGGGATATTCGCGTTCCTGATGCATGCGGATGGTGCCGAGCATGCCGTTGTTGACCACGATCACCACCGGCGTCGCGCCGAACTGCGCGGCGGTCGCCAGCTCCTGCGGATACATCATGAAACAGCCGTCGCCGGCGAAGCACACCACGCTGCGCTGCGGATCGCGCAGGCTGGCGGCAATCGCGGCGGGCAGGCCGTAGCCCATGGCGCCGTTGGTCGGCGCCAACTGCGTGCGGGCCTGGCGATAGCGGTAGAAGCGATGCACCCAGACGGCATAGTTGCCGGCACCGTTGGCGATCACCGCGTCGTCCGGCAGGTTTTCGCTGAGGTACGCGACCACGGACGCCAGGTCGACGCCCTGGATGGCGGGGTCGCTCGCGGCCGGGGTCGAGTAGGCCAGGTAGTCGGCATGGGCGGCTTCGCGCCAGTCCTGCCAGGTGCTCGAGGGCAACGGCGCGAGGTCGGCCAGGGCCTCGGCGAAGGCACACGGGGTGGCCTGGATCGGCAGTCGCGCCAGGTAGACGCGGTTCAGTTCCGCGCTGTCCGGATGCACGTGGATCAGCGTCTGCGCGGGGGCCGGACTACGCACCAGGCTGTAGCCGGCGCTCGGCGTTTCGCCCAGGCGCGCCCCGACCACCAGCAGCAGGTCGGCCTGGCGCAGCCGCTCCAATAGCGCCGGCGCCGCGCCGAAGCCCAGTTGTCCGGCGTAGTGCGGGTCACGGTTGTCGAACAGGTCCTGGCGACGGAACGAGGTGGCGACCGGCAGGCCATTGGCCTCGACGAAGGCGCCTAGCCGTTTCCTGGCGGCGCTGTCCCAGCCGCTGCCGCCAAGTACCAGCAGGGGGCGCCTGGCGTTCGCCAGCAGTTCGCGCAGTTCCGCCATCGCCGTGGCGCCCGGCCGCCCCGGAAGCACCCTTGGCTCCGGCGCATCGGCGACCTGCGCGAAACCGAAGAGGATTTCCTCGGGCAGGGCGACCACGACCGGGCCCGGTCGGCCCGAGGTGGCGACGCTGAAGGCGCGGCCGACGATCTCCGGGATGCGTTCGATACGGTCGATTTCCACGGCCCACTTGGCCAGGCCCGAGAACATCTGCACGTAGTCGACTTCCTGGAACGCCTCGCGGCCCTTGAAGGCGCTTTCCACCTGGCCGACGAACAGGATCATCGGCGTCGAGTCCTGCTGCGCCGTGTGCACGCCATTCGCCGCATGGGTGGCACCGGGGCCGCGGGTGACGAAGCAGATGCCTGGTCGGCCGGTCAGCTTGCCGTAGGCATCGGCCATGTTCGAGGCGGCACCCTCGTGGCGGGTGACGACGGTGCGGATGCCGTCGGCGTCGTGCAGCGCGTCGAGCACCGGCAGGTAGCTTTCCCCGGGGATGCAGTAGACGGTATCGACGGCATTGCGCCGCAACGCCTCCACCAGGATCTGCCCGCCGTTGCGCTGGGGAAGGGAGTCGGACATGAGGGCCTCGCTGCGCACGTTGTGGTTGCCCCGATCTTCGGCCCAAAGCGCGTCAGCGCCAAGCGACCTTTCTTCGCGAGTTCATTCCCGTGGCGCATGAACCTGGCATTCCTCTGTTGCGAAGGCATACAGGAAGTTCGGCAGCCAGGCGAGGCGTCGGGAGCTTTCGTCTACCGCACTCGTCGCTGCGGACTTCTATATGGATTCCTCCCGACTATCCACGTGGCTGCTATGGAGTCCACTCAGACCAACCACTTGAACAGGAAGAAGAACGCCATGCCCAGCAGCATGCTCGCCAGGGTATTGCGGGTATAGAGCACCAGCGCCACGGTGACTGCGCCGCTGACCAGGTAGGGATTGTCGTAGCCGAGGTCGATGCGGCCCTCGGGCATGAACACGATGGGGCCGCAGATCGCCGTGAGCATTCCCGGCACGGCGAAACCGAGGAACTGCCGCAGGTTGCTGCCGAGACGGATCGGCAGGCGCGGTTCGAGGAACAGGTAGCGGTTGAGGAAGACGATCGCGCCCATCCCGAAGATCACTGCCCAGACCATGGCGCCTCCCGATACAGCTTGTTGCAGATGAAACCGGCGGCCATCCCGGCGAGACCGGCGAGGACCAGCGCCGAACTCCATTGCCAGTGGCTGAACAGCACCGAGCAGAACAGCGAGGTGGCCACGCAGACCAGCGTCGGTACGTTGCGCACCAGCGGCGCGACCAGCGCGATGAAGGTGGCGGCGATGGAGAAATCCAGGCCCAGGTGTTCGAGACCGGGAATGCTGCGGCCAAGCAGGATGCCGGCGAGGGTGAACAGGTTCCAGGCGATATAGAAGGTCAGACCGACGCCGAGGGCGTACCAGCGGTTGAAGTTGCGCCGGTCGTGCTGACTGGCGAGGGCGAAGAACTCGTCGGTGAGCAGGAAGCCCAGACCGATCCGCCAGCGTCCCGGCAGAGGCGACAGGACCGGCCGCAAGCTCATGCCGTAGAGCAGGTGCTGCGAGGTCAGGAGGAGGGTGGTGAAGATGATCGAAAAGAACCCGGCACCGCCCTTGAGCATGCCGATCGCCACCAACTGGGCGGCGCCGGCGAAGACGATGGCGGACAGGCCCTGGCCCTCGGCCGGGGTGAGGTTGGCTTCGATGGCCATCGATCCCGCCAGCAGCCCCCAGGGCGCGACGGCCAGGGACAATGGGAGGATGGCGACGGCGCCGCGGAGAAAGGCTTGGCGGGGCAGGTCGTGGGCAGTCATGGGGGCATGGCGGTGGTGAACGTCGGTCCAGCATGCCAGCAGGCGCATCGGGCTGGCTTGAACGATCTTGCTCTTCGTATCCGTTATCCACGCAGGCGAAAGCGGCCGGTGTCCTTCCTTATATAAGGAGGACGGGCAGGGCAGGCGGCGGACGAGCGAGGGCCGCTCGAGGGCGCTGCGAAGAATCGAGGGAGAGAAGAACCGGAGCGGAGCTAACGCGGATGCTGACCGATCTTGTGGCCGCGGAACTTGGCGCCGAGGGACGGCTGGTAGGACATGGAACACCCGGTTTATTGCTGTTGTAGGGTTGGCACAGCTTAGCCTTGTTCAATTTTTCGTACAACGGAGCCTGTAAAATATCTGCTGCACCAGGTTGAACACCTTGCCTGGCCTGGCTTTGGCCGCTTTCGCGATGCGCTGGAAGGCCCTGTCTACGGCTATTTCGCCGTCCGCGAGGGCGACGAGAGGGCTATTGACAACAAATTGGCTTTCCGATTGACTCTGGCTCCAGCCCCCGCATGATTGAAATTTTTAACAAAAAAGGTGTTGCATCATGTCGGTACCCCTGCGTGCCGTTCAGCTCACTGAGCCGAGCCTGTTCCTTCAGGAACATCCCGAGGTCCAGTTCGTCGACCTTCTGATTTCAGACATGAATGGCGTGGTTCGCGGCAAGCGAATCGAACGCAACAGTCTGCCCAAAGTCTTCGAAAAAGGTATCAACCTTCCCGCTTCCCTGTTCGCCCTCGATATCACCGGCTCCACCGTAGAGAGTACCGGCCTGGGTCTCGACATCGGCGACGCCGACCGGATCTGCTACCCGATCCCCGGCACCCTCTCCATGGAACCCTGGCAGAAGCGGCCGACCGCGCAACTGCTGATGACCATGCATGAGCTGGAAGGTGATCCCTTCTTCGCCGACCCCCGCGAAGTCCTGCGCCAGGTGGTGGCCAGGTTCACCGAGATGGAACTGACCATCGTCGCCGCCTTCGAGCTGGAGTTCTACCTGATCGACCAGGAGAACGTGAACGGCCGGCCGCAGCCTCCGCGCTCGCCGATCTCCGGCAAGCGTCCGCAGTCGGTGCAGGTGTACTCCATCGACGACCTCGACGAATACGTCGAGTGCCTCCAGGACATCATCGACGGCGCCCGCGCCCAGGGCATCCCGGCCGACGCCATCGTCGCCGAATCCGCACCGGCGCAGTTCGAGGTCAACCTGCATCACGTCGCCGACCCGATGAAGGCCTGCGACTATGCGGTGCTGCTCAAGCGCCTGATCAAGAACATCGCCTACGACCATGAGATGGACACCACCTTCATGGCCAAGCCCTATCCGGGCCAGGCCGGGAACGGACTGCACGTACACATCTCGCTGCTCGACAAGCACGGCAACAACATCTTCACCAGCGAGGATCCCGAGCAGAACGCCGCATTGCGCCATGCGATCGGCGGCGTGCTCGAGACCCTGCCGGCCTCCATGGCCTTCCTCTGCCCGAACGTCAACTCCTACCGCCGCTTCGGTTCGCAGTTCTACGTGCCGAACGCGCCGAGCTGGGGCCTGGACAACCGCACCGTGGCCCTGCGCGTGCCCACCGGCAGCCCGGACGCGGTACGCCTGGAACATCGCGTCGCCGGCGCCGACGCCAACCCCTACCTGCTGCTGGCCTCGGTGCTTGCCGGGGTGCACCACGGGCTGACCAACAAGGTCGAGCCGGGTGCCCCGATCGAAGGCAACTCCTACGAGCAGTTGGAGCCGAGCCTGCCGAACAACCTGCGCGACGCCCTGCGCGAACTGGACGACAGCGAGATCCTGGCGAAGTACATCGATCCGAAGTACATCGACATCTTCGTCGCCTGCAAGGAAAGCGAGCTGGAGGAGTTCGAGTACTCGATCTCCGACCTCGAGTACAACTGGTACCTGCACACCGTGTGAGCATGGGCGGGCGGCTCCGGTCCGGCGCCGCCCGCCCGTTCTTCCGTCGAGGTTCCCACCCTTGCTGAAGGTAGACGGCGGCAAGCCTGCGGTTTCCGCCCGTCCGCCTTCCTTTGCTGTGCATTAGAAAAAGAAGAAATCGAGGCAAGCATACCCATGTCGAATCCTCCCCCCACCGCAGAACGAACCCAGCTTCGCAAGTCCCTCAAGCTGTGGCAGATCGTCATGATCGGGTTGGCCTACCTGACCCCGATGACCGTCTTCGACACCTTCGGCATCGTATCCGGGATTTCCCAGGGACACGTGCCCACCGCCTACCTGCTGGCCCTCGCCGGCGTGCTGTTCACCGCGATCAGCTACGGCAAGCTGGTCCGCCAGTTCCCCACCGCAGGCTCGGCCTATACCTACGCGCAACGAGCGATCAATCCCCATGTCGGCTTCATGGTCGGCTGGTCGTCGCTGCTGGACTACCTGTTCCTGCCGATGATCAACGCACTGCTGGCGAAGATCTACCTGACCGCATTGTTCCCCGAGGTCGCCCCGTGGATCTGGGTAGTGATGTTCGTGCTGATCATGACCCTCATCAACATCAAGAGCGTGAACCTGGTCGCCAATTTCAATACCGTCTTCGTGCTGGTCCAGCTGGCGATCATCGTGGTCTTCATCGGCCTGGTGATTCACGGCCTGAACAACGGGGAGGGGACCGCCACGGTGCTCAGTACCCAGCCGTTCTTCTCCGAGCACGCGCATCTCTCGGCGATGGTGGCGGGGGCGACGATCCTCTGTTTTTCCTTCCTCGGTTTCGACGCGGTGACTACGCTGTCCGAGGAAACCCGCGACGCCGGCAGGGTGATCCCGCGGGCGATCTTCCTCACCGCGCTGTACGGCGGGGTGATCTTCATCACCGTGTCGTATTTCCTGCAGTCCTATTTCCCGACCAACATACGCTTCAAGGAACCCGACGCGGCGCTGCCGGAAATCGCCCTGTACGTCGGCGGCAAGCTGTTCCAGTCGATCTTCCTCTGCGCCACCTTCATCAATACCCTGGCGTCGGGCCTGGCCTCCCAGGCCAGCGTGTCGCGCCTGCTGTACGTGATGGGGCGGGACAACGTGCTGCCGGAGCGGATCTTCGGCTTCGTCCATCCGAAATGGCGTACGCCGTCGATCAACGTGCTCATCGTGGGCATGGTGGCGCTCTCGGCGATCTCCTTCGACCTGGTGACGGCGACCGCGCTGATCAATTTCGGCGCCCTGGTGGCCTTCACCTTCGTCAATCTCTCGGTGATCGTGCATTTCTATGTGCGCGGCGGGCGCAACCGCAGCCTCAAGGAGCATTTCCACTACCTGGTCCTGCCATTGCTCGGCGCGGCCATCGTCGCGGTGCTCTGGCTCAACCTGGAAAGCACCTCGCTGGTGATGGGTCTGATCTGGGCCGGACTGGGCTTCGGCTACCTGTTCTACCTGACTCGCAGCTTCAGCCGTCCGCCGCCGCGCTTCCAGGAGAGCGAGCTGAGCCCGACCCAGTGAGGCGAGCGGTGAATGGATTCAGCGGAAATGTGAAGGAAAAAGATTGGTAATCTTCACGAAATTTTCACGGTGACGGGTCAATCATGGACCCATGGCTAACGGACTAGCCCCCCATCTGAAGCCCGCCTCATGGCGGGCTTTGGCTATCTGCAGACAGCGAATTTCGCGTTTTCCCTCCTTTTCACAGGGATTTCCGGCCTCCCGGCTGGCAATGCGCCTGCGACGACATGTCCGAATCCAGACAGAATTGGACGCCCCCAAAAAGCGCAGACACGGCTAGAATCCACGCCGTCCCGATCCGGTTCGATGGCCGTGGCGGGGGAGCCCGGTATCCGCTGGTCGGTGTTTCCTGTGGTGCTGTGCGTCCTTCCCTAGACTACCCGGCTCGCTCGAACCATCCCTTCGCGGGGGCGGAACGGCACAGGGTCGTTCGGCATGGAAGCTGCCTGGGCCGGCCTTCGACACACCTATAAGAGTAGAAATCTGCATGACATACCCTGAACGTCCCCTGCTTCATCTGCTGACGCGTACCAGCCTGGTGGGCCAGATCATCGTCGGCCTGATCGCCGGCCTGCTGCTCGCCAGCTTCTTCCCGGCCGCCGCGCTCAAGGTCGGCTTCATCGGCAAGGTCTTCGTTTCCGCGCTGAAGGCCGTCGCGCCGGTACTGGTGTTCGTCCTGGTGATGGCATCCATCGCCAACCACAAGCAAGGCCAGCAGACCCATATCCGGCCGATTCTGCTGCTGTACCTGGTCGGCACCTTCAGCGCCGCGGTGGTGGCGGTGATCGCCAGCTTCGCCTTCCCCTCGAGCCTGGTGCTGGCCAGCCATCCGGGCGAGATGTCGCCTCCGGGCGGCATCGCCGAGGTGCTCCAGTCCCTGCTGCTGAGCGTGGTGGACAACCCGGTCAACGCCCTGATCTCGGCCAACTTCATCGGCATCCTGGCCTGGGCCATCGGCCTCGGCATCGCCTTCCGCCACGCCAGCGATACCACCCGCAACCTGCTCTCCGAGCTGTCCAACGGCGTCTCGCTGATCGTCAAGGTGGTGATTCGCTTCGCCCCGCTGGGCATCTTCGGCCTGGTCGCCTCGACCTTCGCCGAGTCCGGCGTCGAGGCCCTGAAAGGCTATGCCCACCTGCTGGTGGTGTTGCTCGGCTGCATGCTGTTCGTGGCCTTCGTGGTCAACCCGCTGATCGTGTTCCTGAAGATCCGCCGCAATCCCTATCCGCTGGTGCTGACCTGCCTGCGCGAAAGCGGCATGACCGCGTTCTTCACCCGCAGCTCGGCAGCCAATATCCCGGTCAACCTGCAGCTCTGCGAGCGCCTTGGCCTGCACGAAGACACCTATTCGGTATCGATCCCGCTGGGCGCGACCATCAACATGGCTGGCGCGGCGATCACCATCACCGTGCTGACCCTGGCAGCGGTGCATACCCTGGGCATCGCCGTGGACGTACCGACCGCGATCCTGCTCAGCGTGGTGGCGTCGATCTGCGCCTGCGGCGCGTCCGGCGTGGCCGGCGGTTCGCTGCTGCTGATCCCGCTGGCCTGCAGCCTGTTCGGGATTCCCAGCGAGGTGGCGATGCAGGTGGTGGCGGTAGGCTTCATCATCGCGATCCTCCAGGACTCCGCGGAGACCGCGCTGAACTCCTCGACCGACGTGCTGTTCACCGCAGCCGCCTGCGAGGCGGAAGAGCGCAAGGCGAGCGCCGCCTGATTCGATCCCTGGGTCACGGAAGAAACCGCCTTCGGGCGGTTTCTTCGTTTCGCCCCGGCGTGCTTTGACCTGTGCGCCGCGCTGCGGCCTAATGGTCGCCCGTCCTTCCCGAGTTGCCGCATGTCGTCTCCTTCCTTGCCCGATGCCAGTCTCCGCGCCAGCACCCTGCATCTGCCGGCCGGTCCCTGGAGCACCGTGCTCGACTGTCTCTGCGCGCGTTTCCCGGCCATCGACCGCGACACCTGGCTGGCGCGCATGCAGCGGGGCCGGGTGCTGGACGCCGAGGGGCGTGCGCTGGGCCCGCAGGCGGCATATCGCGAAGGCCTGCGTGTGCATTACTTCCGCGAGTTGCCGGTGGAGGCACCGATTCCTTTCGAGGCGCGCATCCTGTACCGCGACGAGCATCTGCTGGTGGCGGACAAGCCGCACTTCCTGCCGGTGATGCCGGCCGGCGGCTACGTCGAGCAGACGCTCCTGGCGCGGCTGGCCCGCAGCACCGGCAATCGCGACCTGGTGCCGCTGCACCGGATCGACCGGCATACCGCCGGGCTGGTGCTGTTCTCGACCAATCCCGGCAGCCGCGGGCGCTACCAGGCGCTGTTCCGCGAGCGGCGCATCGACAAGTGCTACGAAGCGATCGCTCCGGCCTTGCCGCAACTGGACTTCCCGTTGCTGCGCAGGACTCGCCTGGTGCCCGGCGAGCCGTTCTTCCGCATGCGCGAAGGCGAGGGTGAGCCGAACAGCGAGACGCGCATCGAGGTCGTCGAGCGCAACGGCCGCTGGTGGCGCTACCGGCTGTATCCGGTGACCGGCAAGAAGCACCAGCTGCGCGTGCACCTCGCGGCACTCGGCGCGGGTATCCAGAACGATGGGTTCTATCCCGAGCTGCTGGACGCCGAGGGCAGCCCCGACGACTACCTGCGGCCGCTCAAGCTGCTGGCCAGGGGGCTGCGCTTCGACGACCCGCTGAGCGGGGAGAGGCGTACGTTCGAATCCGGGCTGCGGCTCGATTGGCAGGTGTAGGCGACAGGCTCGCCAGCGGAATGCTGGCGTACGTCGCCGACCCGGAGCGCATGGCGCGTTTCTATGAACAGGCGCTCGGCCTGGAGGGCTGCGCGGGCGAGTAGAAGGATCGCCCGCTGGTGCGGCTGGACGCGCCCGCCGGAGCGGGCGCGGGTCGCTCAGGGACGCTTGTCCAGCTTGACCACCAGGCGCAGTTGCTCGACGCAACCGCGGCTCTGCTCGATCAGTTTGCCGAACTCGGCGCTGTTGATCTCGTCGTGGTTGAGCCAACTGGTCTTCTGCACTTCCCGATAACGATAGTGGTAGCCGCCATCCTTGGCCGGTTCGGCCTGCAGGTCGATGTCGAACCAGGGACTGCGGATCTCGCAACTGTGCGCCGGCTCGTCAGTCTTGCCGCCGGACAGGCTGATGTCGTAGGACGTGATCTGCGGTTCGCCCAGGTACAGCTCGGCCAACTGGCCTTCGCTACGGTACTTGGCGAAGGCATCCCACTGGCTGGCCAGGTCCTGGCGGTTGTAGAAATACTCTCCGCCGAGCCGGTCGAGGGCGCGGCGGTCGGTAAGCCTGGCACTGATCGTATAGCTGGGCGGCAGCACGAACTGGCTGTCGTCGCGCTCCAGCACGCAGTCGCTGCCTTCCTTGGCGAAGTTGCGGCACAGGTCCTGGTCGGTGCTGGTGCGGCCGCGTTGGCGGTCGGCGACGCTGAGCTGCATCAGCGGCGCGTTGGAAAGCTCCACGCGCGACTCGACCCGGGCTTCGCCGTCATGGGTGTAATGCTCGCTGCGGGTCACGCGCAGGGT
Organism: Pseudomonas sp. 203-8; assembly: GCF_020708595.1. Lineage (NCBI taxonomy): Bacteria > Pseudomonadati > Pseudomonadota > Gammaproteobacteria > Pseudomonadales > Pseudomonadaceae > Pseudomonas > Pseudomonas sp. 203-8. Next base: position 331,359 of record NZ_JAJFDF010000010.1, on the reverse strand, counting down.
GTCGCCGGGCGCTTCCAGCGGAATCTCGTCGCGCCGCACCTTGCCGTCGGCGCCCAGCACCAGCGCCCAGCGCTGCTGGATGTCGGGCATGATGCGGCCGGGAGCGAACACCGGGTTGGTCGGGTCCAGCCACCAGGTCTTGCCGTCCACCTCGGCGCGGACGATGGCATGGTTCGGCGCGTACATGCCGGGCACCAGCAGGTCCCAGACCACGTCGCCGCGGCTGACCAGGGTCGGTTCGGCCTTGATCCCGGCGGCCTTGAGCATGGCGGCGAGGAGGATCGCCAGGTCCTTGCAGTCGCCGTAGCCATTGCGCTCGATCTCCGCCAGGGAGAAGGGCACGTAGCCGCGCTCGCTGGCGCGCCAGTCGCCCAGGTAGCGGTAGGTGTCGTTGATGTACTGCATCAGGCCGGCGACCTGCTCGCGAGCCGGCTTGCCCTTCACCGCGGCGACGGCCGCCGCGGCGCCCTTGGGCAGCTCCGCGGCGAGGATCTCGTTGTAGCGCGCGGCGAACGGGCCGAAGTTGTCCTGCAGGTCCAGCGAACTGCCCAGCTCCAGGCGCGGGGTATGGCGCAGGTAGGCGTTGCCGGCTTCGTTGATGTAGTTGGTGTATTGCGGCTTTTTCAGGCTGACCTTGAGGGTCTTCTTGTCGGCGCTCTGTTCGATGCGATAGGCGTCCATCAGCTCGCTGCGCACGAAGATCGGCCGCTCGGCCTTGAACTCGGCGACGAAACGGTCGTCGCGCACCGGCATCGGTGGGCGGCTGAGAATGTAGTGGAACTGGGTGCTCAGCGGCTTGGCGGTGAAGTGCTCGCGCAGGGTGTAGCTGATGCGGGTGCCGACGCGCAGGTTGGGGAACGCCAGGGAGGTCTGGCGTTCGCGCAGGAAGCCCTGGTCCGGGTTCGGCGCGGTGCGCGTATCGATCTGCGACTGGTCCAGCGGCACCGGCTTGCCGCCGGGCTGGGTCAGCTCGGCCTTCTCCACGATCAGGCTGTCGGTCTCCGCGTAGCTGCGATCGATGCGCGAGAGCATCTCGCGGCCGCTCGGCTTGAGGATGGTGAAGCTGTAGGTGCTCACGCAATCGGTGCTGTTGTCGGCGTTGAACTGGCAGCGGAACTCGGTTTCGCCGGCCAGCGGCGCCTCGGCGATCGGTTGCAGTGCGGCGAGGGCCGGGGTGGCGGCGCAGAAGACGCTGGCGGCGAGGAAGGAAGGGGAGAAGGGATGACGGGGCATCGGTGCCTCAGGATGAAACGTTTGAGCGGAGCTCCCAGGCGTCGCCTGGCGCATGGGGGCGCCGGCGATAGCCGGGGAGATGGACCCTGAATGATAGGTTTTATCAATTCCGCATGTCGACCGGCGGGTCCGGTTATGTGCGGGATGTCGCCGTTGCGATCTTTTCGCCGGCTTCATTTGCCGGGCTTTGCCGTTCTGTGGCAGGCGCACGCCTGTTCCTGGCGCTCCGGAACCGGGTCGTAGCCGCCCGGGTGCCAGGGGTGGCAGCGCAGCAGCCGGCGCGCGCCGAGGTAGCCGCCTCGCAGCGCGCCATGCACGCGGATGGCTTCCAGGGTGTAGTGCGAGCAACTGGGGTAGAAGCGGCAGCGGGGACCGATCAGCGGGCTGATTGCGTACTGGTAGAAGCGGATCAGCCCGATCAGCAGGAACTTCATGGCGAGCCCTCGGCGGGGTTGCGGCGGCGAGCGGGCATTGTAGCGCCGTTGTCGGTCCTCAAGGAGCATTCTCCGCCGCGCAATAAAGGGTCCGCCCGTCGACGAGGCTGCGAGCAGTCGCCAGGCGGCCGCGCAGGCCGGGTTCTTCCGGCGCCAGCGTGCCTTCGCGCCAATCGCCTCCGCGCAACGTAATCAGCGCCGAACGGCCGTAGCCCGGGCAGTACGCCTCGGCGTCGCCCTCCAGGTAGTCGACGCCGTCCAGGGTCAGCTCGCCGACATTCCAGCGCGCGCCGAGGTAGGCCTGGCGGAACGGCCCGTCGGCAAGGACGTAGAAGCCCCCGCGCACCTCGCTGGCCGCCGTGGCGAAGCCGATGGTGCGTCGCGGTTGCGGGATCACCAGCAGCGGTCGCCGTGGGTCGGCGAAGGCCTCCTGCAACTCGACCAGGCGCTGGCGGGTGGCGCCCATCTCGCGCCGGTAGCGCTCGCCGCGCGCCCGCGCGTCGTCGGGAAGTTCGCTCCAGGCCGGAGGCTGGTCGCGCAGCAGGTAGTCCAGCGGCCAGGTGCCGGCCGTCGCGGCTTCCTTCCAGTCCGCGTCGTCGTCGCGCAGGTCCAGCAGCACTCCGGCCAGCGCGCCGATCTCGTAGGCTTCGCTGTCGACGCCGACGCCGATCTCGTTGGTATCGTAGAAGGCCAGGGCGTACTCCCGCAGCGCCTGCCGATAGCGTTGCGGATCCTCGGCGAAATCGGTGCGGTAGCGCGCGGCGGCGGCCATCTCGATGTAGCGCGCGGTGCCTTCGCTGAGATCGACCTGCGCCGCCAGCCGGCTTTCCTCGGGAGCCGCTTCGCGCCAGCGGCGCAGCCAGCCCTGGGCGTCGCTCAGGTAGCTGTCGCGCTGCCCGGGCGTGCGCAGGGCCTGGAGCAGCGACTGGAACAGGGCATAGCGGTATTCCCGCGGGCGCGGGTCGAGCGTGGCCAGGTCGCCGCGATAGCCACCGGGCTTGCGCAGGCCCGGCCAGTCTTCCTGGGCGTAGCGATGGAAGGCTTCGTGCGGGCCGATGGCGGCCAGCGTCTCGCTATTGCCGGTATTGCTCCGCAGGTGCGCGGCGCTGATCTGCAGCAGCACCGCCGGACGGCCCCGGTAACGCGGAAAGGCATAGCTCAGGTCGAGATCCGGGTCGCTGTCGCCCGCCGCCGTGGTGCGCTGCGCGCGGCCTTCGGCATCGGCGACCCAGGTACTGCGGCCATCGCTGTAGAGGAAGGCCTTGTCGGCCATCCGCCAGCCGGGCCAGAGTCGTTCGCTGTGCTGGCCGACGGCATGGACATAGGCCAGGTAGCGGCGGGCGAACGACTCGCTGTCCGTCGCCGCGGCGGGAAGGGACAGGGCAAGCAGGAGCAGGGGCAGGGCTCGGGTCATGGCGGGTACGGTTGCGCAAGGTCGGTCGGGGCGACGAAGGTATGCCGCCGCTTCCCGATTGACCGTCGCGGCCGCTGCCGCGTTCCCCTAGGCGGTGTTGCGCGCCCGCGCCAGGTCGCGCAGCGGCGGGGCGCCGAACAGCCGGCTGTACTCGCGACTGAACTGCGATGGGCTTTCGTAGCCGACCCGGTAGCCGGCGGCGGCCACTTCCAGGCCCTCGCTGAAGATCAGCCGGCGCGCTTCCTGCAAGCGCAGCTGCTTCTGGTACTGCAACGGGCTCATCGCGGTCACGGCCTTGAAGCGGTGGTGCAGGGTCGAGGGGCTGAGGTTGACCACCTGGGCCAGTTGCTCGATGCGCAGCGGCTTGCCGTAGTTCTGGTTGATCCAGTCGATGGCGCGGGTGATGCGGTGGGCCTGGCTGTCGGCGATGGCGATCTCGTGCAGGCGCTGGCCCTGGCCGCTGCGCAGCAGCCGGTAGAAAATCTCGCGGAGGATCAGCGGCGCCAGCATCGGGATGTCGCGCGGGCTGTCCAGCAGATGGATCAGGCGCAGCACCGCATCCAGCAGGCTGGCGTCGATACGGTCGACGTAGAGGCCACGGTCGCCGCGCCGGCTGGCCACTTCCATGGGCCCGGCGTCGGAGATCAGTTGGGTGATTTCCGCAGGGTCGATATCCAGCCGGACGCAGAGGTAGGGTGCGTCCGGCGAGGCGTCGATCACCTGGCCGGCCAGCGGCAGGGTGACCGAGACCACCAGGTAGTGCAGCGGATCGTAGATATAGCGTTCCTCGGCCAACTGCACCTCCTTGCGGCCCTGGGCGATGATGCACAGGGCAGGTTTGTGCATGCCGCGCGCCGGCAGGGTGGGGCCGTCGGCGCGAATCAGGGCGAGGGGGTCGACGGCGGTGCCGTAGACACCGTCGCTGGGACAGTGCTCGAGCAGCAACTGCGCCAGTTCGCTCTGGCGCTGGCGCAGTTCGGCGGGGAGATCGACGGAAAGAAGCGGGGTGTTTTCGCTCATGCGGGGACTCGCGGGGGAAACCTTCCCAAGACTAGCGCGCGCCGCGGCTGCAGGCACTCATCGCGATGCGCGTTGGCAGGATCAGGCAAGCATTCGCCAGGAACAGGCAAGCCAGCTCGTCGCACGGGGCGCAAGCGGATGAGAAAAAACCGGAACGCGGCAGTTTCAGGCAAGAACCCGACAGTATCCGTCTACCGATTCCCCGCGCCATCCCCCTAATCTGGCTGGCATGGCGGAATCTCCGTCATGCCGATGGGAAACACATGCAGGGGGACACACCTATGTCAAATCAACAGGCCAGACTGTCATCGGGCGGCATGTCGCCGGAGCGCGCGCCGGGTGCCTTCCGTTCGCGGCCGGTGCGCGACGGCGCGCTGGTCCCCGAGGCGCCTTCCCGTTCGCCTTCCGGCCCCGCCGCGGGCGGCACGCTGGCGCGGCGGACCCATCCCGGCAACTGGTAATCGGAGGCAGGGCACATGCGTCACCCTTACACCCCACAGCGGCCGGCCGGCGTCTTGGCGCCGCCGGCCCTTCCACTCCTGGTGCCGCTTGCGCAGCGGCGAATCCATGTCGAGGAGGCAGAGAGCATGCCAGCGTTCAATCGGGCCAGTCACCTGGTCAGCATTCGCGCCCGCAGCGGCCAGTCGCACCGCCTCGGCCTGCGCCTGCAAGAGCTGGCGCAGGCGGGCCAGGCCGCGCCCGGTTGCCTGCGCTACGAACTGCGCCAGGCGGACGGGGACTCCGACCTGTGGTTGTTGCACAGCGAGTGGAGCGATGACGCGGCCATGCAGGCGTACCTGGCCGGCGACGCCCAGCGGGTCTTCGCCGAGGTGCTCTGGCAAGCGCTGGCGGCGACCCTGGACGTGCAGGAGCGGCCGTTCTGAAACCGGGCGGGCGGATGATGCGGCGCGGCGTCCGCCCGTCCCCCTTGTTCTGGCCTCTCAGCGACCCGGCGTGACCGGCGACTGGTCCGCTCGTTCGTCTTCGACGTCGCGATGTCGCTCGAAGGCGGTCGCCGGCGAGCCATCGGCATTGACCTGCAACACCGCGCGCGGACGGCCGTCCTCGCCAATGAATACCTGGCCGATCCCGGCGCTGTTCCACAGGCGCTCGCCGGCCTGGCTGTGCTGCGGAACGCGCGGGCGGATTTCCAGACTGCGCCGCTGGGTCAGCCAGTTCAGCGGCGACCAGGGCGCATAGAGCCAGCGATTGAGGCGGTCGAACCAGTCCAGCAGGCGTCGCGGGAATTCGTTCTTGATCCCGCTGCTGGTGATCTGCCAGAGCCGGGGCCCGCGCTCGCGATGGCGAATCCGGATGTCGTAGACGAAGGAGTAATGCACGTCGCCGGAAAGGATCAGGTAGTTACCCGGCGTACGCGAGTGGCGGAAGATGTTCATCATCACCGAGGCCGCGCCGCGATGGGCCATCCAGTTTTCCGCATCGACCAGCAGCGGCTGGCCGATCCAGCTGAAAAGCTTCTGTACGCCCTCGATCAGCTTGACCCCGAACATCGGCGCCGGCGACACGATGATCGCCGCCTTTTCGCCGAGCAGGTCCTGCTGGAATTCACTCAGTGCCTCCCAGTCCATCAGCCCGGAGGGCCGGCCCAGGTTGCGCTCGCTACGCCAGCGGCGGGTGCGCGTGTCGAGGACGATCAGGGTCGGGCTGCCAGGCAACCGGTAGTGCCAGTGCTGGAAGTCGAGCAGGGCATCGAGCAGGCGGTCCTGCTCGGCGCAGGGCAGCCGGCCGTCTGCCGCGGCACCCTCCATCAGGGCCGCGACCGGCGCCAGCCATTCGCCGCAATGCTGCGGGTCGTTGCCCCAGCCCTGGCAGAGCAGGTAGGCGAGCAGGGCGTTGCCGATGATCCGCCGGGAGAACGGATGGCCGTAGGCGGTCAGCTCCCAGCGTGCTGAAAGGTTCCAGTCGTCGGTGATGTCGTGGTCGTCGAAGATCATCAGCGACGAGATATGCGCCAGCGCCCGCGCCACGCGGGGCAGGCCATCGCGGAAGGCTTCGATGTGCCGGCGCTCGCCGGCGAAGCGCTGCGCGTGCCGCGCATCCAGCCCCGGCGGCGGTTCCAGCCTGACCAGGCGCCAGGGCGCCGGCGACCAGACCAGCAGGTACATCGCCAGCACCTCGGCCAGGCCGACCAGATGGTTGTGGGCGTTGGCCGAGGTGAAGATCGGCTTCTTCACCCCGCCGAAGAAGCGCTCGCGCAGGGCTTCGTTGGACTCGAAGGCGGGCAGCAGGTCCTCGCGCCGGTAGTAGGTGGCCGGGTGCGCGTAGAGTGCCTCGCTGTCGTTCACCAGTGCGCCTTCCAGGTGTTCGCCGTACAGGCCGAGGCGGTGGATCAACCCATGGATGGCCACCAGCATCGGCCCGGCGACGTCGTCGGCGTAGACCTGGTCGCCGCTCATCATCAACAACGCCGGGCGGCTTTCGGCCTGCAGCAGGTTTTCCTCCAGCAGCCGGTCGACCTGCAGCAGGCCATCGGCCGCTGGGTGATGCGGCTTGCGGCAGGAGCCGTGGAGCAACTGGTCGAGACGTGGCTTGAGCACCAGGCTGGCGCGCTGGCGACCGGGGTAGAGCAGATGCGGCGCCCATTCGGCGATTCCCGCAGGCTCCCGGCCGTCGGCGGCGAGGCGCAGGTCGTAGTCGACCAGGCGGGCGCAGGGCAACGGCGGGTCGAGCGCGACATCCAGCAGGTGCAGCCAGGCATGGGTGCCGATGCGGATGGCCGAGTGGGTTCCTTCCGCGAGGCGGACCCGACGCTCCGCCTCGCCTTCGCTGGCGAGGATCAGTTCGATGGTCGTCGGGCATGACGTGGCCAGCCAGAACACCAGGCGTCCGGGCTCTGCGCGGCGCAGCAGGGGACCGGCCAGGACCAGGGGCAGGGCTTCGTCAGGCGGGGTGTCGTTGGGGAGCGAGGCGGACATTGGTACGGGCGTTGTCGACGCGGCGAAACAAGCTGACGAGTATGCCGCTTTCGGCGGATCGCGGCGTTGCCATTTCGTAAGGAATGACGACAGTCGTCGCGGGATGGCGATCTTCTAATGCCAAAAAGTTAAGTACACCTTAATTAATATTCTTTTTTGCGTTCGAGCTTCTGCGGCATATTGCCTTCCGCGCGGGCCCGGCGGCCTGCCATCGCTGTTTGCGGGAGGGACACGTGCAATCCGACGTCGGCGCCGCCTCCCGCCGATCAAGGTTTCGCCTGCCACCCCGACGCCCGGTGGCGCAGGCTCGTAGCACGAGAGTGCGGAATGGGCATGGATCAGACACGCAATCGCCTCGTCGGCCTGATGTTCCAGAACGACTATTCCTGGCTGAGCGGGCGCCTGCGGCGCTACCTCGGCTGCCCCCACAGCGCCGAGGACATCGCCTCGGAAACCTTCCTCAAGGTCCTTGCCCTGCCGGACCCGGCAAGCATCCGCGAGCCGCGCGCGCTGCTCACCACCATCGCCCGCCGGCTGATGTACGACGGCTGGCGGCGCCAGGACCTGGAACGCGCCTACCTGGAAAGCCTGGCCGGGCTTCCGGAGGCCCTCGCGCCGTCCGCCGAGGAGCAGGCCCAGGTGGTGGAAACCCTGCTGCGCCTGGAGCGCATGCTCGCCGGGCTGTCGCCGAAGGCCCGCGCCGCCTTCATCCATAGCCAGATCGGCGGACTGACCTACGTGGAGATCGCCGGCTTGCTGGAGGTTTCCGTCAGCCGCATCCACCAGTACATGGTCGAGGGCTTCAAGCAGTGCTACCAGGTGCTTGCCGAATGAGCCAGGGAAGGCGAGAACGCATCCTCGACGAAGCGGCGCAGTGGATGGCGCTGCTGCAATCCGGCCATGCCGGCGCCGAGGAGCGCCTGGCGTTCCAGCAGTGGCGCCAGGCCGATGCCGAGCACGGTGCGGTGTTCGACCGGCTCAGCCTGGGCTTGCAGTCGTTTCGCGACGAGCCCCTGCACGGCTTGCGCGCCGAGCAATTGATCGGAGCCCTCGAGGCGCCGTCCGCCCGTCGCCGGTTTCTCCAGCGCAGCCTCGCCCTGGCGGCGTTCGGCGTGGCGACGCTGGCGCTGGGGCGGATCGGCATCGTCGGCTTCCCCTGGCCCGGCGACCTGTACACCGGCACCGGACAACGCCAGAGCTTCCGCCTGGAGGATGGCAGCCAACTGGTGCTGGACGCGCGCAGCCGGGTACGCCCCGAATTCGATGGCTACCGGCGTCGCCTGCGCTTACGCGAGGGCCGCCTGCTGGTTGACGTGGCACGGGATCCGGCGCGGCCTTTCGTCGTCGACACCGGGCGTGGCCAGGTCGAGGCGCAGGGAACCCGCTTCCAGGTCAGCGATGACGGCGCCAGCTCGCGAGTGGTGGTGCTCGAGTCGCGGGTGCGGATCACCACTGCCGACGGACGGCAATGCCTGTTGGAGCGCGGCCAGAGCGCCCGTTTCGACGCCTCGGCGATTCTCGCCCGAGGTCCTGCCGAAGGCGGCGAGAGCGCCTGGCTGGATGGCCGGCTGGAGGTCCGCGACCGCCCGCTGGGGGAGGTGCTGGAAGCGTTGCGCGCCTATCGCCGCGGCATCATCAGCGTCGCCGACGACGCGGCGGCGCTGCGCGTCAGTGGCATCTACCCGCTGGACGACAGCGGCGCGGCGCTGGCATTGCTGGAGCAGAGCCTACCGATCCGGCTCGACTACCACGGGCCCTACTGGGTCAGCATCGCCAGCCGCTGAGGCGCGCGCCCGGCGGCGAGCCGGGCGGCGCGACGCTTCAGAACGGCTTGGTCGGCAGGTACTTGCCGTCGAGGGTGATCACCGCCCGCGAGCCGCCTTCCGGGTCCTCGACCTTCTTGATGTCCAGCTTGAAGTTGATCGCGCTGATGATGCCGTCGCCGAACTGTTCGTGGACCAGCGCCTTCAGGGTGCTGCCGTAGACTTGCAGCATCTCGTAGAAGCGATAGATGGTCGGGTCGCTGGGAATGCCGCCGGGAATGCTGCCGCGCAGCGGGATGCTTTGCAGCAGGAGCACCGCGTCGTCGTCCAGGCCGAGTTGGGCGGCGACCTTGCGCGCCGCCGCCTCTGGCAGGGCATGCTGGCCGAGCAGGGCGGCGGTGACGAAGGTCAGGGCGAGACCGGTGCCGTCGGCCAGGTCCTGCCAGGACAGGCCCAGGCGGGCCTTGTTCAGGACCACGGTCTCGGCCAGTTGCTGGCGCGCGTTGGGGGACACTTGGCTGTGTTGCATGAGATGACTCTCCTTGCGGGTGGTTGTGAGGGAAGGGATTCAGGCGACCGCCTGCCCGGGTTCGCCGCCTACCGCGCGCACTTCGGGATGCTCGGCGAGGGAGACGAAGCGCCGGCTGGCGCCGTCGAGGGCGTCGATGCGGCCGCTTTCGATGTCGTAGACCCAGCCGTGCAGGTTCAGCCGACCCTGCTCCAGGGCGCGGGCGACGCAGGGGTGGGTGCGCAGGTTGGCCAGTTGGGCGATCACGTTGTGCCGCACCAGGGCGTCCAGCCGCGCCGCCTCGGAGGCGTGTTCGTGGGCGCTGTTCATCGCCCGTGCGGCCTCGGCGTGGTGCAACCAGCCGGCCACCGCCGGCAGCTGGTCGAGACAGGCGCAGGAAGCGATGGCGCCCATCGCGCCGCAGTCCGAGTGGCCGCAGACCACGATGTCGCCGACCCCGAGCACCGCCACCGCGTATTCCACCGAGGCGCTGACCCCGCCGGGCTGCGGCCCGTAGCCGGGGACGATGTTGCCGGCATTACGGATCACGAAGAGTTCGCCGGGCTCGCGCTGGGTCAGCAGTTCGGGGACCACCCGGCTGTCCGAGCAGGCGATGAACAGTGCCTTGGGGGCTTGCCGGGTGGCCAGGGACTTGAACAGTTGCGAGCGCGCCGGGTAGGCGTCGCGCTGGAAGCGGAGAAAGCCGTCGATGATGTCACGCATGGCGCTGGGCTCCTGGCCGTCGAATGGTGGGGCCAGGATGCGCGGATTGAGCCATAGGGTCCAAGACCGGTTTATTATTCCAGTCATTGGTCTGGTCTATAGTTGGATGTTTCCATGCTGCTTCGCCACCTGCGCTACCTGCTCGCTGTCGCCGAGCATCGCAACTTCACCCGCGCCGCCGAGGCGCTGCACGTTTCGCAGCCGACCCTGTCGCAGCAGGTGCGGCAACTGGAAGAGCAACTGCGCGTGCAATTGCTCGACCGCTCCGGCAGGAGCGTGCGTCCCACCGATGCCGGCGAGCTGTACCTGCTTCATGCGCGGCGTGCCTTGCGCGAGCTGGAAGCGGCGCAACGAGCGATCCACGAGGTGCGCGACCTCAGTCGCGGCCGCCTGCGCCTGGGCATGACGCCGACCTTCACCTGCTATCTAGTGGGCGCCCTGGTGGATCCGTTCAATCAGCGCTATCCGGGCATCGAGTTGAGCCTCGAGGAGTTGCCCCAGGACGCCCTGGAGGCGGCGCTGATCGACGATCGCCTGGACCTTGGTGTGGCCTTCAGCGAGCCGGGTTCGGTGGAGATCGACAGCCAGCCGCTCTACCTGGAGCGCCTGGGCCTGGTGCTGGGGGCGGAACACCCGGCGGCGGACGCGCCGCTGGCCGCCGCAGCGCTGGCGGAGTTGCCGTTGGCGTTGTTGCGCGACGACTTCGCCACGCGCCGGCACATCGACGCTTACCTGCGCCAGCAAGGGGTGACGGCGCGGGTGGCGCTGGAGGCGAACTCGATCAGCGCCATCGTCGACGTGGTTCGCCGCGGAAGACTGGCCAGCATCCTGCCGGAGGCGGTGGCGCGCCAGCAGGCCGGGTTGCGCTGCGTGGCGCTGCGGCCGGCGTTGCCGACCCGCCAGGTAGCGCTGTTCTGGCGCCAGGGCAGCCACCCCGGTGCCGCGCGCCTGGCCTTCCAGGCCCTGGCGCTGGAACTCGGCGCCGAGCTGGGCGACGCCTGAGCGGGATCAGCCGCGACTCGGCTGCAACGCCGCGGGTTCCTCACGGCGCAGCCGCAAGGCCAGGGCGGCGCCGAACAGGGCGAGCAGGGCGCTGAGCGCGGTCACCCATTCGATGCCGCGCGCCTGGCTGGCCAGCAGGCTGGCGGCATCGGCGCCGCGCACCTGGGCGTTGGCCAGCGCCACCAGCAGGGCCAGGCCGAGCGCGCCGCCGATCTGCTGGGTCATCGAGGCCATCCCCGAGGCGACGCCCTGTTCGGCGGGATCGACGCCGCTGGCGGCGCTCACCCACATGGCGGTCCAGGTCATGCCCTGGCCGATGCTGAGGATCACGATGGCTGGCAGCAGCGCCAGGAAGCCGCGCCCCAGCGGCAGGCACGCTGCCAGCAGGCCGAGCCCGAGTGCGCCCAGCAGCAGGCCGGCGACCAGCGTCGCGCGTGCCCCGTGGCGGGCCAGCAGGCGCTCGGCGACGCGGATACCGAGGGTGCAGAGCAGAGTCGCCGGGAGGAACGCCAGGCCGGTCTGCAACACGCTGTAGCCGTACACCGACTGGAAGTAGATGGCCAGGAAGTAGTACTGCACGCCGTAGCTGCTCATGAAGATCGCGGTCAGCAGCATCGCCACCTGCAGGTTGCGGTTGCCCAGCAGGCGCAGCGGCATCAGCGGGTCGCGGCTGTAGTGTTCGATGGCGAGGAACGCCAGTAGCAGCGGGACGGAAAGGTAAAGTCCGAAACGTACCGAGGGCGCATCCCAGCCCGCCTCGGGGCCCTGGACCAGGGCGAAGACCAGCAGGGTGGCGCCGGCGGTGACCGTCAGCGCGCCGGCCAGGTCGAAGCGCCGACCGCGCTGGCGCCGGGCGTCGGCCGGGATCAGGCGCAGGGCGAGCAGCGCCGCGGCGCCGGCCAGCGGCACGTTGACCAGGAAGATCGAGGCCCAGCCGAACAGCTCGGTGAGCGCGCCGCCGAGCGCCGAGCCGAGGGCCAGGCCGAACGCCGAGGCGATGCTCCAGATCGCCAGGGCACGATTGCGCGCCGGGCCCTCGGCGAAGTGATTGCCGATCAGCGCCAGGGTCGCCGGGAACAGCAGCGCGCCACCCAGGCCCTGCACGGCGCGGGCGAGGATCAACGGCAACTCGCTCTGGGCCAGGCCGCCCGCGAGGGAGGCGAGGGCGTACAGGCTTTGCCCGAGGACGTACATGCGGCGCCGGCCGAGCAGGTCGGTGGCGCGCCCGCCGAGCAGGAGGAAGCCGCCGAAGGCCACCGTATAGGCGCTCACCACCCATTGCAGGCGTTGCGCCGAAAAATCCAGCGCCCGGCTGATTTCCGGCAGGGCGACGAACACGATGGTGGCGTCGAGGGCGATGATCAGTTGCGCGCAGGCGAGCAGGGCGAGCATCCAGTTGGAAGGGGCGGCACGGTCCGTCACGGCGGGACTCCTGGTCTGGGTTGGGCGCGGCCAGTGTTTCTCATGCTGGAATCGTGATAAATAGCCTCTCCGTCCTTTCACTGATGAAAATAATCATCGATGAGATCGCCATGGACCTGAATGCCGTCAAGTTGCTCGCCCGCGTGGCCGAGACCCGTAGCTTCACCCAGGCCGCCGTTTCTCTCGGTCTGACCCAGTCCGGCCTGTCGCGCGCCATCGGCCGGCTGGAAGCCGAACTCGGCGTGCGTCTGCTGCACCGCACCACCCGCAGCGTCAGCCTGACCCCGGACGGCCAGCTGTTCTACGAGCGCTGCGCACCCTTGCTGGCGGAACTGGAGGAAGTCGAGAAGTTGCTGGTGGACCGCCAGTGCGCGCCGAGCGGTCCGCTGAAGATCACCACCCCGCAGGCGCTCGGGCGGATCGTGATCATGCCGGTGCTGCGCGAACTGACGCGGCGCTACCCGCAATTGCAGATCGAGGCGGCGATGACCGATCGCCTGGTCGACCTCACCGAGGAAGGCTTCGACGCCGCCGTGCGTCTCGGTCGGGTCGGCGACGTGCGCCTGATCGCCCGGCCATTGGCGGCGTTGCGCTGGGTCACGGTGGCGTCGCCGGAATACCTGCGCAGTCACGGCACGCCGGAGCGCCTGGAGCAACTCGCCGGGCACAACTGCCCGACGGTGCGCGACCTGCACACCGGCAAGCTGCTGGAATGGCAGTTCCAGCGCGACGGCCAGCTGCTGAGCCTGGCGGTGCGCGGCGACCTGGTGCTGGACGTGGCCGACGCGCTGGTCGACGCGGCGCTGGTCGGCCAGGGCATCGTCCAGGTGATGGGCTTCATGGCCGAGGAGGCGATCCGCCGGCGTCGACTGGTACGCATCCTCCAGCCGTTCGAACCGCCGCTGTGCCCGGTGTCGCTGATCTACCCGCCGTCGCGGCAGTGCTCGCTGAAGATCGGCGCGCTCTACGAGGAACTGAAGAGCGCGCACTGGTGCGGGGCGCTGACGTACTGACCCGAGGGCGGCAGGGCGGATAACGCCGTGTTCGGACCGGCGGATAGCCGCAAGCGGCTATTCGCCCTACACGGGGCAAGGCCGGTAGCGGAGCTGGGGGAAGCTTTTTGGGTAGGGCGAATAACGCCGGAGGCGTTATCCGCCGCTATGCCTATTCGCCCGCGCTTATAAGCTCAGAACAAAGCGTTCCAAGCCTGCCCTGCAAATCTCCCGCGCTCATCGCTCATCCCCTGGAAACCATGTTTTCGGGGGGAACCGAACGATGCCGCACCATGCTCCATCCACACGCCTGCCTTCCAGCCTGGCCCTGGCCGCGCTGCTCGCGGCGGCCTACGCCGCGCCGCCGGAGGCACGTGCGGAGACGCCCGCGCCCGCCGCCAAGGCGCTCACCTTCGACGTCGCCGCCGGCCCGCTGGACCAGGTGCTGCTAGGCATCTCGCGGCAGAGCGGCTTGCTGATCTCCTTCGAGCAGTCGCTGGTGCGCGGCCGGCAGGCGCCGGCGGTGCGCGGTCCGCTGAGTGTCGACCAGGCCCTGGAACAGGCCCTGCGCGGTAGCGGCCTGCAGTTCCGCCGTTCCGAGCGCGGCGCGGTGATTTCCGCCGCGCCGCTGCGCGCGGCCGTACCGGCGGCGAAGGTGCAGCCGCTGGCGGCGAAAGCGGAGCAGACCCTGGAGCGGGTGGTGGTGACCGGCTCGCGGATTCCCCGCGCCCAGCAGGAAGGGCCGTCGCCGGTCACGGTGATCAGCAGCGAGGAAATCCAGAACCGTGGCTACCGCAACGTCTTCGAGGCCTTGCAGACGCAGACCCAGAACACCGGCATGACCCAGGGCGAGGACTACGGCAACACCTGGCAACCGGCGGCCAACGCCCTCAACCTGCGCGATCTCGGCCCCAACCACACGCTGGTGCTGATCAACGGCCGGCGCGTCGCCGACTACCCGACCGCCTATGGCGGCTCGGTGAACTTCACCAACCTGGCGAACATCCCGGCGGTCATGATCGACCGCATCGAGATCCTCAGCGGCGGCGCCTCGGCCATCTACGGCTCGGATGCCATCGCCGGGGTGGTCAATATCGTCCTGAAGAAGAAATTCGATGGCGTCGACGTCAACCTGCGCGCCGGCACCACCGAGCGCGGCGGCGGCGACAACCAGCGCCTGCAACTGGTCGGCGGCGGCGCGACGGGCGACTTCGAAGGCCTGTTCGGCCTGCAGGTCGAGCAGCGCCAGCCGGTCTGGGCCAACCAGCGCGGTTTCATGGACAGCTACCCGGACGGCAACAACGTCGGCTACCGGCTGAACCCGCAGAGCGGACGCTACCTCGGCGACGCCTCCTGCGCCGGCCTCGGCGGCCTGTTCGGCGGCAACGTGGCGCCGGTGCCGGGCGCCAGGGGTGGCTATCGCTGCATGACCGACCAGTACTACAACAACTACTGGACCCTACAGACCAAGAAGGAAAACTACGACGGCTACGCCGGCGGCACCTGGCACCTGAGCGACAGCGGCAAGCTGTTCGCCGACCTGCTGTTCGGCTTCGACCACCTGCAGAACAATACCCGCGGGCCGTCCTTCACCTCGCCGGACTTCATCAATGCCTCCAGCGGCGACCTGGAGCGCTGGTACCGGCTGTTCTCGCCCGAGGAGATCGGCGGCAAGAGCAGCAACAACAGCAAGTGGCGCGAGGTGTCCTGGACCGGCACCCTCGGCTACAGCGACCACGTCGCCAATACTTCCTGGGAATACGAACTGGCCGCGACCCGCTCCGAGTACCGCAGCGACCGCACTACCCGCTACACCCCGGCGGCCGGGATCCTCGACCTGTACCTGGGCCGCAAGCTCGGCGAACGCGACGGCTACCCGGTCTACGATCCCGATCCGGCGCGCCTCGGACGTCCGCTGAGCGAGGAAGAGTGGCGCAGCCTGCGGCGCAACGTGACCCAGCACAGCGAGTCCTACTCGCAGACCTACAGCTTCACCGGCAACGGCGAGCTGTTCGACCTGCCGGCCGGCCCGGTGGCCTTCGCCGGCGTGCTGGAGGTGGGCAAGCAGGGCTACAGGATCCGTCCCGACTCGCAATACAACGACGGCTCTCTCTACAACGTCTCCAAGGCCAGCAGCTCCGGCGGCTCGCGCGACCGTTACGCCGCCGGCGGCGAATTCAGCATCCCGCTGCACGACACGCTGCTGGCGTCCGCCGCCGGCCGCTGGGACCAGTACAGGTTCAGCGGTCGCACCGAGGAGCAGACCACCTACAACCTGGGGCTGGAGTGGCGCCCGCTGACCAGCCTGCTGCTACGCGGCAGCTACGGCACCAGCTTCCGCGCGCCGGACCTGAACTACATCTACCAGGCCGACGCCAACGGCTACTACCCGGCGCAGAAGGACTACTACGGTTGCGAGAAAGGCGTCGACGGCGCCTGCAAGAACGGCCGGGTCGACTACGTGCAGAGCGGCACGCCCGACCTGAAGTCCGAGCGCGGGCGCTACTGGAGCTACGGCTTCGTCTGGTCGCCGTCGAGCAGGTTCGACTTTTCCGCCGACTACTACCACATCCAGATCGATGACCTGCTGACCACCCTCGATCCGGACAAACTGCTGCGCGACGAGGCGGCCTGCCGTAGCGGCGGGCTCGATCCGGACTCGGCGCAGTGCCGCGACACCCTGGCGCGGGTCGAGCGCAACGCCGGCGACGCCAGCGTCGATCCGAATCGCCTGAACAAGGTCTACGTCAATGCCATCAACGCGGCCAAGGAGCGCACCAGCGGCATCGACCTGCGCAGCAACATCCGCTGGGGCGCCGGTGACTACGGCGCCTTCTCCTCGACCCTCGGCTACACCCTGGTGTTGTCCCACGACTACAAGCAGTCCGACGACTACCCCAGCGAGAACCAGCGCGACAGCCTCGACTCCCACGACTGGCGCAGCAAACTCAACGCCAGCCTGACCTGGGACTACGCACAGTTCACCTCGACGCTCTTCGCGGTGCGCTACGGCAGCGTTACCAACGCCGCTGGCAGCGGGCGCCTGAGCCCGTGGACGGTGTTCAACGCCAGCGCCCGCTACCGGCTCAACGAACGCGCCAGCGTCGGCCTGACGGTGAACAACCTGCTCGACCAGATCAAGGAGGACGACTCCGATGGCTGGCCGTACTATCCCACCGGCAACTACGACGCCATGGGCCGCCAATGGTGGCTGGACTTCAGCTATCACTTCGGTGGTTGAGCCATGCCCGGACGCATCCTGGTCTTCGCTTGCTGCCTGCTCGCCAGCCTGGCCCGCAGCGAGCCGCGCCATGCCATCACGCTCTACGACGAGCCGGCGAAATATCCGCCGGGTTTCCAGCACTTCGACTTCGTCGACCCGCAGGCGCCCAAGGGCGGCAGCCTGCGGCGGATGGAAAGCGGCAGCTTCGACACGCTGAACCCCTTCGCCAACCGCGGCACGCCGATCAGCATGACCCAGGCCGCGCTGATCTACGAAACCCTCGGCTTCCAGTCACTGGACGAGCCGTTCACCGAATACGGCTACCTGGCGCGCTACATCGAGAAAGCCCCGGACAACAGCTGGGTGCGTTTCCATATCGATCCGCGGGCGCGCTTCAGCGACGGCGTGGCGGTCACCGCCGAGGACGTGAAGTTTTCCTTCGATAGCCTGGTCGAGCAGGGCAGCCCGTTCTGGCGCGCCTACTACAAGGAGGTCCGCGAGCCGGTGGTGGAGGATCGCCTGCGCATCCGCTTCGATTTCCGTCATGCCGGCAACCGCGAGCTGCCGCTGGTGCTGGCCCAGCTCTACGTGCTGCCCAGGCATTGGTGGCAGGGACGCGACTTCAACCGCAGCAGCATGCAGCCGCCGCTGGGCAGCGGACCTTACCGGCTGGAGAAGGCCGAGGCGGGGCGTTCGGTGAGCTACCGGCGCAACCCCGACTGGTGGGCTCGCGACCTGCCGGTCGGGCGTGGCCTGTACAACTTCGAGCGGATCCGTTTCGACTACTACCGCGACAGCGGCGTGGCCTTGCAGGCGTTCAAGGCCGGGCAGGCCGACATCAATGTCGAGACCAGCGTCAAGGCCTGGAGCAGCGGCTACGACTCGCCGGCCCTGCGCGATGGCCGGTTGCGCCAGGAGAGCTTTCCCTACCCGTACCCGGCCAGCCTCCAGGGCCTGGTGTTCAACCTGCGCCGGCCGCTGTTCGAGGACCGCCGGGTACGCCAGGCGCTGAGCCTGTTGTTCGACTTCGAATGGACCAACCGGCAGCTCTTCGGCGGTCGCTACAAGCGCCTGCGCAGCTATTTCGACAACTCGGAGATGGCCGCTCGCGGCCTGCCCGGCGCCGACGAACTGGCCTTGCTGGAGCCGCTGCGCGGGCAAATCCCCGAGGAGGTCTTCGGCCAGGCCTACGCTCCGCCGGTGAACGACGGCAGCGGCGATATCCACGAGCGCCTGGTGCAGGCCTACCGCCTGCTCGGCGAGGCCGGCTGGCATGCCGTCGACGGGCGCCTGCTGGATACCGCCGGACGGCCGCTGCGCTTCGACCTCCTGCTCCAGGGCAAGGGCCTGGAGCGCGCGCTGCTGCCGTTCCAGCGCAACCTGGCGCGGATCGGCATCGATATGCGCCTGCGCCAGGTGGACGCTTCGCAATACATCGAGCGCATACGTGCGCGGGACTACGACATGATCGTTTCGAGCTTCTCCCAGTCTAATTCGCCGGGCAACGAGCAGTACAGCTTCTGGCATTCCTCCAGCTACGCCGATCCCGGCGGCTACAACCGCATCGGCCTGAAGGACCCGGCCATCGACCGGCTGGTCCAGGCGGTGGTCGAGGCCGACTCGCGGGCCGCCCTGGAAACCGCCGTGCGCGCCCTCGACCGGGTGCTGCAATGGGGCTACTACCTGATCCCGACCTGGTATTCCGACGAGGTCTGGATCGCCAGCTGGAATCGCTTCGGCCGACCGCCGCAGGCGCCGCGCTACAGCCTGGGGCTGAACACCTGGTGGAAAGTCCGCGAGCGGGCCGCGCCGAGCCGGGAGGCGCAGTGACATGGGCGGCTACCTGTTGCGCCGCCTGGCGCTGATCCTGCCGACCCTGCTGGGCATCCTGCTGATCAACTTCGCCATCGTCCAGGCCGCACCCGGCGGGCCGGTGGATCAGGCCATCGCGCGCCTGCAGGGCGTCGACGGCGGCGGTCCGCTGGGGCGTGGCGGGGAGGGTGGGCATGGCGCTCTGGAACCGCAGCGCCACGGCGAGACCGGCATCGATCCGCAGCTGGTGGCCGCCCTGGAGCGCCAGTACGGCTTCGACAAGCCGCCGCTGCAACGGCTCTGGCTGATGCTGTCGAGCTACGCCCGGCTGGATTTCGGCGAGAGCTTCTACCGCGACGCGCGGGTCATCGACCTGATCGCCGAGAAGCTGCCGGTCTCGCTGTCCCTGGGCTTGTGGGCGACACTGATTACCTACCTGGTGTCGATTCCCCTGGGGGTGGCCAAGGCGGTGCGCCACGGCAGCGCCTTCGACCTGTGGAGCAGCGCGCTGGTGGTGGTCGGCTATGCGGTGCCCGGCTTCCTCTTCGCCATCGTCCTGATCGTGCTGTTCGCCGGCGGCAGCTACCTGGACTGGTTCCCCCTGCGCGGCCTGGCTTCCGAGGGCGCCGAGCGCCTCGGCCCGCTGGCGCGCTTCGCCGATTACCTCTGGCACCTGGCGCTGCCGGTGGGTTCGCTGGTGGTCGGCGGTTTCGCCACCCTGACCCTGCTGACCAAGAACAGCTTCCTCGACGAGATATCCAGGCAGTACGTCGCCACCGCTCGCGCCAAAGGGCTCAGCGAGCGCCGGGTGCTCTACGGCCATGTGTTCCGCAACGCCATGTTGCTGGTGGTGGCCGGGCTGCCGGCGGCGCTGGTCTCGGTGTTCTTCACCGGGTCGCTGCTGATCGAGGTGCTGTTCTCCCTCGACGGCCTCGGCCTGATGGGCTACGAAGCGGCGCTCGGCCGCGACTACCCGGTGGTGTTCGGCAGCCTGTTCATCTTCACCCTGCTCGGGTTGCTGGTGAAGCTGGCCGGCGACCTGGCCTACAGCCTGGTCGACCCGCGCATCGACTTCGCCGCGAGGAGACAGTGAGATGGCCATCGTCCTTTCCCCGCTGCACCGCCGCCGCCTCGCCGCGTTCCGCGCCAACCGCCGCGGGCGCCTGGCCCTGCTGCTGTTCCTCGCGCTGTTCGTCACCTGCCTGTTCGCCGAGCTGATCGCCAACGACCGCCCGCTGCTGCTGGAATACCGTGGCCAGTGGTTCCTGCCGGTGCTGCGGGACTATCCGGAAACCGCCTTCGGCGGCGAGCTGCCGTTCCCGCCGGACTACCGCGGCCGCTTCATGAGCGAACGCATCGCCCGCGACGGCTGGGCGCTGTGGCCGCCGACCCGCTTCGACGCGCGCAGCATCAACTACGCGCGCCCGGCGCCGGCGCCGCCCTCGGCGGAGAACTGGCTGGGTACCGACGACCAGGGCCGCGACGTGCTCGCGCGGGTGATCTACGGCTTGCGCCTGTCGATTCTCTTCGCCCTCGGCCTGACCCTGGCCTCGTCGTTGCTGGGAATCTGCGCAGGCGCGGTGCAGGGCTACTACGGCGGCTGGATCGACCTGTTCGGCCAGCGCTTCATCGAGGTCTGGTCGGGTCTGCCGATGCTTTACCTGCTGATCATCCTCGCCAGCCTGGTGCAGCCCGGGGTCGGCTGGCTGCTGGCGATCATGCTGCTGTTCTCCTGGACCAGCCTGGTCGACGTGGTTCGCGCCGAGTTCCTGCGCGGTCGTCACCTGGAGTACGTCAAGGCGGCGCGGACCCTCGGCCTCGGCGACGCCGGGGTGATGTTCCGGCACATCCTGCCCAACGCCATGGTCGCGACCCTGACCTTCCTGCCGTTCCTGCTCTGTGGCGCGGTGACCACCCTGACCGCCCTGGACTTCCTCGGTTTCGGCCTGCCGCCCGGCTCGCCGAGCCTTGGCGAACTGGTCGGGCAGGGCCGCGACAACCTCCAGGCGCCCTGGCTCGGGCTGACCGTGTTCGTGGTCCTGGCGACCTTGCTCAGCCTGCTGGTGTTCATCGGCGAAGCGGTGCGCGACGCCTTCGATCCGAGGACATGAGATGAACCGGGAACTGTTGCGAGTGGAAAACCTGAGCGTCGCCTATGGCGACACGCAGGTCGTGAAGGGGATCGACTTCAGCCTGCGCGCCGGCGAGACCCTGGCCCTGGTCGGCGAGTCCGGCTCCGGCAAGTCGCAGACCGCCCACGCCCTGCTGCGCCTGCTGCCGGGCGCGGCGCGCCTGGGCGGCAGCGTGCGCCTGGACGGCGAGGAACTGCTCGCCCTGTCGCCGCAGGCATTGCTGGCGATTCGTGGGCAGCGCATCGGCATGGTGTTCCAGGAGCCGATGACCTCGCTCAATCCATTGCAGCGCATCGGCCGCCAGGTCGGCGAGGGCCTGCGCCTGCATCGCCGCCTGCGTGGCGCCGCGCTGCGCGGGCGGGTACTGGAACTGCTCGAACTGGCCGGCCTCGAGCAGCCGCGACGCCTGCTCGAGGCCTATCCGCACCAGCTCTCCGGCGGCCAGCGACAGCGAGTGATGCTGGCCATGGCGCTGGCTTGCGAGCCGCAACTGCTGATCGCCGACGAACCGACCACGGCTCTCGACGTCACCGTGCAGAAACGCCTCCTGGAGCTGTTGCAAAGCTTGCAGCGACGGCTGGGCATGGCGATCCTGCTGATCAGCCACGACCTCAACCTGGTGCGCCGGGTCGCCGATCGGGTCTGCGTGATGCGCGATGGCCAGATCGTCGAGGAGAACGCCTGCGAGACGCTGTTCCGCTCGCCCCGGCATCCCTACACGCGCCTGCTGATCGAGGCCGAGCCGGGTGGGCTGGCGGAGCCGGTGGCGTGCCGCGAGACCTGCCTGGAGGTGCGCGCGCTGAGCCTCGACTACCCCGCGCCCGGCGGCTGGCTGCGCCGGCGCGCGGGACTGCGCGCGGTGCACGAGGTCAGCCTGCGGCTGCGCCGTGGCAGCACCCTGGGGATCGTCGGCGAAAGCGGTTCGGGCAAGTCCTCCCTCGGCCAGGCGCTGCTGCGCCTGTTGCCGGCCGAAGGGCAGATCCTGTTCCAGGGCGAGCGCCTCGACCGGCTGCACGGCAAGCGCCTGTTGCCATTGCGCCGGCAGTTCCAGGCGGTGTTCCAGGACCCCTACGGCAGCCTCAACCCGCGCCTTAGCGTGGAACAGATCGTCGGCGAAGGCCTGCGTATCCATGGCATCGGCGATGCCGGCGAACGCCGCGCGCGGGTGCTGGAGGCACTGCGCGAGGTCGGTCTCGACGAGCCTTGCCTGGAACGCTATCCCCACGAGTTTTCCGGCGGCCAGCGCCAGCGCATCGCCATCGCCCGCGCGCTGGTGCTGAAGCCGGCGCTGATCCTGCTCGACGAACCGACCTCGGCGCTCGACCGCAGCGTGCAGTGCCAGGTGGTCGAGCTGCTGCGTCGGTTGCAGCGTCGCCACGGGCTGAGCTACCTGTTCATCAGCCACGACCTGGCCGTGGTACGCGCCCTGGCCCACGACATCCTGGTGCTCAAGGACGGCCGGGTGGTGGAGCAGGGCAGCGCCGCTGCGCTGTTCAGCCAGCCGCGCCACCCCTATACCCGCGAGTTGCTCGGAGCGATACCCGCGCTGCGCCTGGAAGAGCACCTGCGGGTGGCCGGGCTGGGAATCTGAGGCGGGAAACCATGCTGACTCTAAGGATGTTCCGAAAGGTTCTTTCCAGACGCCCCGGCGCTTTTCTTAAGATCGGCCTGCGGGCCCGTCAGGGACAAGGAGCCATGTCGGCTTCCGGGTCCGTCCGATCGATTGGGGGAATGCGATGAGTTCGTTACCGTTGTACTTCGATTACGCCGCCACCACGCCCGTGGACGAGCGCGTGATCCGGGCCATGGTGGAGTGTCTCGGCTACCAGGCGTGTTTTGGCAATCCCGCGTCGAATTCCCATGCCTACGGCCGCCAGGCGCGGCGGGCAGTGGAGCGGGCCAGGGAGCAGGTGGCCGCGCTGGTCGGCGCCAGCGCCGGGCAGATCGTCTGGACTTCCGGCGCCACCGAATCCAACAACCTGGCCCTCAAGGGCGTGGCCCAGGCGCTGGACGCACCCGGCCACCTGATCACCAGTCGCCTGGAGCACAAGGCGGTGCTGGACACCGTGCAGCAACTCGCCGATGACGGCTGGAGCGTGACCTGGCTGGCGCCCGGCACCGATGGCCTGATCCGGCCGGAACAGGTGGAGGCGGCCTGGCGCGCCGATACCCGTCTGGTGTCGCTGATGCGGGTCAACAACGAACTCGGCACCCTGACCGACATCGCCGCCATCGGCGAACGGGTGCGCGAGCGCGGCGCGCTGTTCCACGTCGACGCGGCGCAGGCCAGCGGCAAGGTGGAGATCGACCTGGGCCGCCTGGCGGTGGACCTGATGTCGTTCTCCGCACACAAGACCTACGGGCCCAAGGGCATCGGCGCGTTGTACGTCGGGCCGCGCGCCGAGCGGCGGCTGAAGGCGCAGATCCACGGCGGCGGACACGAGCAGGGCCTGCGTTCCGGGACCCTGGCGACCCACCAGATCGTCGGTATGGGCGAGGCCTTCGCCCTCGCCGGCGAGCTTTTCGAGGAGGAGGGCAGGCGCATCGCCGGACTCCAGCGGCGTCTGCTGGAGGGGCTGGCGCAGATCGACGGCTGGCGCCTGAACGGCAGCGCCGACGCACGCATCGCGCATACCCTGAACCTGACCTTCGACAACCCGGCCTTTGTCCCCCAGGCACTGGAGTCCAGCCTGGCGCTGTCCAGCACCTCGGCCTGCAACTCGGCGCGGCCGGCGCCGTCCCACGTGCTTCTCGCCCTCGGCCACGATGCCGCCAGCGCTGGCCGCAGCGTGCGCCTGAGCCTCGGTCGCTACACCCGCGAGGCCGACGTCGACGCGGCGGTGGCCGCCCTCAAGGCCGCGGCGGATAGTGGCGCGCCGGCGTGGCAGCCGTTCCTCGGGGTATCCAGGGCAGGCTGAGCGGCCGGCTCGACCCGCCCTCGCCGAAGCCAGGGGCTGCGGATAACCGCGAAGCGGTTATTCGCCCTGCGGCGCCAGGGGCTTTTCGTCTTTGCCGCCATTTCCCGGCAATGTGCGCTTGGCGGATCATCCAGGTTGGGTATCATGCGTCGCCATTCCCATCCACCGCCGACGGAAGTCAGGCTTTGCCTGCGTGAGCCCAATGGACGATCTCTCCCCCGATTCCGCCTTGCCGCCTGCCGGCAGCGCCCAGGACAACGACGCGCCGCGCCAGTTGGTGGTCTGCATCGACGGAACCTCGAACCGCTTCGGCGACCAGCCGACCAACGTGGTGCGTCTGTACCGCTCGCTGTCGCGCGATCCGCGCAGGGTGCTGGCCTACTACGACCAGGGCGTCGGCACCTTCGGCCTGAAGGAAACCCTGTTCGAGTGGCAGAAGTTTCCCTCGCGGATCGCCGGCCTGGCCTTCGGCTGGGGGCTCAAGCGCAACGTCGAGGGCGCCTATCGCTTCCTCGCCGAGCACTACCGGCCCGGCGACCAGATATTCCTCTTCGGCTTTTCCCGCGGGGCCTACGCGGTGCGCGTGCTGGCCGCGATGCTGCGCGCGGTGGGCCTGATCGATGCGCACCAGCCGCACCTCTTCGACTACGCCTGGACCCTGCTCACCACCCGCATGCCGCCCCGCGACGAAGACAAGCGGGCCGGCACGCGTCGCCGCGGACCGGACTTCGGCCTGCTGGGACGCTTCCGCAAGGTCTTCGGCCGGCAGGTGAAGGTGCACTTCCTCGGCCTGTTCGACACCGTGACCTCGGTGGGCTGGGTCTACGACCCGCTGACCGTGCCGTATTCCTCGAACAACGAAATGGTCGACGTGGTCCGCCAGGCCCTGGCCATCGACGAATGCCGCTGCTTCTTCCGGCAGAACCTCTGGTTCGGCGAGAAGGACCGCAAGTCCGACGTGTTGCAGGTGTGGTTCCCCGGCATGCACTCCGATGTCGGCGGTGGCTATGCGCCGAAGGACTCGCGGCTGGCTCTGGTGGCCTTTACCTGGATGCTCGGCGAGGCGCTGGAGGCCGGCCTGCATGTCGACCCGGCGCGCAGCCGCGACCAGTTGCGCGCACGTTCGAAGCAGGGCCCGGACCCGACCGCGCCGATCCTGCCGGTGATGACCCGGCCCTGGCGCCTGGCCGAGTGGCTGCCGCTGCTGGTCTGGGACCGCCGCAGCGGCAACCGCGCCTGGCGCTGGTCGCGTGGCCGGCCGCGCTCGCGGCCGCTGGAACCGGTCGGGCAGGAAACCCGGGTCAAGCTGCACCGTTCGGTGCAGCGGCGGCTGGACGAATGCCCCGACTACCGGCCGTGCAACCTGCCAGCGCTGGAACGCTGCGACCTCATCGACGATTCGCCGTTGCTCGACGGCTACCGCTAGCGGCTGGCCGCGATCGCGTTCAGAACCACATGCGGATACCGGCGACGAAGCGCGCCTCGTCGTCGTCCTCGCCCTCGGCGCGGGCCAGGTCGGCGCTGTTGCCGTAGGAGCGGTTCCAGGTCACCCCGATGTAGGGCGCGAACTCGCGACGGATCTCGTAGCGCAGGCGCAGGCCCAGCTCGCTATCGGCAAGGCCCGAACCGATGCCGCGGGCGGGATCGTTCCTGCCGTACAGGTTGACCTCGGCGCTGGGCTGGAGGATCAGCCGGTTGGTCAACAGGATGTCGTACTCGCCCTCCAGGCGCAGCGCGCTCTGGCCGTTCTCGCCGAGGAAGGCGGTGACTTCCGCCTCGAAGTCGTAGAGCGCCAGGCCCTGCACGCCGAACGCCGCCCAGGTCTGCGGCGAGCCGGGCTTGAAATCCTGGCGCACGCCGGCGACCAGGTCCCACCAGGGACCGATGGCGTGCCCGAACAGCGCCTGGACCTCGGCGTCCTCGGTCTTGCCGTCGAGCCGTTCGCCTTCGCTGCGCAGCCACAGGCGGTTGATGTCGCCGCCGATCCAGCCGCTGGCGTCCCAGGCCAGCGCGCTACCGTCGTCGGCGTCCTGGTATTCCAACTGGTCGAGCAGGAAGAAGCTGTTCAGCGCGCTGTCGTGCACCTTGTGCCCCTCCAGCGGCGGAAAGGCGGCACGGCGGTCGGCCTCGGTCGGCACCGGGATCGGCGTACGGCTCTGGCTGGGCGCGGCCTGCGCCGGAGGTTGCCGCGCAGCGCGGCTCATCCCCGGCATCCGGCCATGGTCCATTCCCTGGTGCTCCATGGGCTGTGCCGGGGCGGGCGATGCGGCGCCGTGGTCCATCCCCGGCATCCGGCCATGCCCCATCCCCTGGTGGTCCATGGGTTTCGCCGGGGCGGAGGTCCTCTGGCCGTGGTCCATGCCAGGCATCGCGCCGTGGTCCATGGCCGAGTGGTCCATGCCATTGTCCCGCGCGGCCTCGACGGGATTCGGCAGGCCCAGCAGCAGACCCAGGGCGAGGGCACCGCCGGCCAGGCGGGCGGGTTTCGGCTGGCGGCTCATGCGTTGTCTCCTTCGTCTACCCGCACTTCGCGGAACATGCCCATCTCCATGTGGAACAGCAGGTGGCAGTGATAGGCCCAGCGTCCCAGGGCGTCGGCGGTGACCCGGTAGCTGCGGCGGGTGCCCGGCGGCATGTCGATGGTGTGCTTGCGCACCAGGAAATTGCCTTGCTCGTCCTCCAGGTCGCTCCACATGCCGTGCAGGTGGATCGGGTGGGTCATCATGGTGTCGTTGACCAGGACGATCCGCAGGCGCTCGCCGTAGGTCAGGCGCAGCGGCTCGGCGTCGGAGAACTTGATGCCGTCGAAGGACCAGGCGAACTTCTCCATGTGTCCGGTCAGGTGCAGCTCGATGGTGCGCCCCGGCTCGCGGCCGTCCGGGTCGGCGAAGCGGCTGCGCAGGTCGGCGTAGGTCAGCACCCGCCGCCCGTTGTCGCGCAGGCCGAGGCCGGGGTCGGCGAGCTTCGGTGTCGGCGTCATGGTCTGCATGTCGACCAGCGGGTTGCCGTCCTCCGAAGCCGGATGGGACTGCATCGGCATGGCGCCCATGCCCATCCTGGAGTGGTCCATGCCGGCCATCTTGGAGTGGTCCATGCCGTTCATGTCCATGCCGGCCATCTTCGAATGGTCCATGCCCTTCATGTCCATGCCCGACATCTTCGAATGGTCCATCTCGCTGGCGGGCCTCGTCGCCGCGCCATGCCCCATGGCGCCGTGGTCCATGCCGCCCATGCCCATGTCGTCCATGCCGATCAGCGGGCGCGGATCGGGCGTCGGCACCGGCGCGCTAAGCCCTTCGGCAAGCGCCAGGGTGCCGCGGGCGTAGCCGCTGCGGTCCATGGACTGGGCGAAGAGGGTATAGGCGCGCTCGCCGCCCGGTTCGACGATCACGTCGTAGGTCTCGGCCACGGCGATGCGCAACTCGTCGACGCTGACCGGCTCGACGTGCTGTCCGTCGGCGGCCACCACGGTCATCTTCAGGCCGGGAATGCGGACGTCGAAATAGCTCATCGCCGAGGCGTTGACGAAGCGCAGGCGGAGCTTTTCGCCGGGGCGGAACAGGCCGGTCCAGTTGCCGTCCGGCGGCTGTCCGTTGAGCAGGTAGGTATAGGTGTAGCCGCTGACGTCGGCGAGATCGGTGGGACTCATCTTCATCTCGGCCCACATCTTGCGGTCGGCCAGGGTCGCGGCCCAGCCGTCGGCGCTGACGTCGTCGATGAAGTCGCCGACGGTGCGCTTGTGGAAGTTGTAGTAGTCGGACTGCTTCTTCAGCTTGGCGAGGATGCGCTGCGGCTTCTCGTCCGACCAGTCGCTGAGCAGCACCACGTAGTCGCGGTCGTAGCTGAACGGTTCCGGCTCGCGGGCGTCGATCACCAGGGCGCCGTAGACCCCGGCCTGCTCCTGTAGCCCCGAGTGGCTGTGGTACCAGTAGGTGCCGTTCTGCCGGACCTTGAAGCGGTATTCGTAGAGACCGCCGGGAGCGATGCCCTCGAAGCTGAGGCCCGGCACGCCATCCATGTTGGCCGGCAGGATGATGCCGTGCCAGTGGATCGAGGTGTCCTCGGCGAGGCGGTTGCGCACCCGCAGGGTCACGTTGTCGCCTTCGCGCCAGCGCAGGGTCGGGCCGGGCAGCGAACCGTTGATGGTCATGGCGGTGGCCGGCGAGCCGCTGAGGTTCACCGGGGTCTCGCCGATGAACAGGTCGAAACTGTCGCCGGCGAGCAGGTTCTGCTGGCCCGGCCCGGCCAGGGCCCAGGCCGGGGCGCGCCAGAGACCCAGTCCGCCGAGCAGACCGGTGGCGGCGAGGCCTTTGACGAAGGTGCGTCGCGAAGTTCTGTGCATCCGCTGGTTTCCACGCAGGTGGCAGGACGGACTGCGCGAGCCTGCGCAGCCGGGAGGTCGCGGCCCCGCCAGGGCGGTGCGGCGATGCGGACACCCTAGCGGCGCGCGCCTGTCGGCAAGCTGTGGGGAAGATTACAGTGCTGTCAGCTCAGCGCGGCGGGTTCACCAGGTGGCGGTCGAAACCGCGCGCCACCAGGCGTTCCCAGGCGTCCATGACCTGCGCCGGGATCGGGCAGGCGACCTGGAAGCCCAGCGCCGGGTAACGCATGATGCGGTCAAGGTCGCCGACCATCTCGTCGATCACCCCGAGTACGCCGACCAGGTTCGAGATGCCGTCGGGAAATGCGTAGTCGGGCGCATCCACGTGTCCCTCCAGACCCGGCCAGCGGACCGGCAGGGTCAGCGCCACGCGGCGGATCGAGTTGGGCTTGGTGACGAAGGTCGCGCGGCGCAGGTCGGGGAACAGCTCGCGGGCGAAGGCGATGTTCTCGGCGAAGTTGGTCGCCCGCGGCTCGATCACGATGAGGCTGTCGCTTACCCCGCGCGCCCTGGCGTGGCGGGCGAACAGCTCGGCTTCCGGCTCGACCCAGAGATGGCGCGTCCAGTGCCCGGTGTTGCCGGTGAACAGCAGGCGTTCGGCGAGGCCGCGTTCGAGCAGTTCGCAGGCGTGGTCGCAGACCCGCAGGTCGTAGGAGCCGCATACCACCAGCAGTTCGCAGGGCACATGGCAGCGGCCCTGGCCGAGGAAGTCCCAGAGCAGCCGGGCATCTTGCAGGGTCGGGCTCATGGGACGCCAACGCTCCTCTCGCTGCCGGTCGTGGCGGGGTGCCGATGCTGGCAGTACAGCCGGTCGTCTTCGCGGACGATCCGTAGCTCGCGGAAATCCCGGACCGACCAGCGCGCGCCGGCGGCGAGCAGGCCGCTCTCCTCGCCGATCGCCACGCAGGTCGCGCCGGCGGCACAGGCGGCCTGCACGCCGCTGAGGGAGTCTTCGAACACCAGGCAGCGCGACGGTGCCACGCCGAGCCTGGCGGCGGCCAGGCGATAGCCATCCGGAGCCGGCTTGCCGTGGACCACGTCGTCGCGGCTGACCAGGGTGCGGAACGCCGCCTGCAGGTCGTGCTGGCGCAGCACGTGGTCGATGCGTGCCGGCCAACTGCTGGTGACCAGCGCCAAGGGCACGTCCAGCCAACGCAGCTGGCGGATCACCGCGGCGACGCCGGGCAGCAGGGGACAGTCGGCGCCTTCCTCCAGCGCATCGACCCGTTGCTTGAGGATCCGCCGGCGCTCCATCGGCAGGTGGCCGAACAGATAGTCCAGGGTGTAGCCGCCCGGGCGACCGTGCACGTGGTCGCGCAGGCAGTCCGGGCCGAGCGCCACGCCCTGTTCGCCGGCGACCCGGCTCCAGGCCGCGGCGATGGCTTCGCGGGAGCTGATCAGGACGCCGTCCATGTCAAACAGAACGGCTGAAAACGCTAGTCGATGCATCTCGGGCACTCTGTAGGGCAAGCCAGACCAGGACCGCGCCGCCGAGGGCGAACAGCGCCATGATCAGATAGGACCACTGCGGCAGGCCTTCGTACAGCCAGCCGGCGGCCGGACTGGCGAGGCCCATGGGCAGCGCTACCGCCAGAGAGTAGTAGATCCCCTGGGTCAGTACCCGCGCGCTTTCCGGCGCGTGGTCGCGGATGTAACGCATCACCGCGGCGTGGTAGGCGGCGAAGCTGAGGGCGTGCAGGCACTGGCCGAGGAGGATCGCGGCGAGGTGTTCGCTGCCGGCCAGCAGGCCCCAGCGCAGCGCCGCGCAAAGGCTGGAGAAGAGCATCACCTGGAGCGCCGGGTGGCGGTCCAGGATGCGGTTGGAGACGGCGAAGAAGCTGATCTCGGCGATCACCGCCAGGCCCCAGAAGGCGCCGACCGAGAACGACGAGTAGCCCAGCGTCTGCCAGCCCAGCGAGGCGGTGGTGAAGTACAACGAGTGGCTCAGTTGGATCATTCCCGCCGCGGCGATGGCCAGCAGCAGGGGGCGTTGCCGGAGGATCCCGCGCAGGTCGGGACGGCGCCTGGCGCCCGGCAGCGGCGAGTCCGGACGGCGCAGGCTGCGGCGACGGAGGAACAGGCAGGCGAGGGCGGTGAGCAGCATCGTCAGGCCGACCAGGGCGGGCACCAGTTGCTGGCCGAAACGACCGAGCAGCAGGCCGCCCAGGGTCGCGGTGAGGATGAAGGCCAGCGAACCGACCGCGCGTACCCGCCCGTAGTTCTGCAGGGCGGCCTTGTCGCGCTTGAGCAGGTAGGACTCGGTGAGCGGCAGCACGCTGGTCCAGAACGCGCCGTAGAGCACACTCAGGGCGATGAACAGCGGCAGGCCCTCGGCCAGCTGGAACAGCAGGGCGCAGGCGCCGGCCAGGGCCGCCAGCAGGGTCGCCAGGCGCAACTGGTCGATGCGCCAGTCGGCCACGTAGGTCAGCGCCACCCCGGCGATCACCTGCGGCCAGTAGGCCGCGGCGATCAACAGGCCGATCTGGCTGGCGCCGAAGCCCAGGCTGGCCAGCCAGGTCGGCCAGAACGGATAGATCAGCCCCTCGGCGGCGAAGTAGCCGGAAAAGATCAGGTACATGCCGGTTCCCGCGTCGCCGTGCCGGTTCGCTGCGGTTTGCGCCTCACTCGAAGCGCGCCCTGGCGAAGGCGTTCTCGCCCTTGCGCCAGACCAGCAGGGACTCGCCCAGCACCACCAGGTCGACCATGCCGTCCTCCAGCGCGCCGAGGGCGTCCTGCGGGGCGCAGACGATCGGTTCCTCGTGGCGGTTGAAGGAGGTGTTGATCAGCGCCGGCTGGCCGCTGCGGGCATGCCAGGCATGCAGCAGGGCGTGCATGAACGGATCGGCCTGCGGCCGGATGATCTGCGGCCGGGCGGTGCCGTCGACATGCACCACCGCCGGGCAGCGCGCGCGGAAATCCGCATGGCAGTCGTAGGTCATGGTCATGTAGTCGGCCGCCACCTGGTCTTCACGCCAGCCAACGTAGCAAGCCTCGGCGTGTTCTACCGCGGTGACCGGGGCGAATGGCATGAACTCGGTGCGTTCCATGCGCTGGTTGAGCCAGTCGTTGGCGCTGGCATCGCCGGGATGGTAGACGATGCTGCGGTTGCACAAGGCGCGCGGACCGAACTCCATGCGGCCCTTGAACATGCCCAGCACCTGGTTTTCCCGCAGCGCTTCGACCAGCGTCTCGATCAGGTTGGCTGGCCGGCTGTAGGCCAGCTGCGGGTACTGGCTGGCGATCAGCTCGGCATTCTGCGCGGCGCTGCGCGCGTCCGGCCCGAGGGCCATGCTCGGCGCCGGGAAGCGCGTACCGTTCTCGCGATAGGCCACCGCCACCGCCGCGGCCAGGGCCAGGCCGCCGTCGCCCATGCAGGGCAGCACGTAGACATCGCGGACCCCGGGGATCTCGCGCAGGCGCTGGTTCAGCTTGACGTTGCCGAACACCCCGCCGGCCAGGCACAGGTTGGCGCAACCGGTGCGCGCCACGTGCTGCCGGGCGATGGCCACCAGCAGGTCTTCGGAGTGCCGTTGCGCGGCGGCGGCGACATCCGCCGGGCGTTCCGCCGCGCAGCGTTGCAGCAGCGGATCGCTGTAGCCGTCGTAGGAGGGCAGGTACAGTTCGCCGCAGCGGGCGCGCAGGCGGCCGTTCTCCAGGCGGATCATGTCGTTCATCAGCGGCAGCAGCTTTTCCGCGTCGCCGAACGCCGCCAGGCCGGTGATCTTGCCTTCGTGGCGGTTCGGCTTGAAGCCGAGCAGGCGGGTGATGCGCCCGTAGAAGTAGCCCAGGCTGTCGACGCTGGTCTCGCGTTGCAGGACCGTCTCGCCGCCGTCGGCGCGGTAGTGGGTGACGGTGAGCGACTGGAAGTCGCCGCGGCCGTCGCAGGTGAGGGTCAGCGCCTCGTCGAACGGCGAGCAGACGAACGCGCCGAGGGCGTGGCATTCGTGATGGTCGATGTACTCGACCTTGCCGCGCAGGCCGTTGGCGCGGACGAAGGCATCGAATTCGCCGCGCTTGGCCTTGTCGTTGGCCATTTCGTCGGCGATCCGCTTGCGCAGGTGCGGCAGGCCCTCGGGACGCTCGCGGGCTTCCTCGAGGACCCGGTCCAGATAGAGGTCGAGGTGCCGCCCGGCGTCGAACCCG
Source organism: Pseudomonas sp. 203-8 (assembly GCF_020708595.1). Taxonomy (NCBI): domain Bacteria; kingdom Pseudomonadati; phylum Pseudomonadota; class Gammaproteobacteria; order Pseudomonadales; family Pseudomonadaceae; genus Pseudomonas; species Pseudomonas sp. 203-8. The sequence continues at coordinate 299,303 of NZ_JAJFDF010000010.1, read as the reverse complement.
GCGTTCCAGCCGTAGGCGATGCGGTCGATGTCGGCCAGGTCGATGCCGGCCTCGCCGAGCACATAGTCGATGGAGCGGCTCGGCCAGGCCTTGTGGTCCTTCTGGCGGGTGAAGCGCTCCTCGCTGGCGGCGGCGACGATCCCGCCGTCGCGCACCAGGCAGGCGCCGGCCAGGTCGTTGTTGGTGATCCCGAGAATGATCATGCGGTGTCCTCTTGCGCGAACGGGTGGGGGGCGAGAGGCGTAATAGGTTGCATGGCACCGGGAGCCCAACAACCTGCCAGATCTGGTCGCCTGCGAAATCTGGCAGGGCTACCGGATCTGGTAGCTGGACAGCCGTCGACGGGCTTGCCGGCCATACCGGCCGGGCGCCCGCGCCGGCATCAGAAGCTGTAGCTGAGGCGGCCGAACAGGATGCGCCCGTAGGGATCGGTGTAGCGCGGGTCGTAGCCGCTCTGGAAGGTGTAGGTCTGGTTGCTGAACGGCGGTTCGCGGTCGAACAGGTTCTTCACCCCGAGGGTCAGCCCCAGCGCGTGGCTGAGGCGGTAGCTGCCGGCCAGGTCCCAGAGGTTCCACGAGCCGACCTTGCCGTGGCTGGCGCGGTCGTAGTCGTTGTAGCCGCTGGTGTAGCGGTTGCTCAGGGTGGCCTGCCAGGCGTCGCGGCTCCAGGTGGCGTTGGCGACGTGCTTCCAGCGGGCGATCACGCCGACGCCCTGGAAGTCGCCGACGTTGTCCAGGTACTGGCCGCCGATCTGCTGCTGGAAGTCGTAGCGGGACACGTAGGTGCCTTGCAGGTCGAGCCCGAACTGCCCGTAGCGGCTGGCCGGGAAACGATAATCGAGGCTCAGGTCGACGCCGCTGGTCTTTACCTTGCCGAGGTTGGCCAGTCCGGTGACGACGTGATCGATAGAGCCGTCGGCCTTGCGCACGATGCGTCCGGCGTAGGCCTGCGGGTCGGCGAAGATCGCCGCTTCGGGAAACTCGGCGATCTGGTTGGCGATCCTGATCCACCAGAAGTCCAGGCCGACGGAAAGGTCGCGCAGCGGCTGGTAGACCAGGCCCAGGGTAACGTTGCGCGCGGTTTCCGGTCGCAGGTCGGTATTGCCGCCGGTGGCGTTGTAGAACTGCTGGGCGCAGTCGCGGTTGGCGATGCCGCCCTGGCTCGGCTGGCCGCCGGCGCACAGGCGCGGGTCGTCGTAGTTGGCGCTGGTATAGGTGGTGAAGGTCGGATTGTACAGTTCGTACAGCGACGGCGCACGGAAACCTTCGCTGTAGGCGCCGCGCAGGACCAACTGGCGGAACGGCTGGAAGCGGAACGAATATTTCGGGTTGCTGGTGCTGCCGAAGTCGCTGTACTTGTCGTGGCGGATCGCCGCGCTGAGTTCCAGGCTGTCCAGCACCGGCACGTTGAGTTCGGCGTACTGCGCCTTCAGGTTGCGCTCGCCGCTGACCGTGGCGGCGGGATCGACGCCGAGGCTCTGCACGTTGCCGGCGAAGTCCTGGATGTCCTGGTGGAACGCTTCCTTGCGGAACTCGCCGCCCAGCGCCAGGGCCGCCGGCCCGGCGCCGAACCAGTCGCCGATCTCCCGGCTGGCGCGGGCGTCCAGGCCCTTGACGCGGCCGACCGAGGTACGGAAGTCGCCGCTCAGGGCATGGCTGCCGAGGTAGGCGAGGCCGGCGTCGGTCTGCGGCCCGAACGGGTTCAGCGTCCCGTTGGCGATGCCGAGGGCGGCGGCGCGATCATCGACGTAGCCGCTGTGGATATGGTCGACCACCTTGTTCTGGTTGTACGAGGCGCCGATATCGTAGTCCCAGTCGGCGAACCGGCCGTCGAAGCCGAGCAGCAGGCGCTGGCCGGTGTTCTGCGAGGATTGCAGGCGCGGCCCGAGCACGCTCTGTCGCCAGTTGACCTCCACCGGCCGGCTCGGGTCGAGGGCGAAGCCGCCGGGTCCGGGAGTGATGCCGTTGCCGGGATAGAAGGCGGTGCCGGGATCGATCTGCAGGCCGGTTAGGGTCCCTGGGCCGACCTGGGTAGCGTTGTCGTTGCGCGACCAGAAGTACTCCAGGCTGACGTTGTGCTCGTCGGCCAGCTTGCCGGTGGCGCGGCTGAACACCGAGGTCTTCTCGGTTTCCGGCACCAGGTCGAGGTAGCGCCACAGGCTCTGCCGGCAGATGCCGTTGCGCGGAATCAGGTCGGCGCCCTTGCAACCGCCGGCGGCCAGCGGATTGCTGGCGTTGGCGCCCTGGCTCCAGTTGCCGGGGAAGGCGGTGCCGGAGCTGTAGTCGAGGCCGCGTCCCGGCTGGTAGTTGTAGGTGTAGCCGCGGTCCTTGGCGCCGAGGCGCTCCTGCTTGTCGTAGTTGGCCACCGCGAAGACATTGAAGCGATCCTCCTCCAGCTCGCCGAAGCCCCAGCTAGCGCTGACGTTGCGCTGGTTGCCGCCGCCGTCGTGGGTGGGGGAGGCGTAGCCGCTGTCGAAGCGGCCTTCGTTCAGGCTCTTGCGGGTGATGAAGTTGATCACCCCGCCGATGGCATCGGTGCCGTACAGCGCGGAGGCGCCGTCGCGCAGCACCTCGACCCGGTCGATGGCGGCGAAGGGAATGGTGTTGAGATCCACCGCGGAGCCGTCGATGGCATTGTTCGCCAGGCGCCGGCCGTTGAGCAGCACCAGGGTCTTGTTCGCGCCGATTCCGCGCAGGTCGGCGAACGAGGCGCCGCCGGTGGCGCTGCCGACCGAGCGACTGGAGTTGTATACGCCCTGGTTGCCGGAAAGCCGGCCGATCAGTTCCTCGGTGCTGGTCACGCCCTGTTGGCGCAGCTCCTCGGCGCGCAGGACGCTGATCGGCACCGCGGTTTCCGCATCGACCCGGCGGATCGCGCTGCCGGTCACCTCGATTCGTTGCAACTGGACCGTGGGCGGGTCGACAGGCGCCTGATCCTCCGCCGCGGCGGCGCTGCCGGGAGCGAGCTGCAGGGCCAGCAGCAGGGCGGCGCCCAGCGGCGCGTCGGTGTGGAGCGATCGGTGCATGGTCGGGGCATCTCTTGTTCCGGTGTGTCCAGGGATGTCCGTCGAGCCGGGGGATTTTCCAGGGACGGCTTAGACCTTTGCGCCATGAGTTTATGTCCGCTGGGAACAAGCCCTGCCGTCGCGCCTTTCGTCGGCGGGCCGGAGCGGCAGAACCAGTCCCCTCTGCCGAGGTCGAAAAGCAGGCGTCGCGGCGGTGCTGCGGCGTCCTTTCTTCAGCTACATTTTTCTTTCAGCAGTCGTTCCCATCATCCAGGGCAGCACCCAAGGGGCAGATCATGGCTCGCACCACTCCCATCGAGCTTTATCGCAACATCGGCATCGTCGCCCACGTCGACGCCGGCAAGACCACGACGACCGAGCGGATCCTCTTCTACACCGGCGTCAACCACAAGATGGGCGAGGTCCATGACGGCGCGGCGACCATGGACTGGATGGTCCAGGAGCAGGAGCGCGGCATCACCATCACCTCGGCGGCGACCACGGCCTTCTGGCAGGGCTCGACCAAGCAGTTCCCGCACCGCTATCGCTTCAACATCATCGACACCCCCGGCCACGTCGACTTCACCATCGAGGTGGAGCGCTCGCTGCGCGTGCTCGATGGCGCGGTGGTGGTGTTCAGCGGCGCCGACGGAGTCGAGCCGCAGTCCGAGACGGTCTGGCGCCAGGCCAACAAGTACCATGTGCCGCGCCTGGCCTACGTCAACAAAATGGATCGCCAGGGCGCCGATTTCCTCCGCGTGGTCGCGCAGATCAAGCAACGCCTGGGCCATGTCCCGGTGCCGATCCAACTGGCGATCGGCGCGGAGGAAAACTTCAGCGGGCAGATCGACCTGGTGAAGATGAAGGCCATCTACTGGAACGATGCCGACCAGGGCACCAGCTACCGCGAGGAGGAGATCCCGGCGGAGCTGCGGGCGCTGGCCGAGGAGTGGCGGGCGCACATGGTCGAGGCCGCCGCCGAGGCCAACGACGAACTGATGAACAAGTATCTGGAAGGCGAGGAACTGAGCATCGAGGAGATCAAGGCCGGGCTGCGCCAGCGGACCCTGGCCAACCAGATCGTACCGGCGGTGCTCGGCTCCTCGTTCAAGAACAAGGGCGTGCCGCTGGTGCTCGACGCGGTGATCGACTATCTCCCGGCTCCGTCGGAAATCCCGGCGATCAGGGGCACCGACCCGGACGACGAAGAGAAGCACGACGAGCGCCATGCGGACGACGACGAGCCTTTCTCGGCGCTGGCGTTCAAGATCGCCACCGACCCCTTCGTCGGCACCCTGACCTTCGCCCGCGTGTATTCCGGGGTGCTGACTTCCGGCGACGCGGTGCTCAACTCGGTGAAAGGCAAGAAGGAGCGGGTCGGGCGGATGGTGCAGATGCACGCCAACCAGCGCGACGAGATCAAGGAAGTGCGCGCCGGCGACATCGCCGCGCTGATCGGCATGAAGGACGTGACCACCGGCGACACCCTGTGCGCCATCGACAAGCCGATCATCCTCGAACGCATGGACTTCCCCGATCCGGTGATCTCGGTGGCGGTGGAGCCGAAGACCAAGGCCGACCAGGAGAAGATGGGCATCGCCCTGAGCAAGCTGGCCCAGGAAGACCCGTCGTTCCGGGTGAAGACCGACGAGGAGACCGCGCAAACCATCATTTCCGGGATGGGCGAGTTGCACCTGGACATCATCGTCGACCGCATGCGCCGCGAGTTCGGCGTCGAAGCCAATATCGGCAAGCCGCAGGTGGCCTATCGCGAGACCATCCGCAACACCTGCGAGATCGAGGGCAAGTTCGTCCGCCAGTCCGGCGGCCGCGGCCAGTTCGGCCATTGCTGGATCCGCTTCGCTCCGGCCGATGAGGGGCAGGAAGGCCTGGAGTTCCACAACGAGGTGGTCGGCGGGGTGATTCCCCGCGAATTCATCCCGGCGATCCAGAAGGGCATCGAGGACCAGATGCAGAACGGCGTGCTCGCCGGCTACCCGCTGATCGGCCTGAAGGCGACGGTGTACGACGGCTCCTACCATGACGTCGACTCCAGCGAGATGGCGTTCAAGATCGCCGCCTCGATGGCCACCAAGCACCTCTCGCAGAAGGGCGGAGCGGTGCTCCTGGAGCCGGTGATGAAGGTCGAGGTGGTGACCCCGGAGGACTACATGGGCGATGTGATGGGCGACCTCAACCGCCGGCGTGGCCTGATCCAGGGCATGGAGGATACCCCGGCGGGGAAGGTGATCCGTGCCGAGGTCCCGCTGGGCGAAATGTTCGGCTATGCCACCGACGTGCGCTCGATGTCCCAGGGGCGCGCGAGCTACTCGATGGAGTTCGTCCGCTATGCCGAGGTACCGGCCAGCGTGGCCGAGGCGATCGTCGCCAGGCAGGGCCGCTGAGAGCCGCCGCGCGCCGCTGAGGCCAGCGGCGGCGCGCGCCTTTGCGGGAGCGGCAGCCGCATCTTCGGCGCCGATGCGCTTGCCAAGCGGGGTTTTTGACGCCCCCTGGATGCTTAACTATAAGACAGTGACCAAGGCCCGCACCTATACGGTCACAAGGATGGCGAATCGATGCTTGCTTCAGCGATTGCCAGCGGTACCGCAGTCTCCCAGGTCTCCAAGCATCTCCTAATGTTCCTGGCCGCCCTTTTCCTCGCCCTCGGTGCATGCGGCTGGGCGATCCTGCACATCGCCAGGCACCAGGACGACATCGCCATCGAGCAGAGCCATTTCTACGTGGAAAAGGCGCTGCAGAATCGCCGGGAAAATTCCGAGCAGTTCTCCACCACCTATTCCTTCTGGACCGATGCTTACGTCTATCTGGGAAACCGGGTCGATGTGGACTGGGCCTTCACCAAGAACAACCTCGGCTCGGTGCTCTACACCACCAACGGCTACGACGGCGTCTTCGTCATCGACGACCGTGGCACTCGCTACGCCATGCTCGAGGGCGAGCTTTCCGAACGCTCGCTGGCCGACTCGCTGAACGCCGACACCGGGGACATCCTCCGCTCCGCACGCCGTGCCGCGGTGGACGAAGCGGCGATCAGCCGCTACGTCGACTTCGACGGCGCACCGGCGATCCTGGTCGCCTCGGCGATCAAGCCCACCAGCGATCATGCGCCCATCGACCTGGCCAAGGCCTCGGTGATGGTCTTCGTCGACCGGCTGACCCCGGCGAAGCTGGCCAAGCTCGGCGGCGACTACGGCATCGCCAACCTGCACCTGCTGGCCGGCGGCGCGGCGGGCGACAAGGAAAGCCTTGCCCTGGAGGGCACTCCCCATCGCCTGGCCTGGGTGTCGTCGCGTCCGGGTAGCGCCATGCTGCGGGAGACCGCGTTGCCGCTGCTGGGAATCTTCGTGCTCGCCGCCGGGCTGCTGTTCTGGCTGAGCCGCAGCGCCGTGCTCAACGCCCGCGCGGTGGATCGCCAGCAGAAGGTCCTGAAACGCAGCAACCAGGCCCTGCTGGCCAGCGAGGAACGTTTCAAGTCGATAGCCGAGGCGGCCTCGGACTGGATCTGGGAAGTCGACGGGCATTTCGTCTTCACCTATCTCTCCGTGCGCTTCCGCGACGTCACCGGCTACCAGCCGGAGGCCTGGATCGGGCGGCGGCTGGACGAGTTGCTGGATAGCGATACGGTGAACATCGTCAAGTGGCTGGAAGGGCTGCCCGATGCCGGTGCGCCGTCCAGCCTGGTCTGCGCTTTCCGCGACAGCCAGGGCCAGGCGCGGGTCGGCAAGCTGAGCGCCAGCGCGATCCGCAACGGCGTCGCCAGCGGCTATCGCGGCACGGCGGCCGACATCACCGACGAGGTCGAAGCCCATGCGAAGATCCAGCATCTGTCCCTGCACGATGCCCTGACCGGCCTGCCGAACCGCAACAAGCTGTTCCAGTTCCTCGAACGCCTGCTGGCGGAAAAGGCTGGCAAGTCGCCGGTAGCGGTACTGATGCTCGACCTCGACCGCTTCAAGCCGATCAACGACCAGCACGGCCATCCCGCCGGCGATGCGGTGCTCTACGCCATCGCCGAACGGCTGCGCGCCTCGACCCGCGACCAGGACATGGTTGCCCGGCTCGGCGGCGACGAGTTCGTGGTGGTCAGTACCCACGTGTCGTCGAAGCTGGAAATCGAGAAGTTCTGTAGCCGGCTGATCGACGTGATCAACCGCGAGGTCGCCTACGAAGGGCACAGCTTCCATGTCGGCGCCAGCATCGGCGTGGCCCTGGCGCCGGAGCACGGCGGCGATCCGCGGGGCCTGCTGCGTTGCGCCGACGTGGCGATGTACGAGGCCAAGGCCGCGGGGCGCAATACCTGGCGTTTCTACTTGGAAGCGATGGACTCCCATCTCGCCGAGAAGAAGCTGCGCGAGACCGAGTTGCGCGCCGCCTTGCAGAACGGCGAGTTCGAGTTGTACTACCAGCCGCGTTTCCTGGCGCAGGAACAGACGATCGCCTCGGCGGAGGCGTTGATCCGCTGGAACCATCCGCGCCGCGGGCTGATCGGCCCGGACGAGTTCATCGGCCTGGCGGAAGAAAGCGACCTGATCGTGCAGATCGGCAACTGGGTGCTGCGCGAGGCCTGCGCCACCGCCGCCAGCTGGCCAGGCGAGGTGATGGTCTCGGTGAACGTGTCGCCGGCGCAGTTCATGACCGGCGATATCGTCTGGCAGGTGCGCGAGGCCCTGCGCCTGGCCCGCCTGGATGCTCGCCGGCTGGAGCTGGAGGTGACCGAGAACGTCATGCTCAACGATGTCGATGGCGCGCTGCGGACCATGACGGCCCTCAAGGAGCTGGGCGTCCGCCTCAACATGGACGACTTCGGTACCGGCTATTCCTCGCTCGGCTACCTGCGCACCTATCCCTTCGACAGCATCAAGATCGACAAGCGCTTCGTCGCCAGCATGGAGAAGACCGGGCGCGACCGTTCGATCGTGCAGGCCATCATCAATCTCGGCAACGCCCTGAACCTGCGGGTCACCGCCGAGGGCGTGGAGACCGAAGGGCAGATGCACATCCTGCGCGACGAGCAATGCCACGAACTGCAAGGGTTCCTGCTCAGCCGACCGCTGGATGCGCAGCGCCTGCGCGATCTGCTGGAGCGCGAGGCGGGGCAGACCCAGGCGCCCCAGGTTTCCGCCGAAGGCCATGCTGCGCGCCGGCCTTGAGCGGGCGTCAGAAGGGCGCACGCGGTGCCTCGGCGACCCTCGGTTCAGCGATCGCCCTGCGTATGGTTCAGAAAATGCTGAACTGATTATTTGACCTGACTGATTCCCTTCCCGTCTTCGCTTGCCGACACTCCGTCCTTCCCATGGCCTTGTGCCAGGGCCGCCGGCCGGAATGCCTGCTTCCGGCGAGCGATAACAAGAATGACGAGGAAGCCGCATGAGCAATAACAACGAGGCGTCACGCCCGAAGATCGAAGTGCGTTCGATCGATTACGTTCCCCGCCACGAGCGTCACGGCAAGGTCTGGCACCAGGCGCCGTTCTGGTTCACCGGCAATTTCGTACTCACCACCATGGTCACCGGCTTCACCGGGCCGGCCCTCGGCCTGGGGGCGCTGTACTCGATCCTGGCGATCGTCCTCGGCGTCTGCTTCGGCACCTTCTTCATGGCCTTCCATGCCAACCAGGGCCCGCGCATGGGCTTGCCGCAGATGATCCAGTCGCGTGCCCAGTTCGGCCTGCGCGGGGCCATCGTGCCGTTCGCCGCGGTGGTCTTCGTCTATATCGGTTTCAACGTGTTCAACGTGATCCTCGCCACCGACGCGATCAACACCGTGCTGCCGGGACACCGCGCGCCCTGGTACGTCCTGCTGATCGGCGTGGCGGTGTTGCTCGCCATCGTCGGCCACGACCTGCTGCATACCGTGCAGCGCTGGCTGACCTACGTGATGATCGCGGTGTTCGGCGTCCTCACCGTCAGTGCGCTGCGCAGCCTCGAAGCGGACGCGGCGCTGGGCGGTACGCCGGCGTTCTCCTGGAGCGCGTTCCTGGTCCAACTGTCGGCCGCCGCCGGCTACCAGATCAGCTATGCGGTCTACGTCTCCGACTACTCCCGCTACCTGCCGCACGAAACGCCGACCCGCAAGGTGATCTTCTGGACCTACCTGGGCGCCGCCGGTTCGGCGCTCTGGCTGATGTCGCTGGGCGCATTCCTGGCCTCGGCATTGCCGGCGCCGGACGCCATCGGCAGCGTGCGCGAGGTGGGCAACCGGCTGTATCCCGGCTTCGGCACCTTCACCGTGCTGATCGCCGTCCCGGCCCTGGTGGGGATCATGGCGGTCAACTGCTATGGCGCCATGCTCACCAGCCTCAGCGCCATCGATGCCTTCCGCAAGGTCACCCCGACCCTCAACCTGCGCGTCACCGGGATCGGCGTGATCGCCCTGGTGGTATTCGGCGTGGCCCTGTCGATCCCGGAAAGCTACCTGGGCAGCTTCAACACCTTCGTCCTGCTGATGCTGTACTTCCTGGTGCCCTGGACCGCGGTCAACCTGGTGGACTTCTACTTCGTGCGCAACGGTCACTACGCGATCAGCGAAATCTTCAATCCCGAAGGCATCTACGGTCACTGGGGCCGACCGGGGTTGAGCGCCTACCTGGTCGGGTTGCTGGCGATGGTCCCGTTCATGTCCCTGAGCTTCTACAGCGGTCCCTTCGCCGTGGCGCTGGGCGGCGCCGACGTCGCCTTCGTGGTCGGCCTGCTGGTGGCCGGCGCGGTCTATGCCTTCATGTGCCGGGCCCTGGACCTGGAGGCGGAACGACGGCTCGCCACCCTCGGCGAGCGCCTGCTGGAAGAGGGGGGCGCCTGATGGCCAAGGTTACCGTCGCCTGTTGCCAGATCGCTCCGCGGATCGGCGCACAGGAGCACAACCTGCGCCTGGCCGAGCGGGCGATCCGCGAGGCCGCACGGCGCGGCGCCAACGTCGTGGTGCTGCCCGAGCTGGCCGCCAGCGGCTACGTTTTCGCCGATCGCGGCGAAGCCCTGGCCCTGGCGGAAACCCGCGACGGACCGAGCCTGGGGTTGTGGAAAGCGCTGGCAGGCGAACTCGACCTGGTCATCGTCGGCGGCTTCTGCGAACGCCTCGACCCGCAGCGAGTGGCGAACAGCGCGGCGCTGGTGGACGCCGACGGCGTGCGGGCGATCTATCGCAAGGCCCACTTGTGGAACGAGGAAAGCGGCATCTTCGAGGCCGGCGAGCAGCCACCGCCGGTGGTCGCTACCCGCTTCGGGCGAATCGCGGTGATGGTCTGCTACGACCTGGAGTTTCCCGAATGGGTGCGCCTGCCGGCGCTGTCCGGCGCGCAACTGCTCTGCGCGCCGGTGAACTGGCCGGCGGCGCCGCGTCCCGAGGGCGAGCGGCCGGCGGAAGTGGTCAGGGTGCAGGCCAATGCCTCGGTCAACCGCCTGTTCATCGCCGCCTGCGACCGCTGCGGGCAGGAACGCGGGGTTGACTGGGTGGGCGGCTCGGTGATCGTCGACGCCGACGGCTACCCGCTGGACGGGCCGCTGCAGGGCGAGGCGGGTATGCTGCTGGCCCGTCTCGACCTTGCCGAGGCCGACGAGAAACGCATCAGTGCGCACAACCACGTGCACCGCGACCGGCGACCCGAGCTGTATTGAGCGCGCGATACCCTGGGCGCGGCAAAGCGACCCCGGTGTTTGCCGGCGGCCGGACGCAGCTGGGCGAATGAAAAAGGGCGCGGGCCAGTATCGGCGCCGCGCCCTTTTGCCGGAGGAGAACCTTATTCCAGTTCGGCTGCGCTCTCTTCCTGGCGCTTCAACCCGGTATGACTGATGGCGTGCAGAGCGGTATTGAACTGTACGGTCTCGTTGAAACCCTTGACGATCTGCGCCAGCTTCTCGCGGGCGCTTTCCAGCTTCTTGAAGCGCTCGCCGAGTTCCAGGCTGCGCTGCTGGACGCTGGCTTCGCGCTTTTCCAGTTCGGCCTGGCGCAGGTTCTGCTGGCTGCGCAACTCTTCGAGGCGTTCCTGCTCGATCTGCAGTACTTCGGCTCGCCGCGCGCTGCTGCGCTCGCGGGCTTCGACGCTTTCCGCGAGTTGTTGCAGGGCCGCGCTGCGCTCGGCGAGGAGACGGTTGCTCTGCTCGGTTTCCCGCTCCAGCGCCTGGCGGTCGTCCTGCAGGCGCTTGTGCCACTGCCGGAGCTGCTTTTCCTTTTCCTGCAATTGCCGCTCCTTCTCGTGCAGTTGCGTCTGGAGCGACTCCAGCGACTCCTGCTGCTTGAGCGCTTCCTGCTTCTGCTGGCTCAGTTGCTGGGCCATGCCGGCGAGGTCGGCCAGGGTGCCCTGCACGTCCTGTAGCAGATGCTCGGTATCGTTGCCGATATCGAGCGCGGTATCCGTATCCACGTGGGCTTCATCCTCGGGTTGGCGAATGACGGCGGCGGCCTGGGTGGGCGCCTCTCTGGCGTTGGCCCCGCCCTCGGCGCCGGCCAGGCGTGCGGGCGGCACCCGGAGGCGCAGCGACAGGCTGGGGACTCTGGCCGATACCGGTTCCGGCGCGGGTGCGGCGAGGGGGGAGGGGCTCGGGGGCATGGAGGATTCCTCGGCGGCGTCTGGAGACGGAAGGTTGGCGCTGCCCGTGGCGTCGGCGGCGTGCAGCGCGGGGTGGAGCATCTGCGCCAGGTCGGCAAGCTCCTCGCGAAGATGACTGGCGTTGTCGACGAAGGCGCCGATGGCCTCGGCATCCGCTACCTTGGCGGACTGCTCCGCTTTCGCCGCGAACTCGGCTGGCGCCCCACCCTCGGGCGCTGCCGTTTCCGCCTCCGGCCGCGGCTCGGGCTCGACGCATCCGGCCTCGGTGACGGTTTCGTCTTCCGCCGCCTCGGGCTCGTCGATGGGCTCCGCCGGCCCGTCCGTGGTCTCGTCCGCATCGTCTTCGGCGAGGACATCGGGAGCGGCGTCTTCGAAAAGGGCCTCCTGGACGAGCGGCGGGACTTCCGCGCAGGGTTCCTCGCCATCCAGGGCGGGGCCGTAGCCATGGGGGGACTCGAAGGTGACGAGCTTCATCACCCATTCGCGTTCGAGCACCAGGGAGCGGTGTTCTTCCCGCCGCGAGGGGGCGATGGCCGCGTCCTGCAGGTCGATGAGGTGGTAGGCCAGATCGCTGGTCCGGCGGTTGCCGGTGGTGGCTTCGCGGACCAGTTGGCGGAACACCTGGATGGCCGCCTCGCAGGCCTCGTCGGTGTCGAGACGGCCCAGGCGGAAGCCGTCGTCGGTCTTGAACAGGGAGGCGATGTAGACGCGCGAGTCGTTTTCGTCGACCTGTTCGTTGAGGCTGTAGGCGATGAAGTTGCGGTCGCTGGCGGGAATGGCGAAACCACACAACAAGGCCGCATTCAGTTCCGTCTGCTCGGCAGTTTCCACACTGATGGTTCGAAGAAGCATAAGCCCTGGAGATCCCGTTGGTGCTTGGAAGGTGTAACGGGCGAGGGTACCGGGAGCTATGGGCGAGGTAACTTGGACGAGTCCTATTGCCTTGTAAGAAAAATCTTGAAGATTTTACTGCGTGCCGTGCCCAGCGCACCGCGCAGGCTCGTCCGCTCGTACGGGTCCGGCGCGCTTCAGCGATCCGCCATCAGGACGACGATGGCCTCGGCGACGAAGTCGGCGTTGCGCTCCAGGGTCTGCAGGTGGTTCATGACGACATCGTAGGTTTCGCCGCCTTCATGGCGCTTCGCCCAGATCGCCAGCTCCTCCAGGGCCATGCCGAGGGCACTCTGGTTCTGGTTGAGACGGCAGAGCAGGGCGACAGTCAGGTCGTGATCCAGCATGGCGGTACTCCTGATCCTGAAAAACTCAGCGTAGCCCCCCTGGCGCTCCGCCGACACGGAAGCGGTTCACGAAAAGACGAAGCGGTTCAGCCGCTGCCGACGGGGTGGCCTGCGTTCGTGGCCGGTGCCCACGGCGCAGCGCTTTCGATAGCCCCCGGCAGCTTCGGACCGACCTGGCAAGGGGACCTATCCGAACGGCGAGGGTGGCCCGCGGTGGTGGCGCGCCGCATGGCCAGTTCCCCATGCCGCCTGGCTATACTGGCGGCGCGGGAACAAGACGCCGTTCATGAAGAGCGTCCCGGACCCGAACGTCGCGCTTCCTGTCATCTCCGCTACCTATCTTTCGTTCTTCTGCCGCGAAACGGCTTTCGGATGAAGGCGGCCGGCGGTCGCTCGTCGCGCCGTCCCGGGGTTTCCCTGTCCGTGCCGAACCGACCCGTGTTGCCAGCGAGGGGTATGTACGCAATGTCCGTGACCGATGCCAGTTTCCCGATCATCAATTGGTCGAAGGCGATGCCTTCGTTGCGCCAGCTGATGTATTTCGCCTGTGTCGCCGAGTACGGCAGCATCGGCCAGGCCGCCGAGGTGCTGCACGTTTCGCAGCCGTCGCTGTCGCGGCAGATCCAGGCGCTCGAAGCGCACATCGGCGAGGCGCTGTTCGTCCGCGGTCCGGCCGGGGTGAGCCTGACCGAAGTGGGCAGGGTGGTGCATTGCCGCGCGGTGAAGATCATCGCCGAGGCCAAGGCGCTGACCCGCGACATCGGCGACGGCGACGACCGCCAGTTGCACATCGGTTTCAGCCGCTACCTCGATCCCGGCTGGTCCGGCGAGCTGGCCCGGCAACTGAAGGAAGCGCGGGTGTGCAGCGCCGTTTCGCCATCCTGGGCGCCATCGCTGGACCTGCTCAGCCTGGTCCGCGAGTCGTCCCTGGACGCGGCGATCATCGGCGCGCCGCCGAAGGTGGTGCGCGAATACGAGCTGATGGAGATCGGCAGCTACGAGCACGTCATCGCCCTGTCGGAAACCCTGCACCGGCGACTGGCGCCCGACTGGTCGCTGAACGACCTGATTGGCGAGCCGCTGCTGGTACCGAAGGACTCGCTGTTTCCCGCCTACAGCCAGTTCATGAACGATGCGATGGATGCCGCCGCCTTCGCGCCCCGGCGCAGCGTGCGGCCGAACGACCTGAGCATTCTCCTGGCCCAGGTCGCCAGCGGCGACGGCTTCGCCTTCCTGCCGTTGTCGCTGACCAAGTTCGCCTATCCGGGGGTGGCCTTCACCGCTCTGCCGGCGGCGGTCAACGAAGGCTTCCGCCTGCCGGTGGGGCTGGCGGTGTCGCCGACTTCGCGGCTTCGTGCCAGCGACACCCAGTTCGAATGCTTCGTCGAGACCGCGCGGCGGGTCGCCGCCGGTTGAGGGACGCGGCCGGGAGCGCCGGCCGCGCGAGGGGCTTCAGAGGGTCTTCATGTACTCGACCAGGGCGCGGCGCTGCTGCTCGTTGAACTGCGCGTTGCCGTAGTCGTGGCCGCCATTGGCGTTGCCCGGCTTGCCGCTGTCGAAGAGGAAGCGGTTGGCGCCGCCGGCATCGGTGATGTAGCCGACGTTGACCGGGTCGAACTCGACGCTGCCGGTATAGAAGGTCCGTGGCCTCAGGTCCGGCGGCAGCAGCAGGTCGTAGAGGGTCGCCACCGAGCCGTTGTGCAGGTAGGGCGGGCTGGCCCAGATACCGTTCAGCGGGCGCGCCTTGTAGGCCATCAGGTCGCTGGTCATCGCCAGGCACTGCTCCAGGCGCCGGGCCTTGTCGCTGCCGGCCGCGACGTTTTCGGCCAGGAGCAGGGCGCCTGGCGCGTCCGCGGCGGTCGCTTCGACGCTGTCGGCGTCGGGGCTGTCCGGCACCGGACTGATCAGCGGCGGCAACTGCCCGTCGAAGATGCCCAGGGCGGCGGTCTGGAAGGCACCCAGGGCGACGCTCAGGCCGCGCGCGGCCAGGGCCTGGACCACCACTTCCTGGAGCACGTCCACCGCATAGGCCTGCTTGCCGTAGAAACCGCGCTGGCCGGTGCCGACGAAGGACAGGTAGGGCTTGCCGCGCACGTAGCCGGTCTTCAGCTGGGCGATGCTGTTGCAGGCGGTCCACGGGTCGGTGCCGATCGGCGCGACCTCGCCGCGCGCCTGCAGGTGGGTGAGCACGGTCTTCACCGGGGTCCGCAGGTCGTTGCGGTCCAGCGGCGTGTGGCAGCTGGAGCAATGTTGCCGGTACAGCTCGCGGCCCTCGGCGACCCTGGTCGGCTCCGGGGCGCCGAACAGCTGGTTCGGCCAGGCCGGCGGCTTCAGTTGGCCGAGCTGGTCTTCGATGCGGATCAGGTTGTCGACGTTGATGCTCGACGGGTAGCCGATGTGCAGCGCCGACTGGATCGGGCTGAGCACCTTGACGTCGGCGAATACCCCGACCGCCTCGCCGGCGTTGCGCGCCAGGGCGCCGACGTCGAACTTGCGGTTGTCGATCTCGACCACGTTGATGTGGTTCGGGTTGAAGCCGGTCCACTGTACGCGGTCCAGCTGCGGTACGTTCCACAGGAACGGATAGCTCACGGGGGCGTCCTCGGCGCCGTAGATCTGCTCGTTGGCATGCAGTTCGTAGCCCACCGAGTTGAAGATCGAACCGATGGCGTCCAGGCGGCCCGGGCCGAACTCGGGATCGTGCGGCAGGTTGAAGTGCGAGCCGTCGCGCAGGCGCACGATGGTGGCGTCCAGGGCTGCCTGCAGGCGTGCCTTGTTGGCATCGTTGTAGCCGCTGACCAGGCCGTCGGCGCCGAGCACCTTGCGGGCGAAGCGCTCGAACTTGGCGGTGTCGGCGCGGGTGCTCTGCAGGGCGCCGAGGATCTCCAGCTGGAAGCCGGCGAGGTCGCCCATGGTCTGCCCGCCGTAGACGGTCAGCTGGGTGCCCTGGTAGCTGATGTGCGAAGTGTGGCACATGCTGCAGGTCGGTCCGACCCAGGGTTCCCTGGAGCCCTGCAGGGCTTTCCAGCGCAGCTTGGTGAAGGTCAGGTCGCTGTCGTCGCTGCGGTCGACCGCGTAGCCCTGCACCACCTTCACGCTGGAACCGCCGAGGGTGTGCGGGACATAGCCGTACTGGCGGATCAGCGCATCGGACATCAGCGGTTCTTCGCTGGCGCGCTGCTCCAGCGCCACCAGCCAGGCCAGCGGCAGCATCCGCGAGCCCTGGCCGGCTTCCAGCCAGGCGGTCTTCTGGGTCTGGTTCCAGCCCTGGTCGAGGTCGACGCCGCTGTCGTCGGCGAATGCCGGGGCACCGGCGAGGACGGAAAGGATGGCAAGGCTGAGTCGCGATAGGGGCATCGGGCGGTTCTCTCTATTGGGCATGTGGGCGGGGCCGGCTCACAGGGTCTTGAGGTATTCGAGCAGCGCCAGGCGCTGGCTTTCGTCGTACTCGCGGGCGAAGTCGTGGCCGGCGTTGGAGTTGCCTTCCAGATGGGTGTCGAAAAGGAAGGCGTTGTCCGGGCCGGGCGCGGTGAGGTAGCCGACCCGGCTCGG
This sequence comes from Pseudomonas sp. 203-8, assembly GCF_020708595.1. NCBI lineage: Bacteria > Pseudomonadati > Pseudomonadota > Gammaproteobacteria > Pseudomonadales > Pseudomonadaceae > Pseudomonas > Pseudomonas sp. 203-8. The sequence goes on along the minus strand of NZ_JAJFDF010000010.1, from coordinate 282,946 downwards.
ATCGAACTCGTGGCTGCCGGTGTAGAAGGTGGCCGGCCGTTGCTCCTGGGGCAGCAGCAGGTCGTACAGCGACGGCACCGAACCGTTGTGCAGGTAGGGTGCGGTGGCCCAGATGCCGTTCAGCGGGCGAGCGATGTAGCCGAGGAATGGATGCTCGGTATTCAGGCAGTAGTCCTTGCGCGCACTCTTGTCGGTGGGGACTTCGCCGGCGGCGAGGCTCTGCGCCTGGCTGTCGGCAGGGGCGGCGCCGGCCAGCAGCAATTGTCCGGCGGGCACCGCTTGCAGGCTGTCGGAGCCGGGCAGGGTCTGCTGCCCGGTGACGATGGCGTGGATGATCTCGGCGATGCCGTCGGCCAGCTGGCCTTTCTTGCCGAGCATGATCTGGAACACCTCGGGGACCTGCATGTCGGCGATCTTCGAAGTCCGCCCGACGATGCCGACGCCGCTGGGGGTGCCGAGGGACGGTCGGAACAGGCCGAAGTAGTTGCCGCTGGGGCTGCTGAAGGTGAAGGTGTTGCAGGCCATCCACGGGTCGGTGCCGATCGGCGCGTCGTCGCCATGGGCCTTCAGGCGCACCTGGCGGACCTTGATCGGGGTTTGCAGGTCGTCGCGGCCGATGCTCGCATGGCAGGCCGCGCAGTTCTCCTCGTAGAGGCGCTTGCCCTGGGCCAGCCTGGCGCTGTCCGGGGCGCCGAACAGCTGGCTCGGCCAGGCCGGCGCCTTGAGCTTGTGGATCAGGCCCTCGACACGGGTCAGGTTGTCCACGCGGATGCTCGATATATAGCCCTCCAGGCCGGACAGCGGATGGCTGACCACGTCGCCGTAGTCGCCCTGGACCACGCCGATGTCGCCGGCCAGGTAGCCGAGGTCGAAGACCTGGCCGTTGAGGTCGAGGACCTTGACGTTGGGCACGAATCCGCTGGATTGCAGCTTGTCCATCTGCAACGTGTGCCACAGTGCCGGGAAGCTGGTCGGCGCGTCGGTCGGGTTCGCTTGCAGATGGCGGGCGCCGGAGTTGATTGCCGCGCGGTTGAGTGACTGGCCGGTGGCGTCGAGGCGCCCCGGGCCGGGTTGCAGGTCGGTCGCGGACATGCTCAGCAGGGTGTCGATCAGCGCCGCGCGTTTGACCAGGGCGGCCTTCAGCAGCTCGCGGTTGGCCGGGCTGTCCTCGCTGCCGAGGACGTTGCCGGCGAAGCGCGCGAACTTGTCGCCGTCGTCGCTGGTGCGGCGCAGCGCGGCGAGCACTTCGTCGAAGATCGCCTGGACGTTGGCCAGGGTGGCGCCGGCGTCGACGGTCAGTTCGCTGCCGCGGTAACTGATGTCGGTGGAGTGGCAGCCGGCGCAATTCAGCCCGACCCAGGGTTCGCTGGACGACTGGCGGGCTTTCCAGCGCAGGCGGGTGTCGGAGAACTGGCTGTCGTCCTGCTGGTCGAGGGCGAAGCCGCGCGGCAGGCGCAGTTCGCCGCCTTGCCAGTTGCGCAGAGGAAAGCCGAGGCGCCGGGCGTTGTCTTCGGAGAACAGGCGCTCCTCGCTGTCCGGACGTTCCAGCGCCTGGGCCCAGGCCAGCGGCAGCAGCCGTGAACCGAGCGAGGCGTCGTACCAGGAGGCGCGTTGCTCGGCGTTCCAGCCTTGCTCGAGCTGGATTTCGGTGGCGACGGCAGGGCTGCCGGCGGCGGCCAGTGCGGCGGCCAGCAGGACCCGCGAAAAGGTCGGATGCATCGTGTTCCCCTCATGGCTGACGACGTCTGCGTCCCCACAGGGCAGAGCGATGCAGTGCGCTCGATGGCTGGGCGTGCCGCCACTTCGTCCCTGACGGGAGCGCGCCGGCCGCGGCGCGCCGCGGGCCGGAACGTCCGGTTGGGCACTACGCTACGGAGTCGCGGCGGCCGGCGGGTAATGCTTTTTGTGCGACGGAAAAGGTATGGGAAACGGAACCGCCCGGTCCGGAAAGGGCGCGCCGGTCGGGCTTCGCCGTGCGCGCCAGGTTCGCAGGGCGGAGAGCGCCTAGGGCGTTGCCCGTTCTATCGGACAATCCCTGCCGGGCTTGCGGACGAAGACCAGGTAGAGTGCGCTGAGCAGCGCGAGGAACGGCACGCCGAAGACCAGGGTCATGCGGAACGCCTCGGTGAAGAAGGTGGTGACCAGGATCGCCGCCATCAGCGCCAGGCCGAGCAATGTCGACCAGGGCGCCAGGCGCATGCGGAAGGCCAGCGGCGCGCCGCCGTGGCGGGCGCGGTGGCGGCGGAAGCAGAGGTGGGTGAAGAAGATCATCAGCCAGGTGAAGAGGGCGCCGAACATCGACACCGCCATCATCAGGGTGAAGGACTGCTCGGGGTAGACCAGGTTGAGCAGGGTCGCCAGGGCGATACCGACGCTCGACAGCAGCAGCGCGTTCAGCGGCACGCCCTGGCGGCTCAGTTCGCCGAGGCCCTTCGGCGCGTGCCCCGCGCGCGACAGGCTGAACATCATCCGGGTGGTGATGTAGAGCTGGCTGTTCATCGCCGACAGCGCGGCCACCAGCACCACGAAGTTCATCACCCCGGTGGCGCCGGGCAGGCCGATCGCCTGCATCACCGTGACGAACGGGCTCTGGCTCTGCCCGGCCTGGTCCCAGGGGACGATGGCGAGCATCAGCGCCAGGGTCAGCAGGTAGAACACCACCAGGCGCACGATGGTCGAGCGGAACGCCGACTTCACCGCCTGTTCCGGATGCTCGGCCTCGGCGGCGGCGACCGCGATCATCTCCACGCTGAGATAACTGAAGATCGACACCACCACGGCGATCCACATGCCTTTCAGGCCGTGCGGGAAGAAGCCGCCGTGGGCGCTGTAGTTGTGCACGCCGTAGGCCGGGTTGGCGGAGCCGAACACCAGGTAGGCGCCGAGCAGGATGAAGGCGACGATGGCGGCGATCTTCAGTGTCGAGAAGCAGTATTCGAAGTTGCCGAAGGCTTTCACGCTGCTGGCGTTCAGGCCGATCAGCAGGGTCGAGAAGGAGATGATCCAGACCCATTCCGGGATACCGGCGAACCAGTACTTCATGTACATGGCCACCGCCGTGACCTCGGTGCCCACCGCCAGGACGATGGCCGCCCAGTAGGCGTAGCGCACCAGGAACCCGGCCAGCGGGCCGACGTAGTGCTCGGCGAAGGCGCCGAACGAGCCGGGGGTGGCATGGGCCACGGTCATTTCCGCCAGGCAGCCCATCAGCAGCAGGGTGATCAGCGCGCCGATGGCATAGCTGAGCAGGACGCTGGGGCCGGCGAAACCGATGGCGAAGGCGCTGCCCATGAACAGGCCGGTGCCGATGGCGCCGCCAATGGCGATCATGCTCATCTGCGCGGCCGAGAGCCGCCGTTGCAGGCCCTGTTCGCGGCGCGAGATGGCCTCGAAGCCCTGGGGGTCGTTCATCTGGATGTCCTCTGGAATCTTATTGGGGTTCTTATGAATTGCCGAGGGAACGTCGGTGGCGATGTGCGGGTGCCGGTCGCGGGCTCCTGTGCGCGAGAGCGGTGGGTGCTCGCGGGCCGCCCCGGGAATACCGGCGCGGTCCGCGCGGGCGGGACTCAGGTCACCTTGTGCCGGACCTGGTAGCGCGGCTCTTTCCAGGCTTCGCTCTGGAGGATTTCCAGCAACGCCTGCACCGCATCCCAGACCTCGACGAAGCGGGTGTACAGCGGGGTGAAGCCGAAGCGCAGGATGCCCGGCTCGCGGTAGTCGCCGATTACCCCCCGGTCGATCAGGGCCTGGACGATGGCGTAGCCCTGGGCATGCTCGAAGCTGACATGGCTGCCGCGCCGGGCATGCTCGCGCGGGGTCACCAGGGTCAGGCCGAAGCGTTCGCAACGGCTTTCCACCAATTCGATGAACAGATCGGCGAGGGCCAGCGACTTGTCGCGCAGGCGCTGCATGTCGGTCCGGGCGAAGATATCCAGGCCGCATTCGACCAGGGCCAGCGAGGTGATCGGCTGGGTGCCGCAGAGGAACCGGGTGATGCCTTCGCCGGGCTGGTAGCGTGGCTCCATGGCGAACTGGCGGGAATGACCGAACCAGCCGGACAGCGGTTGCCAGACACGCTCGCGCAGGCGCGGCGCGACCCACACGTAGGCCGGCGAGCCGGGGCCGCCGTTGAGGTACTTGTAGGTGCAGCCGATGGCGTAGTCGGCGTCGGCCGCGTGCAGGTCCAGCGGCAGCGCGCCGGCCGAGTGGGCCAGGTCCCAGATCGCCAGGGCGCCGTTTTCGTGGACCAGGCGGGTGACCTCGCGCATGTCGTGCAGGTAGCCGGTCTTGTAGTTGACATGGCTGAGCATCACCACCGCGGTATCCGCGTCGATCGCCGCCGGCAATTGCTCCGGGTCATCTACCAGGCGTAGCCGGTAGCCGCGCTGGAGCATGTCGGTAAGGCCCTCGGCGATGTACAGATCAGTGGGGAAGTTGCTCGATTCGGAAACGATTACCTTGCGCCCTGGCGCGTCTTCCTCCTGGATCCGCAGGGCGGCGCTGAGCACCTTGAACAGGTTGATCGATGTGGTGTCGGTGATCACCACTTCGCCGGCGCGCGCGCCGATCAGGGGCGCCAGCTTGTCGCCGAGGCGCTCCGGCAGGCCGCGCCAGTCGGCGCTGTTCCAGCTGCGGATGAGCCCCTCGCCCCATTCCGCGGCGACCACTTCGGCGGCGCGCTCCACGGCGGCCCGGGGGCGGGCGCCGAGGGAGTTGCCGTCGAGGTAGATCACGCCGTCGGGCAGGGCGAACAGTTGGCGCAGGTCGGCCAGGGGATCGCCGGCGTCGAGCGCCAGGCAGTCGTCACGAGTGGTCATCGGTTACTCCGCGGTAGGCAGGGCGCGCAGCACGGCACGCACCGGGCTGGCATCGAGGTGGGTGAATTTCAGCGGCAGGGCGAGCAGTTCGTAGTCGCCGGCGGGCACGTCGTCGAGGACCACGCCTTCGAGAATCGCCATGCCGTGGCGGCCCACCGCGTGGTGGGCGTCGAGGGTCTTGGAGTGCTGGGGGTCGAGCGACGGGGTGTCGATGCCGACCAGCCTGACGCCGCGCTCGGCGAGGCACTCGATGGTGGCCGGAGCGATAGCGCAGAAGCCTTCCGGCCAGTTCGCCGGGACCCGTTCGAAGGTCCGTAGCAGCACCCGCGAGGGCAGGTCGTCGAGCTGGCCGGCGAGGTGTTCGGGGGTCACCAGCGGGTTAGCGCCGATACAGTGGATCACCCGGCACGGTCCCATGTAGATGTCCAGCGGCACCTGGCCGATGGGCAGGCCGTCGGCGCGGTAGTGCAGGGGGCCGTCGACGTGGGCGCCGGTATGCGGCGAAAGGGTGATCCGGCCGACGTTGACCGGGCACTGCTCGTCCAGCCGCGCCGCCCATTCCTGCTGGAACGGCGTGTCGCCGGGCCAGGTCGGCGTGTTCGGGTCGAGGGCGGGACTGATGTCCCAGTAGCGGAGCGAAGTCATTGTTTTTCTCCGGAAGTCCAGCGAATGATAATGAACTAGATTTCGGAGAATTTTCGTGCGAAATGCAAGGTCGCATGGCAATCTGTTCGCACAAAATTCGAAGATAGCTATTCATTCTGATAGGAATTGCACATGTCCCTGGACGCCATCGATCTGCGCATTCTCCGTCACCTGCAGCAGGACGGGCGGATGAGCAACCAGGACCTGGCGGAGAAGGTCTCCCTCTCGCCATCCGCCTGCCTGCGCCGGCTGCGCCTGCTGGAAAGCGAGGGGATCATCCGCGGCTACTCGGTGGAACTGGATGCCGAGCGACTGGGCGTGGAGCTGGAAGCCATCGTCCATGTGTCGCTGCGCCAGGACGTCGAGGGTTGGCACGAGGCGTTCATCGCCAGGGTCCGGGACTGGCCGGAGGTGGTCACCGCCTATGTGGTGACCGGCGCCACCAACTATGTGCTACGGGTCCGGGCGCGCAACCTCAAGCACTATTCGGACTTCATCGTGAACAAGCTGAACCGCGCCGCCGGCGTCACCGATATCCGCTCTGAAATCGTCCTGCAGGAGATCAAGGCCGGTGCCGACCTGCTCGACCTGGTGAACCTGAAGAGTTGAACGGGGCGACCCCTCATAAAAGCATGAGTGCAATGAGCGGGAGGAATTTTCAGTCGTCGAGGGAAATAATTATTTTGTCTTTTTTCATGGGGTTACGAGTTATTAGCTAATGAATAAATAGTCTGCCGGAATTGATTTTCCCCGTGCTAGGTTTCCTCCGTCCCCGTTGCCGGGTTGTCAACGTTACACGGAGGTTAGGCGGTGAGTGAATATATCGAGACCGACGACGCAAGTTACTTCCGGGTCAGGCGCCAGGCCTATGTTTCCGCGGAACTGCACCGGCGCGAACTGCACGAGATATTCGACGACAGCTGGCTGTATGCCGCCCACCTCAGCGAACTGCGCGAGCCCGGCGACTTCATCACCCGCGACGTCGGCGGGCGCAACCTGATCATCCAGCGTCGCGCCGATGGCGAGCCGGCGGTCTACCTGAACGCCTGCGCGCACCGTGGGGCCAAGGTCTGCGCCGAGCGCCAGGGCAACAGCCAGCGTTTCACCTGTCCCTACCATGGCTGGACCTACGACAGCCACGGCAGCCTGATCGGCCTGCCGGACAAGGCCGCCTACCAGCATGCCGGGCAATGCCATCCGGAGCTGTCCCTGACACGGGTGAAACACGCGGTCTACCGCAACTTCCTGTTCATCCACTACGCCGCCCGGCAACCGTCCCTGGAAACCTACCTGGGCCAGGCGAAGGACTATATCGACCTGATCTGCGACCAGTCCGAGGCGGAACTGGAGATCATCCCCGGCGGCTTCGAGCATTCGATCAAGGCCAACTGGAAGCTGCTCGCGGAAAACGGCGTGGACGCCTACCACCTGCCGTTCGCCCACAAGCGCTACCTGGAATACCTGAATACCCTCGGCACCGATCCGGAGTCGCACAAGCGCCACGGTCGCGGCGAGGCGCTGGGCAACGGCCACGCGCTGATCATCAGCGGCCCGCCGTCCACCGGACGGCCGATCGCCTACTGGAGCCCGTTGTTCCCGGAAGCGCTCAAGCCGTCCATCGCCGCCAAGTTCGAACGCCTGGTGGAACGCTTCGGGCAGGCGCGGGCAGAGGACATCGCCCACACCAACAAAAGCCTGTTCATCTTTCCCAACCTGGTGATCAACGACATCCTCGGCCTGAACATCCGCTCGTTCTTCCCGACTGCCGCCGATGAGGTCAGCGTCACCGTATGGGGCGCCGGCTTCGCCGATGAGACCCGCGAGGAGCGGGCGGCGCGGATCAATGGGTTGATCTCGTTCATCGGCCCGGGCGGTTTCGGCACCCCCGACGACGTCGAGATCCTCGAATCCTGTCAGCGCGCCTACGCCCACGCCGCCCTCGGCTACAGCGATTTTTCCCGCGGCATGGGACCGGCAACCCGCCGCCACGTCGACGAGGAGCAGAACCGCGGCTTCTGGCGCGAGTGGAGCCGCCGGCTCGGGCAGCAGCCCGCCGCCCTGCGGCGTCTCGCCGTGGCCGTCTGAGCCGTCTTCAACCATCGCTCCCTGCAGATCCCTGCGCGCCGCCCTGGCTACGCGGGGAATAAAGGGTCACTGCAAGGAACGTCATCCATGTGTGGAATCACCGGCTGGACCGACTGGAGCCGCGACCTCGGCGAGCAGCGCAGCATCCTTGAACGCATGACCCGTACCCTGGCCCCGCGCGGGCCGGACGCCGAAGGCCTGTGGCTGTCGCGGCACGCGCTGCTCGGCCATCGGCGCCTGGCGATCATCGACCTGGAGAACGGCGCTCAACCGATGCTTGCCGAGGCTGGTGGGCGGGTGGCGCTGACCTACAGCGGCGAGGTCTACAACTTCCGCGAGCTGCGCGCCGAGCTGGAGACGCTGGGCCAGGTCTTCCGCACCCGCTCGGACACCGAAGTGGTGCTGCGCGCCTATCTGCAATGGGGCGAGGCTTCCTTCGCCCGCCTCCGCGGCATCTACGGCTTCGCCCTGTGGGACGAGCGCGAGCAGAGCCTGTGGCTGGTGCGCGATCGCTTCGGGGTCAAGCCGCTGTACTACTACCCGACCGCCGGAGGCGTGCTGTTCGCCTCGGAACCCAAGGCGATCTTCGCCAACCCCGAGGCCAACCCGGTGCTCGACGCCAGCGGCATCGCCGAGCTGTTCGCCCTGACCACCGCGCCGACTCCCGGCCACGGCCTGTACAAGGGCCTGCGCCAGGTCCGGCCGGGCCAGGCGCTGCGCTTCGACCGCAATGGTGTGCGCGAGTTGGTCTACTGGGCGCTGCGCGCGGAACGTCACGAAGAGGGCGCCGAGGACAGCGCCGAACGCGCCGGCCAGTTGCTCCGCGAGGCGGTGGCCGAGCAACTGGTGGCCGACGTCCCGCTGGGCAGCCTGCTTTCCGGCGGGCTCGACTCCAGCGCCATCAGTGCCTTCGCGGTGGCCGCGCTGGATGGCGACGCGCGGCGCCTGCCGACCTTCTCCGTGGACTTCCCCGGCGAAGGCCGCGGCTTCGTCCCGACGCCCTGGCAAAGCAGCTGGGACGAACCCTATGCGCAGCTGGCGGCGAACTTCCTCGGTACGCCGCACCGTACCGTGCTGGTCGCCCCGGAAGAGGTGCTGGAACAGGACGAGGCGGTGCTCCAGGCCCGCGACCTGCCCGGCTGGGGCGAGCTGGACGCCTCGCTCTACCTGCTGTTCCGCCAGATCCGCGAGCACACCACGGTGGCACTGTCGGGCGAGTCGGCCGACGAGGTGTTCGGCGGCTACCCGTTCTTCCACGACCCGAGCGCCCTCGCACACGACGGCTTCCCCTGGCTGGCCGGCAAGAGCGGGCCCTGGCAACTGCTGCGGCGGGAGGTCGCCGAACGGGTGGCGGCGCCGGAATACATCCGGGCGCGCTACCGCGAGGCCCTCGCCGAAGTGCCGCGGCTGGATGGCGAGGATGCCGCCCAGCGACGCCAGCGCGAGGTCGCCTACCTGGCGCTGAGCCGCTGGCTGCCGGCGATGCTCGAACGCAAGGACCGGATGAGCATGGCGGTCGGCCTGGAAGTGCGCGTGCCGTTCTGCGACCACCGCCTGGTGGAGTACGTATGGAACCTGCCCTGGGCGCTGAAGAGCGTCGCCGGGGAAAGCAAGAGCCTGCTGCGCCGGGCCCTGCGCGGGCACCTGCCGCAGGCGATCCTGGAGCGGCGCAAGAGCGGTTTCCCGGCCAACCCCGACCCACGTTACCTGGCGCTGCTGCGCGAGCGGGTCGGCCGCCTGCTCGACGACGGCCGCTCGCCGCTGTTCGAACTGGTGGACGCCGGGCGGGTCCGCCAGGCACTCGAACAGGGCACGCCGCTGCCCAGCCCGCGTGCCTCGGCGAGCCCGACCGCCGGCCTGGCCTACCTGCTGAACCTGGACCGCTGGCTGACCCGCCATGGGGTCGACATCAGCCTCTGAGCGGCACTTTCTTCCCGGAGGATACTCATGAGCCTTGCCTTGTCCCGTCCCGACAGCGACCTGCTGGCGCGGGTCAGCGATTTCCTCGTCGCCGAAGCCGAGCTGCTCGACGACCGCCTGCTGGATACCTGGTTCGCGCTGTTCGAGCGCGCCGCACGCTACCGGGTGCTGCCCTTGCAGGAGCAACTGGCCGGCCAGGCGCCGGAGGACAGCCTGTACATCATCGACGACGACCACGTGCGCCTGCGCGAGCGGGTCGACAGCATCCTCGGCGGGCATACCTGGATGGAGCAGCCGCGCTCGCGCACCCGCCGCCTGGTGGGCAACGTGCGGCTGAAGCGGGTCGAGGGCGAACTGGTCAGCAGCCGCAGCAACTTCGTCGTCCATCAGTTCCGCAACCGCGAGGCCTGGAGCTTCGTCGGCGAAGCCAGTCATGTCCTGCGCGACGGCCCCGGGGGCTTGCGCATCGTCTCGCGGGAGATCCGCCTGGACCACGAGACCATCAGCGCCCAGCGGCGCATCAGCATCATCCTGTGAGGCGCCGCCCATGAATACCGATCCGTTGCTGCCCGGCTTCGACTACCTGACCCTGCACACCTCCGCCGCGCGCCTCCGCGTCGCCGTGAAGGGCAGCGGCCCGCCGCTGCTGCTGTTGCATGGCTATCCGCAGACCCACCTGGCCTGGCATCGCATCGCTCCGCGCCTGGCCGAGGACTACAGCGTGGTCCTCGCCGACCTGCGCGGCTATGGCGAATCGCGGGCGCTGGACGAGGAGGGCGCCGACTATTCCAAGGCCGCGCTGGCCCGCGACCAACTGGAAACGATGGGCCAGCTAGGCTTCGAACGCTTCGCGGTGATCGGCCACGACCGCGGCGCGCGGGTCGGCTATCGCCTGGCGCTGGACCATCCGCAAGCGGTCGCGGCCTTCGTCTCGCTGACCGTGGTGCCGATCCTCGACAACTGGGCCGCGGTGAACAAGGCCTTCGCCCTCAACGCCTATCACTGGTTCCTCCTCGCCCAGCCGTACGACCTGCCGGAGCGCCTGATCGGCGCCGATCCGGAGCACTTCCTCGACTACACCCTGCGACGCATGGCCCAGGGCCGCGACATCTACCACCCGCAGGCGCTGGAAAGTTACCGCCGGGCGTTCCGCGACCCCGCCGTGCGCCATGCGATGTGCGAGGACTACCGGGCCGCGGTGGGCGTCGATGCCGACGCCGACCAGGCCGATCGCGACGCCGGCCGGCGCCTGCAATGCCCGGTCCAGGTGCTCTGGCAGGAGCGCCCCTACGCCGCCGGGCAGCATCCGCTGGAAATCTGGAAGACCTGGGCCGGGCAGGTCGAGGGCGCCGCCATCGGCGCCAGCCACATGCTTCCCGAGGACGCGCCGGACGCCGTGCTGGAGCACCTGCTGGGGTTTCTCGCCAGCCACCGGGAGGCGCTCCGATGAGCGCCGTCGAACGCGATCCGGCGGCGCAGGCGACGCTCTGGCGACAGCGGGTGTTCGAGGTGCACGCGGCGATGTCCGCCTACGTCGCCGAGCGCCATCGGCGTGAAGACCTGGGGGACTGGGTGGCGACCAGCGCGCGGATATTCGCCGATCTGCCGGCGACCGACGACCTGCGCGCCGAAGCCTGGCAGGCGGTGTTCTTCCGCGCCCAGGCGCTGATCGAACAGTTCATCGTCGCGCGCCCGGCGGATTACCGGCTCGACGACTGGGCGCGCGCCACCGCGCGGATCTATCGCGCGCTGGAACCGGCGGGGCGGGGCGATCCGGCCAGCGCCGCCGACCGTCTGGCACGCCAGGCCGCGCTCTACGGTTCGCGTTTCGAGGTGCAGGCCGAGGCTGACGGGCGCGCGGTATTCCACAACCGTCACTGCGCGATCTGGGACTACCGCGAGCGCGCCCGCGCCCGAGGCGTGCCGATCACCCTGGAGTCGGCCTGCACCTATTGCACCAAGCTGCTGTCGGCGTTCGTCGCCGCCAGCGATTGCCGCGCCGACTGGCGGCTCTACGAAGAGCCGCAAGGCCACGGCTGCGTATGGACCATCACGGCGGACAGCCTCAACCAAGGAGCAGGCGTACATGAACGCGATCATTGAACAGGCGCGCAGCCTGGACGGCTACCAGGATTCCAGCGAACTGCTGCAACGTCGCGACCAGGACTGGGTGCTCGACCGCGCCGGCATCGAGCCGCGCAGCCTGCTCGATCTCGGCTGCGGCATCGGCTCGCTGCTGCTCGGCGGCGCCCGGCGCTGGCCCGGCCTGCAACGGTTGTGGGGCATCGAGCGTTCGCCGCTACGCCTGGAGCAGGCGCGCGCGCAGTTGCGCGGGGCTGGCGTCGAGGCGCGTCTGCTGGAGGGCGACCTGCTCGACCTGCCGCCGCTGGCGGAACGCTTCGAGCTGATCAGCATGACCGCCGTGCTGCACTGGCTGTATCCCGATGAAGAGCGGCTGTTCCGGTGGGTCGCGCGGCACCTCGAGGCGCAGGGGGTATTCCTGTTCACCTCGCACCATCCGTTCGCCGAGGATGGCCTCGGCGGCGAGGACGACCTGGTCGCCCAGGCCCTGGTCGAGATGGGCCTGGCTGCGCCGGAACGGGTGGCGGCGCTCTACGCGGAAGCCGGGCTGCTGCCGATGGGCACCCGCACCCGTGGCCGGGAGGCGTTGCGCGAACGCGTCGAACGACACTTCCGGGTCGACTCCATCGTCTCCCGCCCGGCGGTCCTGCGTGTCGCCGACTCCGCCGAATACCAGCGTTTCCACGCCGCCACCTTCGGCACCTATTTCGCACCGCTGGTGCCGGCGACGCGCCTGGAGGAATTCTTCGTCCGCCTCGGGCGGATCGCCGAGCGGCGTATGCAGGCCGACGGACAGGTCAGCGAAATCCCGGTCAGTGTCTGGCGCTGCCGGGCTCGGGAGGGCGAGGCATAACCTTATGCGCAATCGGTCTGCCGCGCGGCTGAAAATCGGTACGGGCAATTGCACTCGGTGGCATCCGCAACCGATCAAGGATGAACCGACCATGTCCAACCCGCGTTCGCCACGTCTTCGACTCGTCCCCGTGCTCTGCGCGGTCGGCCTGGCCTGCCTTGGCCAGCCCGGCGAGTCGGCGGCAGAGGAGGTCCGCGCCACCAGCAGCGCCGAGATCCAGCGCTTCGACATCCCGGCCGGCGAACTGGCCCAGGTACTGCTGAGCATAGTCCGCCAGAGTCGCACCCCGATCGCCTTCGACCAGCACCTGGTGGAGGGCCTGCCGGCACCGGCGATCCAGGGCTCCTACAGCGTCGAGCAGGCGCTGCAGCGGGCCTTGCAGGGCAGCGGCCTGGAATACAGCCGCAGCGCCGCCGGCGTGCTCAGCCTGCAACGCGCCACGGCGCCGGATGCCGCGCTGCCGGCGGCGAAGCCCGCCGGGACCCTGGCCACGGTGGTGGTCACCGGCACCCGCAAGGCCGATGTCAAGGCCGGCGAGAGCCTGGCACCGATCGATGTGGTCAGCGCCGAGCAATTGCGCGACAGTGGTAGCGGCGACCTGCGCGACGCCCTGGTGCGCCTGCTGCCCTCGCTGTCGCGCCAGGCCCAGGCCTACAACGCTTCGGCGCTGACCAACGCGCAGTCGCTGCGCGGCCTGAGTCCCAACCACGTGCTGGTGCTGGTGAACGGCAAGCGCCGTCACGAGACCGCCAACATCAATGTCAGCGGCGGGCTGCAGAGCGGCTCCACCGGGGTCGACCTGGATACCATCCCGCTCGCCGCCATCGAGCGCATCGAGGTGCTGCGCGACGGCGCCTCGGCGCAGTACGGCTCGGACGCCATCGCCGGGGTGATCAATGTCATCCTCAAGTCGGCCGACCACGGCGGCCGGCTCGCCTACGACAACGGTCGCTACGGCGATGGCGACGGCCTGACCCAGAACGGTGGGGTGAATGGCGGCCTGCGTTTCGGCGAGAGCGGTTTCCTCAACCTCAGCGCGCAGTTCCGCGAACAGGCGCGGACCATCCGCGCCGGCATCGACCAGCGTACCGGGCACTACGGCAACCCGTCCATCGGCGACCCTTCGCTGCACCGCCAGGCGCTGGCCTACAACGCCGGCGTGGCGCTGGACGACAACGTCGAGCTGTACAGCTTCGCCACCTATACCCATCGCTCGGTGTCCTCGGCGCAGATCTACCAGTTGCCGTCCCTGGCGCCGCGACTCTATCCGAACGGCTTCACCCCGCGCATCACCAGCGACGAGGACGACTATTCGCTGACCCTCGGCGCCCGTGGCGGCGAGCTGTTCGGCGCCTGGGACTGGGACCTCAGTTCGACCTACGGTGCCGACCGCCCGGAGATCGGCATGGACCATTCGATCAACCTCGCCCTCTACGGCGAGACCGGCGATTCGCCGCGCTCCTTCGACCTGGCGCGCTACAAGGCCACCCAGTGGACCAACAATCTCGACCTGCGCCGCGACTTCGACCTCGCCTGGCTGCCGGCGCCGCTGAATTTCTCCTGGGGCCTGGAGCAGCGCCGCGAGCTCTACGAGGTCGAGGCCGGCGATCCCTGGTCCTACTACAACGGCGGTTCCAAGGCACTCCCCGGGCAGGCGCCGGCCACCGCCGGACAGTGGAGCCGCGACGTGCTCGGCGCCTATCTCGACCTGTCCATCGCCCTCGACGAGCGCTGGCAACTGGAGACGGCGGCGCGCTACGAGCACTACAGCGACTTCGGCAGCACCACCAACGGCAAGCTCGCCAGCCGCTACCGCTTCAGCCCCGAGGTATCGGCGCGGGCCAGTCTCAGCAGCGGCTTCCGCGCGCCGTCGCTGGCCCAGGAGAACTACACCAGCCTGGGCGTCTCGCCGACCATCGCCAGCGGCCTGCTGGCGGTCAACTCGCCGGCGGCCAGGCTGCTCGGCGCCGAAGACCTGGAGCCGGAAAAATCGATCAGCTACAACCTCGGCCTGGTGCTCGATCCCTTGCCGGACCTGAACCTGGCCATCGACGCCTATCGCATCGAGATCCGCGACCGCATCGTCGACGGTGCCACCTATTCCGGACAGCCGGCGATCGATGCGCTGCGCGCCGGCGGGATCAGCATCCCGGCCGGACTGACCCAGGTCAGCACCCACTACATGACCAACGGCGCCGACACCCGTACCCACGGCCTCGACCTCACCGCCAGCTACCTGACCCGGCTCGGCGAGTGGGGCCGGATCGACTGGCGTCTGGGCGCCAACGTCAATCGCACGAAGCTGGTCAGGAATCATCACGGGCGCAACGGCCAGCCGCTGCTCAACGACCAGCAGCAGGCCTGGATCACCAGCTCCACGCCGCGCAGCCAGGTCAGCCTGCAGGCCGACTGGAGCTACCGGCGCTGGGGCCTGACCCTGCGCGAAACGCGCTACAGCAAGACGGTTTCCGAACTGGACTACTACACCGGCGAGCATGCCTATTCGACCACGGTCTTCAACCGCTTCGAGAATTCGCCCAAGTACATCACCGACGTTGCCCTGCGCTATGCGGCGAGCCGCAACCTGACCCTGAGCGCCGGGGCCAACAATCTGTTCGACGTGAAGCCCGACAAGCTGCCGGCCGAGAGCGCCTACCTCGGCTTCAACCAGTACGACACCTATGCCTCGCAGATCAGCTTCAACGGCGCCTTCTACTACCTCGGCGCGGCCTACACCTTCTAAGGAGGACGAACCATGAGCATCGAACTGCGCGGCGGCGTGCGCGCCTCCGCGGTCATCGGCGACAGTGCCTTCGCCCGCCAGGCCGCGCGTTTCCTGCCGGACACCCGCAGTCGCGCGGTGAGCGCCTTCGACATCCAGCAGAAGGCCCGCCTGGAAGAGGCGGACGGCCTCGACGGCGCGCTGTTCACCGTTTCCGCTGCCTGGCCCGACCCCTGGCTGGTCGCCGGCTGGGCTTTGGCCGCGGCGCCGCGCCTGCGCGCCACCGTCGCGCACCGACCGGGGAGCGCCCAGCCGACCGTTGCCGCGCGCGCCCTGGCCACTCTCGACGGCCTGTCCAACGGGCGCGCCGGCGTACACCTGGTGATCGGCTCCAGCGACGCCGACGTGCGCCGCGACGGCGACTTCGCCGACAAGGACGAACGCTACCGGCGCGCCGTGGAGTACCTGGAGGTCTTCACCCGCGCCCTGGAAAGCCGCGAACCCTTCGACTACCACGGCGAGTTCTACCGGCTGGAGGACGCCGGCAGCGGCTTCCTGCCGATCCAGCGGCCGCGCCCGCCGCTATCCGTTGGCGGCTCCTCGGCGCAGGCACAACGCCTGGCGGTGCGCTTCGCTGACGTCTACGCCGGCCACTTCGCCAGCCCCACGCAGACCGCGGAGCTCAAGCGCAGGCTGAACGAGGAGGCGGCGGAGCAGGGCCGGCGGCTGAAGTTCTGGAAGCACTTCCAGGTGATCCTCGGCGACAGTCCGGCGGCGGCCCTGGACATCGCCGAGCACTACCGCCAGGCCGCTTTCGAACTGCTTCTGGCACGGCCCCTCGACGAACTGGCGGCATCGCCGCAGGTCGCCCGCGACGGCGAGCGCGACCGGCTCGCCCGGCTGGAGCCGGAGGCCTTGCGCGAATGGGTGGCGAATACCGTGCAGCGCAGCTTCGCCGGGGTGCTGGTGGGCAGCGTCGGCGAGGTGGCGGAACAGATCCTGGCCTTTCATCGCGCCGGCATCGAGATCGTCCAGCTCGAGGCCACCACCGAGAACGCCGAGGACATTCGCTTGCGCCGCCAACTGATCGAGCGCTTGAGGCGCGACGCATGAGCGGCGTCGCCCGCGAGGCCATGGAGGACGTCGCGCCGGCGCCTGGCGTCGGCGAGTTCGGCGTGGCCAGTTGTGGGGTGCTGCTGGCCTCGGTAGTGGGGGTGATCTTCGGCCCCACCGGGCTGGTGATCAGCAGCTTCTCGCTGTTCATCGAGCCGATCGCCGCCGACCTGGACTGGGACCGCGGCCAGTCGGCGCTGCCGGTGACCCTGCTGGGCCTGGCGGTAGCCCTGAGCAGCCCGCTGAAGGGCTGGCTGGTGGATCGCTGGGGCGCGCGCGCCCTGGTCCTGCCGCTGACCGCCGCGCTGGCCCTGTGCCTGGCCAGCCTGGCGCTGGCGCGCAGCGGCTGGCAGCTATACCTGCTGTTCGCGCTGCTCGGCCTGCTGACGCCGGGCAACATTCCCTATGCGCGGATTCTCGGCGGCTGGTTCGAGCGTCGTCGCGGCGCGGCCTACGGCATCCTCGGACTCGGCTTCGGCGTCGGCGGGCCGCTGGCGCTGTACCTGGGCAGCGCCTGCATCGACGCCTTCGGCTGGCGCGCCACCTTCCTCGTCTATGGCCTGCTCGAAGGCCTCCTGGCGCTGCCGCTGCTCTATGCGTTGTTCCGCGAGCGACCCGGCGACCTGCCGCAGGCGCTGCGCCCGCCAGCCGACGCGCTGCCCGGAGCGACGCCAGGCCAGGCCTGGCGCTCGGCGGACTTCTGGCTGATCGTCGGCAACCTGATCCTCGGCGTGTTCGCCGTCACTGGCGTGATGGTGCATGGCGTGCCGCTGTTGCAGGAGCGCGGCCTGTCGCGGGAAGTCGCCACCGACGTGCTGGCGGCGCTGTGGGTCGGCATGATCGTTTCGCAACCGGCGCTGGGCTACCTGCTGGACCGCTACGACACCCCGCGCATCGCCTTGCCGTTCGCCCTGCTGGCGGCGCTCGGGCTGCTGCTCCTGCTCCTTGGCGGACCGCCGGCGCTGCTCTGGGGCGCGGTGTTCCTGATCGGCCTGGGCGCCGGCGGCGAGACCGGCACCACCCAGTACTTCGTCAGCCGCTACTTCGGCCTGCGCCATTTCAGCGTGATCTATGGCTCGATCCAGCCCTTCACCTTCGCCATCGCCATCAGCCTGGGGTCCTGGCTGCTGGGTTACTTCTACGACCGCGCGGGCTCCTACGCGGGCTCGACGCTGGTCCTGCTCGGCGCGTTCGGCGTGGCGGCAGGGCTGCTGGTCATGCTCGGGCGCTATCGCTACGCCATCGACGGGGAGGCACGCAGCCATGGGCGAGACTGAACGGAGCAGGGCGGAGGTCGGCGTCTGGCTGCTGGCCGGACTGGCCTTCGTGGTCGGCACGGTGGAACTGGTGGTGGCCGGGGTGCTCGACGAACTGGCCGCCAGTTTCGCCGTCAGCCAGGGCCGGGCCGGGTTGCTGATGAGCCTGTACGCGCTGGTCTATGCGCTGCTCGGCCCGCTGCTGGTCTACCTCAGCGCCGGTATCGAGCGCCGCCGCCTGCTGGCCGGCGCGCTGCTGGTGTTCGTCGGCGCCAACCTGGCCAGCGCCGCCGCGCCGAGCTTCGCCCTGTTGCTGGCGAGCCGGCTGCTGGTGGCGGCCAGCGCCTCGGTCATCGTGGTGGTGGCGATCACCCTGGCGGTGGCCATTGTCGCGCCGGAACGGCGCGGCCGGGCGATCGGTCTGGTGTTCGCCGGCATCGTCGCCTCGCTGGTGCTGGGCGTACCGCTGGGCACCCTGATCGGCGAGTTCTGGGGCTGGCGTAGCCTGTTCCTGCTGCTCGCCGGGGTCGCGTTGCTCGGCCTGCCGCTGCTCCTGCGCCTGCTGCCGGCCATCCCCGGCGCGCCCGGCATCGCCCCGGCGGAGCAACTGCGGGCGCTGGCCCGGGGCCGGGTGCCGTTCGCCCACCTGGCATCGCTGTTGCAGATGACCGGCCAGTTCACCGTCTACACCTACATCGTGCCGTTCCTGGTCGGCAGCATGGACCTCGACAAACCGACCATCAGCCTGGTCCTGCTGGTCTACGGGGGCGGCGGCATCCTCGGCGCGCTGCTCGGCGGACGCGCCGCCGACCGCTGGCCGGGGCCGGCCACCTTCGTCGCCTTCCTGCTCCTGCACGCACTGGCCCTGGTCCTGCTGCCGTTCGCCACCGGCGGCCTGCCGCTGCTGCTGGGCGCGGTGGTGTTCTGGTGCGTGTTCAACATGGCGCCGGGGCCGGCGATCCAGAAATACCTGGTGGAACTCAGCCCGGACACCGCGGCGATCCAGATCAGCCTCAACACCAGCGCGATCCAGCTCGGCGTGGCCCTGGGCGCCTTCATCGGCGCGATCCTGGTGGACCAGGTGGCGGTGCGCGCGCTCCCCTGGTGGGGCGCCGCGCTGATCCTCGGCGCCGCCGCCTGCGGCTGGCTGTCCGCGCAGCGGCCGGCGGCGGGCACGGCGGACTGCCGGGAGCGCCTCGATTGATTCCCTACCGCGCGCCACGGGAACAGCCCCGGGCGCCGTTCCTCAACCTCCAGGCTCACTACCGCTATCCGTGGCGTGGCCTGCCAGCAGCGAACGCTTACCATGGATAGCCAAGGCTCCATCAAGAACACCCTGATCGCCCAGTTGTTCCAGCAGAACTACGACTGGCTGTGCAAGAAGCTGTCCTACCAGACCGGCTGTAGCCACAGCGCCGAAGACCTCGCCGCCGAGGCCTTCCTACAGGTCTGGATGCTCCCCGACCCGGCGTCGATCCGCTCGCCGCGGGCGTTCCTCGCGACCATCGCGCAACGCCTGATGTACGAGAGCTGGCGGCGCAAGGACCTGGAGCGCGCCTACCTGCAGATCCTCGCCGAGGCGCCGGAGGCGGTGCAGCCGTCGCCTCACGAGCAGTGGATGCTGATCGAGAGCCTGCAAGCCATCGACCGCCTGCTCGACGGCCTGTCCGGGCAGGCCAGGGCAGTGTTCCTGATGAGCCAGCTGGAAGGCCTGACCTACGTGCAGATCGGCGAACGCCTCGGATTGTCCCTGGGGCGCATCCACCAGTTGATGAAGGATGCCTTGCACTGCTGCTACCGGGGATTCCAGGAATGAGCGAGAAGCCGGAACGGCAACGCATCGTCGAGGAGGCCATCGAATGGATGGTGCGCCTGCAATCCGGCGACTTCAGCGCCGCCGAGGGCGATGCCCTGGAACGCTGGAAGGCGCTGTCGAGCGAGCATGCCGAGGTGTTCCGGCAACTGCTTGGCAGCCTCGCGCCGCTACAGGACTCGCCCTGGCGCGGCCAGCCGAGCGCTACCGTGCTGCGCGCCCTGGAGCAGCCGTCGAGCCGCCGGCGCTTCGTCGGCGGCGCCCTCGGGCTGTTCGTCCTGCTCGCCGGCGGCGCCGGCCTGGAGCGCTGGGTCCAGGCCGGCATGGGTCTGCCCGGCGAACTGGCGACCGGCACCGGCGAGCGCCGCGACTGGTTGCTGGCCGACGGCAGCCGCCTGCGCCTGAACGCGCGGAGCAAGGCGCGACCGCTGCTCGACGGCGCCCAGCGACGCCTGGAGCTGCGGCGCGGCGCGATGCGCCTGGAAGTGAAGGAGGACCCGCGCGGCGCCTTCGCCCTCGACTGCGCCGCCGGACGGGTGGACTGCGCCAGCGGCAGCCTGCTGCTGGCCGAGGAGCGCGGGGCGATCCGCCTGGTGACCCTGCGCGGCAGCGCGCGGCTGACCACCGGCGAGGGACGCCAGCTGGCGGTGGCGGCACGACGTAGCCTGCTGTTCGATGCCGGCGGCCTGCTCGAACAGGGCCCGATGCAGGCCGGAGAGGATGCCTGGGCCAGCGGCTGGCTGGAGGTCCACGACCGCTCCCTGGCCTGGGTCGCGGAGGCCTTCCGGCCCTATCTGCCAGGCATCCTCCAGCTCGACGCGGAGATCGCCGGCAACCGCGTCAGCGGTCTGTTCCCGCTGGACGACATGCACACGTCCCTGGACATGCTCGGACGCAGCCTGCCGATCCGCGTGCTGCGCTACAGCGACTACTGGATCAGCCTGCGCCCCGCCTGACTCATTCGTCGAAGAACAGCAGGCAACGCAGTTCGATACTCTGCCGCGGCGGCGCATCGGCCGGGGTGCAGGGATCGTCGAAGGCGGTGTGCGCGCCGAGGCGGGCCTGCGCGTCCTCCCGCGAATCGTAGATCTTCAGCAGCAGCGCTTCCTCCGGCAGCAGGTGCGGGTAGTAGTACCAGCGGTGCTCCGGGTTGGGCTTGACCGAGTAGGTTTCGCCCACCTTGTCGCGGTACACCAGGTCACTGGCCACCAGGTCGTCGAACGCCAGGCTGCGGGCGTCCAGCAACGCCAGCGGCGCGCGCTGCGCCGGGTGGCCGAACGGACGCCACAGGTTGACGATCTGGAAGCGTCCGGCCAGGCGCCGTTCGGCGCGTTCCGCCGGCAGGTGGTCGCGGACCCGGCGCGGCGCCGAGCGCAGGGTCTGGTCGTTGTGCACGTAGCGCACCGGTTCGCGCAGGCCGCGTTCTTCGCGCCCGGCCTGGTCGACGCGCAGCGTGTGGTCGAAGATCACCGCCTCGGCGGCGCCGGTCAGGCGGCGGAGCAGGGCGATGCTTTCCGGGTAGTAGCGTTCACGAACCTGGGCTTCATCCTCAAAATCGCCCACCGCGCTCGCCTCGCGCACCAGTTGGAAACCCTCGCGCTCCAGGCTGGCCGGTTGCGCCAGCAGACGCGCATTGCGGATCGCCACCCGGGTCGGCTGCAACAGCGCGCTGCGCTGCGGCGTCCCGGCAGGGGCCGGATAGGTGTAGGCGACCGGCCGTTGGCCGTTGTCGCGGATATAGTTGACCTCGGCCTCGACCTGCTCCGGCGCGTGCGCCGGCCATGCGTGTTGCTGGCAACCCATGTGTCGTTCTCCCGTTGCCAGCGGAGATGCCTCCGCTGCCGCGCCGCCGGATGCCGCGCGTGAACGGCCAATCTAGCCGCTGGCAGGCGGCGGCGAAACGAACATCGAGCGCTGGCGTCCTGCCTTCGTGGAATAAGCCCGGAGCGGCTCAGGACATCGCGTCGAGTCGTCGCCGCTGGCGATACTGGCGCGGCGTCATGCCTTTCCAGCGCCTGAAGGCATGGATGAAGTTGGACACCTCGCCGTAGCCGAGGCGCTCGGCGATCTCCTCCAGGCGAATCGCGCCGGTGGCCAGCAGCTCTTCGGCGAGGGCCTGGCGCACCTCGTCGAGCAACAGGCGGTAGCTGCTGCCCTCGTCGTCCAGGCGGCGACGCAGGGTACGCACGGTGAGGTGCAGTTCCATGGCCAGGGTCTGCATGTCCGGCAAGTGGCCGGGCGTCCTCAGCAAGCGGTCGCGGATGCGTCCGGCCAGACCGCCGCGCACCTGGCGGCGAGCGAGCAGGGCGCGGCACTGCTCCTCGCAGGCGCGCGCCACCTCTGGATTGGCGCCGGGCAGCGGGAGGTCGAGGAAGCGCCGTTCGAAGACCACCCGGTTGTCCGCCTGGCCGAACGCCGGGCACAGGCCCAGCTCGCGCACGTAGGGCGCGGGATCGGCGGGCGGTGGGCGGCGGAAGCCGGCGCGGAGGATCGGCAGGCGCTGCCCGGTGAGGTCGCGCTGGATGCGCAGCACGCCACCGGCGTCGCGTTCGAGGAGGAAAATCCGCAGGTCCTCGGGAATGCCGGCGTCGTCGAGCACCAGGTGCGCTTCATCGTCGTGTACCTCCAGGCGAATGCCATGGAAGGCGAAGGTCAGGTCGAGGTAGCGCAGGCCCAGTTGCGCGGCGCTGAGGAAGGTCGGGCTGCTGAGCAGGGCGAAGCCCCAGATGCCGTAGGCGTTGAGGTGATAGCGCAGGCCTGCCGCCAGGCCCGGCGCGCAGGCGTCGCCCAGGTGCCGGACCAGGTTGCGCACTACGCTCAGTTCCTGGGCCGCGTCGATTTCCCCGGAGGGATCGCCGAGCAGGCGGATATCCAGGCCGCTACCTGCCAGGCACTGCTCCAGGCCGAGGCCGCGGTCGATGCCGAACTGGATCAGCAGGTGCGCGCTGATGGCGCTGCGGCGGGGAGACCAGGGCGGAGTGGGCATGGTGGCGTCCGAGGTTGACCGAAAATCACAACTTTATGTCCGGCCCGGCCATAACGCCAGTCGCCCCGGCGAACTAGGATGCTGCCATCCGCCGCTGGGCGGAATCGCGCCGGACGGCGTGGCAAGCAACAAACGGGAGCACAACAATGCACAACGAGTCCCGCCCTGAAGCCCCCTTGCGGGTGCTGGTGGTCGGCGCCGGCTTCGCCGGTCTCGGCTTGGCGATCCGCCTGCGACAGGCAGGCATCGACGATTATCTGGTCCTGGAAAAGGCCGCCGATGTCGGCGGTTGCTGGCGGGAAAACCGCTACCCGGGCGCCGCCTGCGACGTCCCCTCGCATCTCTATTCGTTTTCCTTCGAGCCGAAGGCCGACTGGTCGCGCAAGTTCGCCCCGCAGGCGGAAATCCTCGACTACCTGCGGCATTGCGCGGACAAGTACCGTCTGCGCGAGAAGATCCGTTTCCACTGCGAGGTGGAGGAGGCCCGTTTCGACGCCGGCAGCGGCGAATGGCAGGTGCGCTGCGCCGATGGCCAGACGCTGCGCGCACGGGCCCTGGTCTGCGCCACCGGCCAGTTGAGCCGGCCGCTGCTGCCGCGCCTGCCCGGCCTGGAGCGCTTCCAGGGTCCGGCGTTCCACTCGGCGAACTGGGACGCCGAGGTCGAGCTGGCCGGCAAGCGGGTCGCGGTGATCGGCACCGGAGCCAGCGCTATCCAGTTCGTCCCGCGGATCGCCCCGCAGGTGCAACGCCTGTCGCTGTTCCAGCGCAGCGCGCCTTACGTGATCGCCAAGCCGGACCGTACCTACGCCGACTGGGAACGCCGCCTGAAGGCGCGCTGGCCGTGGCTGCAACGCCTGGATCGGGGGCTCAAGTACCTGCACCACGAATCGCGGATGCTCGCCTTCGCGACCTTCCCGGCGCTGATGAAGGTGATGCGGCTGAGCTTCCATCGTCACCTGCACCGGCAGATCGCCGATCCGCAACTGCGCGCGCGGCTGGTTCCCGACTACCCGCTGGGTTGCAAGCGCATCCTGATCAGCAACGACTATTACCCGGCGCTGGCCAGGAGCAATGTCGAACTGGTCGACACGGGCATTCGCGAAGTCACCGAAGACGCCGTGGTCGGCCGTGACGGCCGCCGGCACGAGGTCGACGCGATCATCTTCGGTACCGGCTTCGCCGCCACCGAGTTCCTCGCCCCGATGCGCATCCTCGGCCTCGACGGACGCGACCTGCGGCAGGCCTGGGCGGATGGCGCGGAAGCCTACAAGGGCATCAGCGTCAGCGGCTTCCCCAACCTGTTCATCCTTTACGGGCCGAACACCAACCTCGGCCACAACTCCATCGTCTACATGCTGGAAAGCCAGTTCCCCTACGTGCTCGGCTGCCTGCGCCAGCTCCAGGAGCAGGGCTTGCGCTACCTCGACGTGAAGCCCGAGGTCCAGCGGCGCTTCAACCTGGAGGTGCAACAGGGGTTGCGCCATACCGTCTGGGAGCGTGGCTGCGACAGCTGGTACAAGACTGCCGCCGGCAAGAACACCAACAACTGGCCGGGCTACACCTTCGTCTATCGCTGGCGTACGCGCCGGCCGGAGCTTGCCGACTATGACCTGGCCCGCTGAAGCGCCCCTGATGTCGCCGCCGCAACGCCTGCGCGCCGGTCTCCTGCGCGGTTGCCTGCGCCTGTTGTTCCGCGGGCTGGTCCGTCCGCCCATGCCAGTGGCGCTGCAACGCGGCGTGTTGCGCGGGCTGAGCCTGGCGACGCTGGGCGCCGGCGGCGTCGTCCGCGAGCGCCGCAGCCTCGCCGGCGTGCCCTGCGAGTGGTTGCGGCCGCGCGGGGTGGAGGCGCGGCGCCGGGTGCTCTACCTGCACGGCGGCGCCTACCTGATCGGCTCGCCGGCGACCCACCGGGCGATCACCACGCACCTGGCCCGGCGTTGCGCCGCCGAGGTCTGCGCGGTGGACTACCGGCGCGCCCCGGAACATCCGTTCCCCGCAGCCCGCGACGACGCCCTGGCGGTCTACCTGGCATTGCTGGAGGCCGGCCATTCGCCGCGCCGGCTGCTGCTCGCCGGCGACTCCGCGGGCGGCCACCTGGCGCTGTCCCTGGCCCTGGAGCTGAAGGCGCGCGGCTTGCCGTTGCCGGCCGGGTTGCTGCTGTTCTCGCCCTGGACCGACCTCGGCTGCCAGCGCCTGCACACGCCGGCGGCCGGCGACCCGCTGCTGTCGCGGGCCTGGCTGGAAAGCGCGGTGCGCCTGCTGCTGCCGGCCGACGCGGAGCCAGGCTCGGCCGCCTTGTCGCCGCTGCATGCCGACCTGGCGGGGCTGCCGCCGCTGCTGGTACAGGTCGGCGAGGACGAACTGCTGCGCGACGACAGCCTGCGCCTGGCGCAACGGGCCGGTGAGCAGGGCGTCGCGGTGCGATTGCAGCGCTACGCCGGTTGCTGGCACGTGTTCCAGGCTCATGCCGGCGTGTTGGCCAGCGCCGACCGGGCGTTGGACGAGGCGGCCGCGTTCGTCGTCGAATGCAGCGCGGAGGGCGACAGGTGCAGAACATCCTGATCACTGGTGCCGCTTCCGGAATCGGCGCCGCCAGCGCGCGTCTGTTCCACCGCCGGGGCTGGCGGGTCGGTTTGCTGGACATCGATGCCGAGGCGTTGCGCGGCTTGGCCGCGCAACTGCCGGGCGCCTGGCACCGCGCCGTGGACGTCAGCGAGCCCGACGTGGTCGGCGAGGCGCTTGCGCAGTTCTGTGCCGATGGCCGCCTGCGCCTGCTGTTCAACTGCGCCGGCGTCCTGCGTTTCGGCCGCTTCGAAGAGGTCGCCCTGGAGGACCACGCGCGGTTGCTGGCGATCAACCTGCAAGGCGTCCTCAACTGCTGTCACGCGGCCTTTCCGTTCCTGCGCGCGACACCGCAGGCGCAGGTGCTCAACATGGGCTCGGCATCGGGGCTGTATGGCGTACCGGAGATGGCCGTCTACTCGGCCTCGAAGTTCGCCGTGCGCGGGCTTACCGAGGCGCTGGAGCTGGAATGGCGCCGCCACGGTATTCGTGTGGCCGACCTGATGCCGCCGTTCGTTCGCACGCCGATGGTCGCCGGGCAGGCCTACCAGCCGCCGGTGTTGCGTCGCCTGGGGCTGAGACTGGACGCCGAGGATATCGCCGAGGCGGCCTGGCGGCAGGCGCACAGCCGGCGGGTACACCGGCCGGTGGGCGGGTTGTTCACGGCGCTGTACTGGGCTGGGCAGTTGTCTCCGCCGTGGGTGAACCGAGCGGTGATGGCGTGGTTGTCGCGGGGTTAGGCTCTGCGCAGGATGGATAGAACGGATTAAAGCTTGGGTGGGTTTCACGCTGGATGGTCTAGCTGCTTTTCGTGGCTGCCTCGACTTCTTGTTTCGCCGTCCCAGGCGAGTGAAATCCATGGTAGATCTCGGACCATAGGTATGCCTTAGCCAGGCGCCGGTGCTTATCGCTACCGTTGAGCCCAAGAGTCCTCCTCGGGTGGGACCGTTGCCTCCCGTATCAAGCACGCATCGTCAGCATCTCTTGGGGGCCTTCGCGTAGGAGCGCTGCCAGGACTGCGAAGCCGTCAGATAACGTATTCCCCCCTCCTGGGGAATTGCTGACGCTGATTCGAATGGCCTGGGGAAGCGTACCGCGGCCCGTACTAAAGGCCTCTGCGGTGGTGACAAGATGCTGCTGTCCGCGCATGCCTTGCTCTATTTCGATGGCGCGCCAGGGGGCTGGCACTTCTACCCAGAAATGCGGACAGCATAGATGGCTGCGATAGGTCAGGCCCTGCAGCAGGTCCACAACCAGCGCTTGGCGACGCGCGATTTCCCCTCTCTGGTATTCGAGCAGTGCGCTTGCAGTACCGTCCTCGACCCATCGGCTCGCAATCTCGAGAACCAGTGGTGTCGCCATCCAGCACGAATTGCGAAGCGCTGCTGCCATGCGACTTACCATGGATGCAGGAGCATGAACGTATCCAACCCGCAATCCTGCAGCGACCGCCTTGCTCATGCCACCGATGAGGATGCCCCGCTCAGGCAGCAGATGGCAGAGAGGGGTGGGGCGTTCGGCCATCAATACAGCATGGGTTTCGTCCTCGATGACGATCAAGCCGTGCTCGCGGCAGATCTTCGCGATTTCCTTCCGCCTGGCGCCTGACATCACTGCAGTGGTCGGGTTCTGGATGGTGGGTGTGCAGTACAGGGCGGTGATCCTGTTCGTGCGGCAGGCCTCTTCGAGGGCGTCGGGCAGTAGCCCCTCTTCATCCATTTCCAAGCCGAGCACCTTGATGCCCAACAGTTGCGCGGCACTGATCAGCCCAGGATAGGAGAGCTGCTCCGTTACCAGGGTGTCGCCGGCGCGCAGCATGGCCATAAGCACGACGAGCAGACCGTGTTGGCTGCCATTGACGCACAGAATCTGCTGGTGCTCCGCTTGAAACTCACCGTGAGACAGCCATGTTGCTCCCGCTTGCCGGTGTCGGAGCAGTCCTGTGTCGGGTGTGTAGAGCATTAACTCCTGCAGGAGCTCAGGGGCCGCACTCAATTGCTGAAGGCTGCGGGAAAGCAGTTCGGTCTCATTGCCCGGAATATGCATATTCCGGCTCATGTCGTTGCACATCTCGGTGCTGTCTACGAAATTGCGAAAGCCCGCCTCCCGAGCACGTTCTCGACCGCGGTTGCGGACGAACGTACCGTCGCCGACCCGAGCCTCAACCAGCCCCATGCGCTCCAGCTCACCATAGGCCCGGCTCACCGTGCCCGCGGTCACACCGAGCTTGTCCGCGAGGATGCGATGTGGCGGCAGCTTGACTCCCTGCCGGAGAACCCCATTGCGAATAGATTCTTCGATGCCCTGGGCCAGCCGTTTGTACTTCAGGCCGGGCCCTTCTGGTAGGAAGAATCTGAAAATTGAATCGGTGTCAATATTTGCTTTGACCGGCATATTTTCTCCGAATTAACCTCAAATAAAGAGGTTTGATAAGCAATAAAGGGCGTCAATCAAAGAATAACATGGGGGAAAGACGTGCAACTTATGTCAATTCAAGCTCTGACTATCAACAGGCGGCAGGTACGTGTGGCCAGCCTGGTGACCGCTGTTCTATTTCTAGTGGTGTGTATCAGCTGGGGGACTACCTGGCTCGGCATCAAGATCGCCGTGGAGAGCGTGCCGCCGCTAACTGCCGCCGGATTGCGCTTTCTGATCGCATTTCCGCTTTTCCTGCTCTTTGCGCGGCTGCGCCACGAGACGATCTTTTTCCCGCGGCGACTCCTGGCCTTCTTCGTCTTCGTGACGCTCGGCTACTTCAGCGTGCCCTACTACCTGCTGAACTATGGCGAGCAATACGTCGCTTCAGGTCTTACCGCGCTGCTGTTCAGCAGCATGCCCGTGTTCATCCTGATCTTCTCCGCGATCTTCCTGCGCGAGCGCATCTACCTGTCGCAGATCCTTGGTATTGCGATTGGCTTCGGCAGCCTGTTCATGATCATCAGGTCTCAAGGGCTGCATCTGGACTACACGGAGTTGTTAGGCGTACTTGCCATCCTGCTCGCGGCGATCATGCACGCACTCAGCTACGTCATCACCAAAAGGCAAGGTGCTGACATCGGCGTGATCACCTTCAATACGCTGCCCATTGGCATCGCCGGCTTGGGGCTGTTCATGGCCGGACTCGTGATGGAACACCCGAACCTGTCTGCCGTCACAAGCCGATCTTGGGCTGCCCTGATCTATCTCGGTCTGGTGGCATCAGTCGGGGGATTCATCGTGTACTTCTTCCTGCTCAAGCGTTTGAGTCCCGTTGTGCTGTCGTTCGTCTTCATCATTTTCCCGGTGTTCGCCGTGATCATCGGCGCCTGGTACGAAGGGGTTGCCATCTCTCGCGAGTTGATTGGCTTCACCGTGCTCCTATTGGCTGGATTTGCCATCACCAAGCTTCCCATCGAGAAGCTGCTCGGCAGGAGGTGACATGAATACGAACGTGTTGACCGAGCATGCATTGAGCGTGATCTACAGACACGCCTGCAGGACCTATCCAAGGGAATGCTGCGGATTCGTTCTCGCCGATGCAAAAGTGAAAGAGGGTACGAACATCCAGGATGAACTGCACATGGCTGACCCCCGGAGGTACCCACGCACGGCCGCCAACGGGTACACGTTTTCCGTGACGGATACCGTATTCCTCAACAGCAGCTTCAAGACGTGCAGCCCGGTATCCGTCATCTACCACTCCCACCCGGACGTCGGTGCCTACTTCAGCCGGGAGGATATCGACAAGGCATTGTATGCCGGGGAGCCAATGCTGCCGGTCGACTACCTGGTTGTTGATGTGGCCGCCGGCAACGTTCGCGGCGCAAAACTGTTTGCCTGGCGCAACGGACGCTTTGAATGCACACGAGAGTTCGGGCCATCGAGCCAGGACGAGTAGACATCTGGCAAGGAGCTGAAAAGTGAAGACGGTAATTTTTCCGGAAGTACTGGTACGGGCCGCCCAACTGGAAGGCGGGCGCCTGGAGGGAGCGGGCTTGACGGTTGGCGAGCTGCTGGCAGGCCTTGCCAGGAAGCATCCTTCATTACTCGGGCACCTGTATTACGAAAACGGTCAATTGAAAGAACACTTCCTGCTGACCCACAAAGGTTCGCTAGTCAATCTGGATGGCGAGCTTTCCGATGGAGATGAAGTCGAAGTCATGCTCGCGACATCTGGCGGTTCTGGCGTTGAAGCGTTGAGCGACGAAGAAGTTCAACGCTACGTTCGCCACATCACGTTGCCAGGCGTTGGCAGGGAAGGCCAGCAGCGCCTGAAGCAGGCCAGGGTGCTGATAATCGGAACGGGCGGCCTGGGTTCGCCCGCTTGCCTTTATCTGGCCGCAGCAGGAGTGGGCACCATCGGGCTGGTTGACTTTGACGTGGTGGAGTCGAGCAATCTCCAGCGCCAGGTCGTCCATGGCTATAGCACGCTCGGTATGCCGAAGGTTGAGTCCGCCCAGCGCCGGATGCAGGACCTGAACCCCTACATTGAAGTCGTAACCCACCGTTACGCCATCGACGCGGACAATGCGCAGTCACTGATTCAGAGCTATGACCTGGTATTGGATGGCACCGACAACTTCGCCACACGTTACTTGGTCAACGCGGTTTGCGCCAAGCTCGGAAAACCACTCGTCTTTGGCGCGATCTATCGGTTCGAAGGTCAGGTCAGCGTCTTCAATCTGGAGGGAGGCCCCTGCTACCAATGTCTCTTCCCGAACAATCCCCCGCCTGAGGTGGCTCCAAGCTGTAACGCAGGGGGAGTTATTGGTGTGCTGCCTGGAGTGATTGGCCTGCTGCAGGCAACCGAGGCGGTGAAGGCCCTCGTCGGCCTGGGCAAGTCCCTATCAGGCAGACTTCTTCGATTCGACGCGCTGCTCATGCACTTCAATGAAGTGAAGTTCAATCGGCGCGACGATTGTCCGGCCTGCGGCAAAACCGCTGCAGAGAATCCCCGCCACTGGAGGGAGGGATTGCTCTGCCAGGCAAGCGCGGCACCGTCGCAACGACTCGACGACGATCGCTATATCGATCCCAGCTGCCTGTTGCAGTTGATGAAATCCAACAGCGAAAACTATGCCCTTCTGGATGTACGCGACGCGGGCGAGCTCGAAGTGTGCCAGTTGCCGGGGATCGTCCACGTTCCCTTGAACGAACTCGCCAGCCATTTCGCCAATCTCGACTTCAGTAAGCGCTACATCCTCGTGTGCTACGCCGGCACTCGTGCCGAACGCGCGGCCATACAGCTCATGGGGGCAGGGTTCTCCAACGTCCAAGTGCTCGATGGCGGCATGAAGCGATGGGCGAAAGAGATAGAGCAGCACATGCCGATGTACTGAACCATAGGCAGGGAAAGCATGATCTACGATTCGCTACTCGATTTAATTGGCGGGACGCCGGTGATACGGCTGAGCAAATTGTCTGCTCGCCTGGGGGTGAGCGTATTCACCAAGCTGGAATCCTTCAATCCAGGAGGAAGTCATAAGGCGCGTATCGCGCTCTGGATGATTCTGGATGCCGAACGCAAAGGAATCCTGGTGCGCGGGAAAGGGCAGACCATTCTCGAGCCGAGCGGGGGAAATACGGGGATTGGACTGGCAATGGCGGGGAACATCCTGGGGTACCGCGTGACCCTGGTGGTTCCCGACAACTACAGCCCTGACAAGAGACAATTGCTCGAGCTGTATGGCGCTCACGTCGTGCTGTCGGATAGCAGAAAAGGGAACAACTCGCATGGCGAGCTGGCAATCCAGATACTGCTGGAACATCCGGAGTTCGTCATGCTCAACCAGCAGCGCAATCCAGCCAACCCGCAAGCCCATCGCGAAGCTACAGCCCTGGAAATCCTGAGGGACTTTGCAGGCCAGCCACCCCCGGACTTCTTCTTCGCTGGCATTGGAACTGGTGGACATATCACGGGTGTTGGAGAGGTGCTGAGGAACCACTGGCCGGATATGGCCATCTATGGCGTGCAGCCAGAGCAGTGCGACTTGCTCGACAATAGGCACGCACCGCATGAGATTCAGGGACTTTCCATTGGTATCGTGCCGGAAGTCTGCAACCTCGGCATTGTTACTGGCATGGTCGGGGTGTCGAAATCTGCCTGCTTGTCGATGATCCGGGAAGTCCTGCAAAACGACTCTGTGAGCATGGGGTTGTCCTCCGCAGCCAACCTGGTCGCGGTGCTGAACATGGCATCTGCCATGCCGTCAGGCGCTCGTGTACTGACGATGATCTACGATGGCGTCGAGTCATACATGGACGCTTTTCGATGAAGTTGTAGAGCAGAGCACGGCGATAACGCTTGCATGGTCGAAATGAGGTCGCATGCGATGGACAAACTGGTAGGTAATCTGATGCGCGCGGCATTGATGGAGTGCTGCTCACCCCAACTGGTGGAGCGGATAGTCGCTCATTCGATGTTCGAAGAAGCCAGACGTTGGTGCGAGGAAGACCTGCAGGCATTCGCCAGCAAGGATCCAGCCGCACAGGGACGGACATCCGACATTGCGTTTGGCTACAGCTCGTTCAAGGCAGTGCTGCACTACCGGCTTTCCCACATGCTGTGTCTGCGAAGCACATCTGAAGGCGATCCTGAGAGAGCGTTGGAGGCTACCGCGCTCCTGGTCTCCTCTCGTGGAAAGCTCCTGTCGGGCGCGGAAATCCACCCAAGATGCAAGATTGGCAGTCGATTCATCCTGGACCATGGGCATGGCACGGTCATTGGCGAGACAGCGGTAATCGGTGATGACTGTTACATCCTCGGAGGTGTGGTATTGGGGGCAACTGGCATATCGGCTAATCCCGCCGGTAAGCGTCACCCCACCATAGGGAGCCGCGTCCAAATCGGGGCCTTCACGCGTGTACTGGGTGACATCGCTATCGGCGACGATGTGTTTGTCGGTCCGCATTGTGTCATCAAGGACGACATCCCTGTCGGTTCAGTCGTAACCCTGCGTTCTGAACTACAGGTCATCCGAGGCCCCCACATAGTTCAGCAACTACAGCCGGCAGCCACGCAGACCCAAATTCAACCAATGGAGGCATCATGACGCAGACCGCCTCCCTTTTTCTCCAGGACTCCTACCGGGAAGAGTGTTTGGCGAGAATCACCGATGTCGTTGAAGATGGCCTGCTGCTCGACCAGACCGTTTTCTATCCCCAGGGGGGTGGCCAGGCTGGAGACAGTGGTTGGCTGACGCTGGCTGATGGCACGCGGCTCCGGATCGCCGATACACGCAAGGGGACAGAAGCAGGTGCTGGCAGGGATGCCATCCTGCATATCCCAGCTGAAGGCCAGGCAACCGTTCTCCGAGCAATGAAGCCTGGCGAGGTGGTTCTTGCGCAGATCGATTGGGTGCGTCGTTACCGGCACATGCGACTGCATACCGCAGCGCACATGCTCTGTGCTGTCCTGCCCTATCCGGTCAATGGGTGCAGCATCACTGATGAGCATGCGCGCTTG
Source organism: Pseudomonas sp. 203-8 (assembly GCF_020708595.1). Taxonomy (NCBI): domain Bacteria; kingdom Pseudomonadati; phylum Pseudomonadota; class Gammaproteobacteria; order Pseudomonadales; family Pseudomonadaceae; genus Pseudomonas; species Pseudomonas sp. 203-8. The sequence continues at coordinate 250,648 of NZ_JAJFDF010000010.1, read as the reverse complement.
GACTTCGTGACGAGTGAACCGCTGTCCCGCGAGGCCATTGATAGCGCCTTGGCGGCAATGGTCGAGGCAGCACATCCGGTTTCGATCGACACCATGAGCGACGATGCACTGCGGGCTAGGCCGGATCTGGTGCGCACCATGAGTGTCCAACCTCCGATGGGCGCCGGGCAGGTTCGGTTGGTGAGTATTAAAGACACCGACCTGCAGCCTTGCGGTGGAACCCATGTGGCGAATACCGAAGAAGTTGGGGTGGTGCGCGTTTCCAAGATGGAGAAGAAATCAGCGCGCACCCGTAGGGTGGTACTGGTACTGGGTTGAGCGACTACCGTCGACATGGCCGTCGGTTTCCCATTCTACGCCACAGGTCACCCTCGCCACGCCCGGCAGCTCCATGCAATGCCAGAGGGCCTCAGGCCGGCAACAACGGCCGACAGGCCTCGACGAAGCGCCGGCAGGCACCCGCACATTCGCGCTCCAGCGGCTCGTCGCCATCGCAACGCTCGGCGCATGCCAGGGCATAGCGCGCCGCCAGCTCGCAGGCGGCCGGCGCCCATGGGCTGCGGCGCTCCAGGAGCAGGGCGGCGAGGCGGCAGAGGTCGGCGCAGTCGCCGGCGTGCTGGCGTTGTTCCCTGCTGGACTCGGTGCAGAGCGCCAGGTAGCGCTCGCACGCGCGGATGCAGTCCTGGGACGCGAGCCGGCAGCGCTCTTCCGGCGCCTGGACGGCGGCACCGCCGAGCAGGGCGTCGGCGTCGGTTTCCAGCAGGGAGCCGGGGTCTTCGTTTCCGGGATCGTTGATGGCGCGGGTCATGGCGGCACCTCCTGGCGATTGCGCCCATGCGGGCCCTGTTCCTTGGGCCGGTCGACGATGCCGACAGTTCAGTCGATTTCGCCGTCGGCACCGCCGCTCGATTGCCTTGAACCCTCGCCCGCGGCGCCAGTCCTCACTGGTACGACCCCAGACACGACCAGGAGGCGAGAATGTCCAGCACGGTTGCCGATCAATTGCTCGAACGCTTGAGCCAGTGGGGGGTGAAGCGCGTCTTCGGCTACCCCGGCGATGGCATCAACGGGATCATGGGCGCCATGGGCCGGCGCGCCGAGGCATTCGACTATATCCGCGTGCGCCACGAGGAGATGGCGGCCTTCATGGCCGGCGCCCACGCCAAGTTCACCGGAGAGGTCGGGGTGTGCCTGGCCACCTCGGGGCCGGGCGCGATCCACCTGCTGAACGGGCTCTACGACGCGCGCATGGATCATCAGCCGGTGCTGGCCATCGTCGGCCAGCAGGCGGCTACCGCGTTGGGCAGCGACTACCAGCAGGAAGTCGATCTGCAGAGCTTGTTCAAGGACGTTTCCGCCTATGTCGAGACCGTGGTCAGCCCGGCACAACTGCTCCATGTGCTGGACCGAGCCCTGCGCGTGGCGGTCGGCGAGCGGCAGGTGGCGACGGTGATCGTGCCCAACGACGTGCAACAGATGGCGGCCCCGAAGCGCCAGCCCCACGAGCACGGCCACGTGATGTCGGCGGTGGGCTTCGTCCAGCCGCGACCCTACGCGCGCGACGCCGACCTGGAAGCCGCCGCGGCGATCCTCAATCGCGGCCGGCGCGTGGCGATCCTCGCCGGTGCCGGGGCCCTGGGCGCGCACCGGCAACTGGAAGCGGTCGCCGAGCGCCTGGCCGCCGGAGTGGCCAAGGCGCTCCTGGGCAAGGCGGCGGTTTCCGACGACCTGCCGTACGTGACCGGCTCCATCGGCCTGCTCGGCACCCGCGCCAGCAGCATGCTGATGTCGCATTGCGACACCCTGCTGATCGTCGGCAGCACTTTCCCCTACAGCGAGTTCCTACCCAAGGCCGGCCAGGCGCGGGCGGTGCAGATCGACCTGTATCCGCGCAACATCGGTATCCGCTATCCGATCGACCAGGCCTTGCTCGGCGATGCAGGGGAAACCCTGGAGCGCCTGCTGCCGCTGCTCGAGCAGAAAAAGCACGGTGCCTGGCGCCGCCGGGTCGAGCGGGCGGTGACGGCCAGTCGCGAGGAAGCCCGGCGCCAGGCCGAAGAGCCAGCCGACCCGATCAACCCGCAGCGGGTATTCCGTTCCTTGTCGGAGCAACTGCCGGACGATGCGATTCTCTGCGGCGACAGCGGCTCGCATACCAACTGGTACGCCCGCGACATCCGCATGCGCCCGGGCATGCTCGGCTCGCTGTCGGGCAAGCTGGCGACCATGGGCAGCGGCGTGCCCTACGCCATCGCCGCCAAGCTCGCCTATCCGCAGCGGCCGGTGGTGGCGATGGTCGGCGACGGCGCCATGCAGATGAACGGCAACGCCGAACTGGTCACCGTGCAGCAGTACTGGCAGCGCTGGGACTCGCCGACCTTCATCGTGCTGGTGCTGAACAACGGCGATCTCAACCAGGTGACCTGGGAGCAGCGTGCCCTGGCCGGCGACCCGGAGTTCAGCCCGGCGCAGGAAGTGATCGATTTCCCCTACGCGCGTTATGCGGACATGCTCGGCTTCAAGGGCATCCGCGTGGATCGCCCGGAGGACATCGACGCCGCCTGGGCCGAGGCCTTCGCCGCCGACCGCCCGGTGCTGCTGGAGGTGGTCACCGACCCGAACGTGCCGCCGCTGCCGCCGCACATCAGTTTCGAGCAGGCCAAGCACCTGCTTGGCGCCATGCTGCAGGACGATCCCAAACGCTGGGGGGTGATTCGCCAGAGCGCCCGGCAGATCCTCGCGCGGCACTGAGCAAGGCGGTCGCGGCGCTCAGTCGGCGCGGCCGCTACGCAACTGGTCGGCCAGTTCGCGGTGGTGGTAGAAGCGCGCCAGCCATTCGTCGGCGAAGCGGCGCAGGTCAGGATCGGCGGAGTCCCGGGCGATTCCCTCGAAGCGTGCAACCAGACGGTCCTGCTGGCGAATCTGCGCGTCGAGGAAACCGCGCTCGTCGAAGCCGCCGGGAGCGGCGGCCTGCCGTTCGGTCTGGCGCGGCGAGGGCAGCGCCAAGGCCTTTTCCCCGGCCAGGGCGCGTAACTGGTGGTCGAACTCCTGCTGTTCGGTGAGTACGCGCTTGGCATAGAGCTGCACCGCCTTGTTTTCGGATCGGCGCATGGCTTGCTCGGCTGCCTCCACCTGGGCCTGGCTGTCGGCCAGGCTGTCGGCGAGCAGGGCGCGGGTATCAGCGGGTTCGGCCTGGACGGCCAGGGGCAACAGCAGGGCGGCGATCAGTGACAGGCGACTGGGCATGGCGAACCTCCGGACGGGACGAGTGTGCGGTGGACGCTCGCCATACGGCGCCGTTCAAAAAAACCGCCTATGCGTCCCAGGCCGCCAGCAGGCGTCGATGCTCGCGGTGCGCCGCCTCCTGCACCGTCGGCAGCAGCCGTACCGGCTGGCCTGGCAGGCATTGCGCCAGGCGCGCCAGCGCCAGCGGGGCGAGGGCGCCGAGACGGGGGTAGCCGCCGATGGTCTGGCGGTCGTTGAGCAGGACGATCGGCTGACCGTCCGGCGGCACCTGCACCGCGCCGAGGGCGATGCCTTCGGAGATCATCGACTGCTGCCGGCATTCCAGGCGCGGGCCGAGCAGACGTACGCCCATGCGGTCGGCGCGGGTATCCACCTGCCAGTCGCCGTTGAACGCATCGAACAGGCTCATGGCCGGGAAGTCGCCGATCTGCGCGCCGAGGATCAGCTCCAGGCGCGCTTCGCCGGTGCAGTCCATGATCCGTTCGCTGGGCAGGGGCAGCGCGCGCGGTCGCGCGCCATCGGCCAGCCAGCCGAGGCTGTCGCCTGCGGCCAGGGCCTTGCCGTCGGCGCGGGGGCCGCCCAGGCCTTCGCGGGCCACCGTGGCCAGGCTGCCCAACTGGCGCTCGCCGGCGAAGCCGCCGGGCGCCGCCAGGTAGGCGCGGGCGCCCTGGCGCGGGTGGGCGAAGGCCAGGCGCTGGCCGCCGCGCACGGCGAACGCGCCCCAGGCCGGTAGCGGCTGGCCATCGAGGGTCGCGCCGAGATCGCCGCCGGCCAGGGCCAACCAGCCGTCGGCACGGCATTCGGCGACGAAACCGCCGAGGGCGATCTCGATCACCGCGGCGTCCAGGGGATTGCCCAGCAGCCAGTTGGCCCAGCCCATGGACAGCCAGTCGAGGGCGCCGCCCTGGGTCACGCCGAGATGGCGGCAACCGAAGCGGCCGCGATCCTGCAACTGGACTAGCGGGGTGCTCTGGTACACCCGCAGGCCGCCGTGGATGGAGTCGTTCATGCCTGGACCTCCAGGGGCGTGTCGTCGCCGCCGAGGCGGACGAATTCGGCGTGTCCGATGGGTTCGAAACGCACCCGGTCGCCGGCGCGCAGCAGGCTGTAGCCGTCCAGGGTGAGGTCGAACAGGCGCACCGGGCAGCGCCCGAGCAGGTTCCAGCCGCCTGGCGAGGCCTGCGGATAGACCGCCGTCTGGCGCTCGGCGATGCCGACGCTGCCGGCGGCGATGCGTTGCCGGGGAGTCGCCAGACGGGGTGCCGCCAGGGCTTCCTCGACCAGCCCCATGAAGGCGAAGCCGGGGCTGAAACCGAGGGCGAAGACCCGGTACTCGCGCTGGCTGTGGCGGCGGATCAGCTCGGCGACGCCGAGCTGCTTGCGCCGCGCCAGGGGGGCCAGGTCGGGGCCGACCCGCGGGTCGTACCAGGTCGGCAGGATGTGCAGACGGCCGCCGTCCTGGCGTTTCGGGCGCAAGTCGGACAGCGCCGCGGCGATCCGCGCGCGGGCCTCGCCAGGGTCGAGCTGGAGCAGGTCGTATTGCAGGAGCAGGGTGGTGTAGGACGGCACCAGGTCGAGCAGGGCGGCGCCGAACGCCGCCCGCAGGTTTTCCTCCGCCGCCAGCAGCCAGGGCATGTTGGCTTCGTCGATGCGCTCGAACAGGCGCAGGACGAAGCTGTCGATGGCGGCCACCTCGATGCGCGGTTGCGGTTGGCTCATGCCGCCTCCAGGGCGTCGCGGATGCGCCGCACCGCAGCCAGCGAGGCGGGGTTGTCGCCGTGTACGCAGAGGGTCTGCGCCTCCAGCGCCAGGGCGCTGCCGTCGCTGGCTCGCAGCGCCGCGCCACGGGCCAGCAGGAGGGCCTGGGCGAGCACCGTCTCGGCGTCGTGGTGTACCGCGCCGGGCTGGCTGCGCGAGACCAGGTAGCCGGCGCCGTCGTAGGCGCGGTCGGCGAACGCCTCGAACCACAGCTCGATGCCGTGGGCCTCGCCCAGCGCGCGCGCCGCGGTGTTGTCGCGGGTGCTCATCAGCATCAGCGGCAGGGTGCGGTCGTAGGCCGCCAGTGCGCGCAGCACGGCGGCGAGGATCGCCGGGTCGCGCATCATGTCCTGGTACAGCGCGCCATGCGGCTTGACGTAGCGTACCCGCGTGCCCTGGGCGCGGCAGAGTCCGTCGAGGGCGCCGATCTGGTAGAGCAGCAGGTCTTCCACTTCCTGCGCCGAGCAGGCCAGCGAGCGCCGGCCGAAGCCGACCAGGTCGGGGTAGCCGGGGTGCGCGCCGATGCGCACGCCATGCTCCACCGCCAGGGCCACGGTGCGGCGCATGGTGCCGGGATCGCCGGCGTGGAAGCCGCAGGCGATGTTGGCGCAATCGATCAGCGGCATCACCTCGGCGTCCAGGCCCATGCGCCAGGCACCGAAGCTCTCGCCGATATCGCAGTTCAACAACAGGTTGTTCATGCAGGTTCCTTCAGGTCATTGCTCGCCGGACCTCACCACAGCGTCAGGCTGTAGCTGAGGATCAGGCGATTTTCGTCGAGGTCGTTGGCGAAATTCGAACGCACCGTGGCGTTGCGCCATTTCACCCCGAGGTTCTTCAGCGGCCCGCTCTGCACCACGTAGCCGAGGTCGGTGTTGCGTTCCCATTCCTTGCCGTCGTTGGCCGCGCCGCGGGCGACGTTGTCGCCGGAGACGTAGCGGCTCATGAAGCTCAGGCCGGGCAGGCCGAGCGCGCCGAAATCGTAGTCGTAGCGCAGTTGCCAGGAACGCTCGTCGACGTTGCCGAAGTCGCCGATCTGGATGAAGTTGACCAGGTACGGGTCGCTGCCGGCGATGTAGGGATAGGGATCGTCGCCACTGATCCGCTGGTAGCCGGCGGCCACCGCGTGGGCGCCCAGGCGCAGGCTGAAGAGGGCGCCGAAGGCGCGGTTGTCCAGTTCGCGGAAGCCGCCGTCCTCGCTGGCCCGGGCGAAGCGCAGGTCGCTCTTGAGCGAACGCTGTCCGCCGAGGTCGAGGGTGTGTACCAGGCCGGCGAAGGTCTGCCGGTAGATGTCCCTGAGCCGACCCTGGTGCAGGCTGGCGGTCAGCGCCGGGGTCAGGCGATAGTCGCCGCCGGCGAAGTCGAAGGCATCGCTGCGCCCGCCGATGCGGTTGGCGCTGAACACCTGGTAGTCGCTGGAGCTGTTCAGCTTGTTGCGGTCCAGGTGCGCGCCGCGCAGGGTCAGGCCGTCGATCTCCTGCACGTCGAGCAGCGCGCCGCGGAACAGTTCCGGCAGCAGGCGGGTGTCGTTGGCCGAGACCAGCGGGCTCTTGAAGTGCAGCGCGCCGACCTTGAGCAGGCTGTTGGAGACCCGCGCCTTGGCGGTCAGGCCGAGCTTGGCGTAGTCATCCTGGGAGCCGCCGGCGGAGCCGTCGGCCGGCAGCAGCCCGGTTCCTCCGCTGCCGCCGCCGGAGTCGAGCTTGAAGCCGAGCAGGCCGATGGCGTCGACGCCGAAGCCGACGGTGCCTTCGCTGAAGCCGGACTCCAGGCGCAGGAGGAAGCCCTGCGCCCATTCGTCGGCGTTGTCGCGCGCGCCGCTCTGGCGGAAGTCGCGGTTGAAGTAGAAGTTGCGCAGTTCGAGGCTGGCGTGGCTGTCCTCGACCAGGTCGGCCTGGGCGAGCAGCGGCCAGCCCAGCCCGCTGCCGGCGAGCAGCGCGGCAGCCAGGCGGGGAGTGGGATGCATGCTGGGATTTCCTCGGTCGACGGCTCAGAGTTCCAGTTGCTTGCCACGGGTTTCCGGCAGGCTGAGGGCGGCGAGGATCACCACGCCGTAGGAGACCGCGGCGAAGGCGCCGATCCCCAGGCCCAGCGAGAGCTTCTGGCCGAGCATGCCGATCAGCATCGGGAACAGCGCGGCGATGGCGCGCCCGGCGTTGTAGCAGAAGCCCTGGCCGGAGCCGCGGATGCGGGTTGGGAACAGTTCGGTGAGGAACGAGCCCATGCCGCTGAAGATGCCCGAGGCGAAGAAGCCGAGCGGGAAACCGAGCCAGAGCATGGCGCCGTTGCTCACCGGCAACTGGGTGTAGAGCAGGACCACGGTGAAGGAGCCGACGGCGAACAGGACGAAGTTCTTCTTGCGCCCGATCAGGTCGGTGAGGAAGGCACTGACCACGTAGCCGACGTAGGAGCCGAGGATCACCATCGCCAGGTAGCCGCTGGTGCCGAGCACGGTCAGCCCGCGTTCGGTCTTGAGGAAGGTCGGCAGCCAGGCGGTGATGGCGTAGTAGCCGCCGAGCGCGCCGGTGGTCAGCAGCGAGGCGCGCAGGGTGATGCTGAGCATCCCGGGGGCGAAGATCTCGTAGAAGCTGACCTTGTCGGCGCCCTGGTTGCGTTGCCTGGCCTCGCGGTAGATCGCCGGTTCCTTGACCAGCCGGCGTACCACCAGGACGAACAGCGCCGGCAACAGGCCGAGCATGAACAGCGCGCGCCAGGCCTCTTCCGGCGGCAGCAGGCTGAACATCAGCGAGTAGAGGATGGCGGTGAGGCCCCAGCCGATGGCCCAGCCGGACTGCACCAGGCCGACCGCCTTGCCGCGGTCGCGGGCCTTGATCACTTCGCCGATGAGTACCGCGCCGGCGGTCCATTCGCCACCGAAGCCGAAGCCCATCAGGGTCCGTGCGACCAGCAACTGCTCGTAGTTCTGCGCGAGGCCGCAGAGGAAGGTGAAGAAGGCGAACCAGAGCACCGTCAGTTGCAGGGTCAGCACCCGGCCGATGCGGTCGGAGAGGATCCCGGCGATCCAGCCGCCGGCGGCGGAGGCGAGCAGGGTCATGGTGTGGATGAAGCCGGCTTCGCCGGTGCCGATCCCCCACAGGGCGATCAGGGTAGGGATCACGAAGCTGAGCATCTGGGTGTCCATGCCGTCCAGGCCGTAGCCGATCTTGCAGCTCCAGAAGGCCCGGCGTTCCTGCTTGTCGAGGGCGCGATACCAGCCGAAATGACCGTCCCGGGAAGCGTCCGGGCCGGCGTCGAGGGTCATGTGTTTTTCCATGGGGGCACCGATCGTCGTTATTGGTGTTATGAAGATTCGGTGGGCGCCGTCGCACCCGGTGGTCGCATTCTTCGAGGCTGGCCAGCGAGCGTCCAACTAATTTATGCGGCCGCCGGGGATAAGAAATTTCGATGGCGGAGCAGGCCGTCATGCGTCGATCATGTGCCGCCGGAAGGTGGGCGCTGGCATGGAAGCTGCTCGCTCCCGCCACCTTGTGTCCCTTGCCCGTCGGTACCCGCCACATGAACCTGAAATTCCTCGAGACCTTCGTCTGGGTCGCGCGCCTGAAGAGCTTCCGCCTCACCGCGGAGAAGCTGTTCAGCACCCAGGCTTCCATTTCCAGCCGGATCGCCGTGCTGGAGGACGAACTCGGCGTGAAACTGTTCGTCCGCGACTCGCGCGGCGTGACCCTGACCCCGGAAGGCGACAAGGTACTGGCCTACGCCGAGCGGATGATGGACACCATGCACGCGCTGAAGCAGTCGCTCGACACCGGCGCCAGCACCCAGGGACGGATTCGTATCGGCGCCATGGACACGGTCATCCACACCTGGCTGAGCCCGTTGGTGGCCAGGGTCACGGAAACCTTCCCGGCGGTGGAGATCGAGCTGATGGCGGACACCGCGCGCAACCTCTCCGAGCAGTTGCAGAAGGGCTACCTGGACCTGATCTTCCAGACCGACTCGCTGCGCCACGAGTCGGTGCTGAACCTCGAACTGGGCAGCTATCCGCTGCGCTGGATCGTTTCCACCGGCTCGATCTACCACCGCGACTACGCCTCGCTGGCGGACCTGGCGCGGGAGCGGGTGGTGACCTTCTCCAAGCACTCGCGGCCGCACCAGGACGTGCTCGGCCTGCTGCACGCCAACGGCGTCGCGGCGCCGCGCCTGAACTGCGTGAACTCGGTGGCGGCGATGACCCGCCTGCTGCGCGACGGCTTCGGCGTCGGCGCCTTGCCGCCGGCGCTGGTCAGCCAGGAACTGGAACGCGGCGAACTGACCCTGCTGCGCCTCGGCCCGCCGCCGCCGAACCTGCCGGTGGTGGTGTCCTGGCGCGGCGGCACCGGCCTGGAGCTGGTGGACGAAGTGGTGGAGTTGAGCAAGACGGTGCTGGCCGACTACGCGGCCAACGTCGGCCCGGAGTGCATGCTCCTGGCGCCGCTGAAGAAAGGAGTGGGGCGGCTGCGTTCGCGCTGATTCGGATTTTCCGATCGCCCCCGGCGGAAAAATCTCGTTGGACGCTGACCGCCGTCCGCTTCTACAAACCTGCCAACAACGACGTCCGCCAGCGCACGGAGCCGCCATGCCCGAACCGACCTTCCACGAACTCGCGCAACTGCCGCCGCCGGTCCTGCGCCAACTGATCCGCCGCGGCGACTACACCGGCCATACCAGCGGCCTCGGCCAGCGCCACCTGCAGGCCAACCTGGTGATCCTGCAGAAATCCTGGGCCGACGAGTTCCTTCGCTTCTGTGCCCTGAACCCCCGGGCCTGCCCGCTGCTCGACGTCAGCGAACCCGGCTCGCCGCACTTCGCCAGGCTCGGCGCGGATATCGACGTGCGCAGCGACCTGCCGCGCTACAGGGTGCATCGACGCGGCCAGGAGCCCGTCGAGGTGAGCGACATCGGCACCTTCTGGGAGGCGGATTTCGTCGCCTTCGCCATCGGCTGCTCGTTCTCCTTCGAACAGGCGTTGCTCGACGCCGGCATCGGCCTGCGCCACCTCGAGCTGGGGCGCAACGTGGCGATGTACCGCAGCTCCATCGCTACCCGGCCGAGCGGTCGCCTGGCCGGGCCCACGGTGGTATCGATGCGGCCGTTGAAGGCCGCCGAGGCGATCCGGGCGATCCAGGTCACCAGCCGCTTCCCTATGACCCATGGCGCACCGCTGCACCTGGGCGATCCGGCGCTGATCGGCATCCGCGATCTGGCGCGGCCCGACTACGGCGACCCGGTGCCGCTCGCGGCGGACGAGATCCCGCTGTTCTGGGCCTGCGGGGTCACGCCCCAGGCGGTACTCGCCGAAGCCCAGCCGGAGCTGTACATCAGCCACGCGCCGGGGCACATGCTGGTCAGCGACCGACTCTACGACGAACTCTGAGAGGCGTCGTCCTTCGCCGGACCGGGGATGATCGCCAGGTGGCGCAGGGCGTCCGGCTCCAGGCTGTAGCTCTTGCCGCTCGGCGCCTCGACGAGCCGGCCGAGGGCGTAGAGGGTGAAGTAGCGCACCATTTCGGCGCAGCCGAGGATGTCTTCGAGGTAGCGCCGATGCGGATAGGCCTGCAAGGTTTCCGGGGCGACGTAGAGGAATACCGGCTTGCCGTCGATGCGGTCGCGGAACTTGAAGCGGAAGCCTTGCGGTCGGTTCGGCGAGCCGTAGCGCTTGGGCAGCAGGTCGGCGCCGCCGTAGAACACCTTGCCGGCGCTGCCCGGGGTGGCATAGCCGATGTGCTGGAAATAGGCGCGCAGCGCTATCCGGCCGAGGCCGCTGATGTGGATGTCCAACTGCTTGAATTCTTCCGCCGGCAGTTCGGTGCGGGCCTGGCGGAAGGTGTCGACGAGCTGTTCGAAATCGCGGGTGCGCCGCCGCCGTTGCGTTCTCTGCCGAGGCGCGGCGGGAGCGTCGGCGCGCACTGCGGCGGAGGCCGGCGGCTGTTCCTCGGCGTCCGGGTCCGCTGGTGGCGGCGCGGCTTCCTCGGCGATGGCCGGATCGAATTCCTCGACGTAGGCGTCCAGCTTGTCGCGGATGCGCCGCTGGCCGGCCTCCTCGGCGGATTCGCCCGGGCGCAGAGCGTCCTCGTCGTCCTCGACGAACCACTCGCAGTTCGGCAGGTGGGTGGAGTGCGGGAACTTGCTGAAGTGCGCGGCCTTGCGGGTGTCCTGCGGCAGCTTGTCGTAGTTGCTCGCCGATACCTTGATCCCCTGTGCCCGGCACCCTTCGCTGGAGCAGAGGAAGTCGAAGCGTTTGCGCGGCTCGGCCTGGGAGAAGTATTCGCGGCGGGCACTGGCGATGGAGATCACCCGATCCAGTTGCACGCAGTAGGCCAGTGCTATCCGTTTGAACGCCATGTTCCCAGTCCTTCCGCCGGTTCGAGCGGGCCATTATGGCGCCTGGCGATGGGTAGGCAAGCCGGCGGCCTCCCGCGCCTGCCGAAGCCGGACGCACGGCCTCGCTCGAATTCAAGCGCAAGAACCGGAGTTCTTGCGCTTGAACGGCGAATTAGTCTGCGGGCATCATCCGCTCCCACAGGGGAAACGCCATGAGCCAGCAGCCCGATCCTTGCAACGCCTACCACACCGACGAACAGCGCTGGGCCGCCGTGCTGGCGCGCGACGCGGCGGCGGACGGGGCGTTCGTCTATGCGGTGAAGACCACCGGGGTCTATTGCCGCCCGAGTTCCTCGGCGCGTCGGCCCAGGCGCGAGAACGTCGAGTTCTTCGCCACTGCCGAGGCCGCCGAGGCCGCCGGCTATCGGCCCAGCCGGCGCGCCGCCGGCGACCGCAGCCTGGCGGCGGAGCAGCGCGCCGAGCGGGTGGCGCAGGCCTGCCGGATGATCGAGACGGCGGAGACGCCGCCGGCACTGGAGGCGCTGGCCGCCCGACTGGGCATGAGTCCGTTCCACTTCCATCGTCTGTTCAAGGCCGAAACCGGCCTGACGCCCAAGGCCTACGCCTCGGCCTATCGTGCCCGGCGCCTGCGCGAGCGCCTGGGCCAGGCGTCCGCCTCGGTGACCGAGGCGATCTACGACTCCGGTTTCAACTCCAACAGCCGCTTCTACGAGTCCTCGTCGCAACGCCTCGGCATGCGCCCGCGCGATTACCGCGATGGCGGCGCCGGCGCGGCGATCCGTTTCGCCATCGGCCAATGCTCGCTGGGCGCGATCCTGGTGGCGCAGAGCCAGCGCGGCATCTGCGCGATCCTCCTCGGCGAGGAGCCGGAGCCATTGCTGCGCGAGTTGCAGGACCAGTTCCCGCGCGCCCAGCTACTCGGCGGCGACGCCGACTTCGAACGGCTGGTGGCGCAGGTGGTGGGCTTCGTCGAGTCGCCTCAACTGGGACTGGACCTGCCGCTGGACGTACGCGGTACGGCGTTCCAGGAACGGGTCTGGCAGGCACTGCGGGAAATACCGCCGGGCAGCACGGCGAGCTACGCGCAGATCGCCGAACGGATCGGCGCGCCGCGAGCGGTGCGTGCGGTGGCCCAGGCCTGCGCGGCGAACCGGATCGCGGTGGCGATTCCCTGCCACCGGGTGGTACGTCGCGACGGCGACATTTCCGGCTACCGCTGGGGCGTGGAGCGCAAGCGCGAACTGCTGCGCAGGGAAGAGCGGGATTGAACCCAAGGCCAGGCGATACGCGGCCCGGAATGCAAAAAGCCCACTCGATGGTGGGCTCTATGCAATGGGGCGCTGGTCCTTCAGCTGGTTCCAGTATCCATGTCAGGGGTGAAAATTTCGTGAAATGAAACGACAACCCTGACCGTTCGTCCTTTCCTATCGTGGTTTCATTCGTTGCTGCACGCACGCGCCTGCTTCAGGTAGTGCAACACCTGGCGCTCGCCGTGGGAGTCCAGGTATACCAGGGTGGCGCGCACCACCTGGCAGGTATCGCTGGGCGCCTCGTCGACGCTCAGCACCCTGGCCACGTCCAGCGGCATGCCGTAGACGTAGTCGGCAGTCGCCGCGCCGGCGATGACCGGCGCCAGCAGCGTGACGCAGCAGAGGTAGAGCCTGGCTCGGTTCATGGACGGTTTCTCTCCATTCCCCCGCGAAGCGACGGCGCAAGGGCGCCGCCGACGCCATGGGTGGAACCCGCTTCGTCGTTCGCGACGGGTTCGCCACCTCCGTCCAGCAGTATAGGATGACGGTCTCAGTGCGGCTTGATCGCCACCTTCAGTACGTTGTCACGCTGGTTGGCGAACAGGTCGTAAGCGGCGACGATGTCGTCGAGGCGGTATTCGTGGCTGACCAAAGGCCCGAGGTTGACCCGGCCCGAAGCCACGATATTGAGCAGTCGGCGCATGCGCTCCTTGCCGCCGGGGCACAGCGCGGTATTGATCCGGTGGTCGCCGAGGCCGGCGGCGAAGGCCGACAACGGAATCGTCAGGTCTTCCGAATAGACCCCGAGGCTGGAAAGGGTGCCGCCGGGCTTGAGCACCCTCAGGGCGGTCTCGAAGGTCGATTGCGTACCGAGTGCCTCGATCGAAGCATCCACGCCGCGCCCGCCGGTGAGTTTGAGAATTTCCTCGATCACGTCGCACTCCCTGAAGTTCAGCGTGACGTCGGCGCCCATTCCACGGGCGATATCGAGGCGATGGGCGTTGCCGTCGATGGCGATGATCGTGCTGGCGCCCAGCAGCCGGGCGCCGGCGGTGGCGCACAGGCCTATGGGACCCTGGGCGAAGATCGCCACGCTATCGCCGATGCGGATGTTGGCGTTCTCCGCGCCCTTGAAGCCCGTGGACATGATGTCCGGACACATCAGCACCTGTTCGTCGCTGAGACCATCGGGTATGGGGGCAAGGTTGGCCTGAGCGTCGGGAACCAGCACATACTCGGCCTGGGTGCCGTCGATCAGGTTGCCGAAGCGCCAACCGGCGGTCGCCTTGTAGCCATGGCAGGCGCAACGGCCGGATTCCACCAGGTAGCTGCCGTCCTGCGACGGTACGCCGTCCTGGGCGGCATAGGAGTTGAAGTTGGGGCAGATGGCACCGGCGATCACGCGTTGGCCTTCGCGGTAGCCGACCACCGCGCTGCCGAGCTTTTCGATGATCCCGACCGGCTCGTGGCCCACCGTCAGGCCGGGCGCGACCGGATACTCGCCCTTGAGGATGTGCACGTCGGTGCCGCAGAGCGTGGTGGTGGTGATGCGCACCAATGCATCGTTCGGCCCCACGTCGGGAATCGGCTTGTCGACCAGCTCGATACGGCCGGGCTGGATGAATACGGCGGCTTTCATCATCTTGCTCATGGAGCATCCTCACGGGTGGAGGCCCTGGGGCGGCACGGGGCGGGAAAGAACGGACGGATGCCAGGACAGTGGCGGAATTGCCGTCCGATGTCCTTGATATGGGTCATGGCCGCGATGGACGCGGGTTCGCGAAGTACCGACCTGGCGTTTTTGCTGGGAAATGTCCTCGCCCGGTTCGCTGCGGAACTACCCAAGCCCCTTCGCTGTGGCTTGGGTCGACGCTGAACGCGGGAGGGCGGGGGCGTTGCACCCATGTCGGGAGTTCGCCGCGGCGGGCCGACGCTGCGCTCTTGGCAAAGGCAGCGTCGGGCCTTGGCCCAAAGGCTATCGCCTCAGGCCTTGCTCGCGGCCAGATAGGAGGCCAGGCGCCGGCCCATCTCCTCGCCGAGGGCCTGGAGGCCGCTCATGGGGCGGACCATCACTTCGAAGTCGACGATCCGGCCGTCGTCGTCGAAGCGGATCATGTCGATGCCTTTCAGTTCGCGTTCGCCGACCCGTGCGCTGAATTCCAGCACCACGCTGCGGCCGTCGGCGCTGGCCAACTGGCGGTGATAGGCGAAATCCTCGAAGACCGTGAGCACGGTATTCAGGATCATCGAGACCACCGGTGCGCCGGCATACGGCTTGTGCGCCATCGGCGAGCGGAACACGGCATCGGGGTGCAGCAGGCGCGGCAACCCGGAGAGGTCGCGGCGGGCGATCAGCCCGTGCCATTCGGCGAGGGTGGCGGCGGCGTTGGCTTCGAGCGGCAGGCTGGTCATACGGTGGCTCCTCTGGCGGGTGCTGGACTGTATCCCCGGGGCGGCCTGGGGCCGGTTGCGGGGCGGAGCCTCACCATAGGTTGCGGGAAAGGCCTCGCTCAATGATCGAAAGTGACGGAAGACTGATCCTCGCGCGCAACCTATGACTCAGCCCTGTTCGATCTGCACGATCTGCTCGCGCAGCCATTGCAGGCCGGGCGTCGCTTCCTGCTGGCGATGCCAGATCAGGTTGACCTGCACCGGGGCCATCTCGAAGGGGACGTCCGCCAGTTGCAAACCATGGCTGCCGGCGAAGCGCTCGGCCAGGCGGCGTGGCACGGTGCCGAGCAGCTCGGTGCTGGCGACGATGGCCGGGATGGTCAGGTAGTGAGGCACCAGCAATTGCACCTGGCGCTGTACCCTGGCCGAGCCGAGGACGATCTCCAGCGGACTGCCGCGCCCGACCCGCGGCAGGATCGAGACGTGCTGCGCGGCCTCGTAGGCCGCGCGGTCGAGGCCGCCGCGGAAGGCCGGATGGCCCTGCCGGCCGATCACCACCAGGCGTTCCTCGCCGACCGGCCGGTAGGCCAGCTCGGGCTCGTCGAAGTACAGGTAGTCGATCGCCAGGTCGAGTTCGCCGCTGGCCAGTTGCGCCGGGATCGAGGCGCCTTCGTCGGGACGTACCTCCAGCGTCACCCGCGGGGCCAGGGTCTTCAAGCGGGTCACCAGGCCCGGCAGCAGGCGCAACTGGGCATAGTCGTTCATCGTCAGGCGAAAGGTCCGCGCAGTGTGCGGATCGAAGGTTTCCTGGGAGCCAAGGCCGGCCTGCAGCAGATGCAGGGCCTGGCGCACCGGCACGTACAGGGCGAGGGCGGCGGCGGTGGGTTCCAGGCCCTTGGCGGTGCGCCGGAACAGCGGCTGGTCGAGCTGTTCGCGCAGGCGGGCGAGGGCGTTGCTCACCGCCGGCTGGCTGCGATGCAGGCGGATCGCCGCGCGCGACAGGTTGCGTTCGCGCATCAGGGCATCGAAGACCAGAAGCAGGTTGAGGTCGAGCTGCTGCAAGTTCAGCTTCATGAATAATCCTCATTCTATTTATCCATTACCCTGATAAGACTGGCATCGCTACACTCGAATGCAAGCCCTTCCGCCCCGGCGGATCGGCCCGGTTCGCGGCCCAGCCAATAACAATCACACGCGAGATGCCGACCATGTCCTTCGATCCCCAACCCTTTCGCCAGCAGTACCGCGCGGCCATCCGGCCCGGCTACAACCCCTGGCTGCACGCCGGCTTCGTTCTCGCCTACGGCGGCGCCTGGATCGTCTTCTTCCTCTCCCGACTCGAGCAGCCGAGCCTGCTGGAATGGCTGACGGTGCCGGCCGCGCTGGTGTTCTTCAACTGGGGCGAGTACCGCATCCACAAGTCCCTCGGCCACCACAAGCACCCGCTGGGGCGGATGTTCTACAAGCGCCATACCGGCGACCACCACAGCTTCTTCGTCGCCGGCCAGATGCGCTACGAACAGGCCCGCGACTGGCGGGTGATCCTGTTCCCGGCCTGGCTGGTGGTGGTCTTCAGCCTCGGCGCGCTGCTCGCCTGGAGCCTGCTCGGCCTGCTGAACGACAACCTCGCCGCGCTGTTCGCCGCGACCCTGCTGCTGGGCTACCTCAGCTACGAGATCTTCCACGCCTGCGAACACCTGCCGCCGGAGCATCCGCTCAGCCGTCTGCCGTGGATCCGCCACATGCGCCGCCTGCACGAACTGCATCACCGTCGCGAGCTGATGCAGACGCACAACTTCAACCTGGTCTTCCCGTTGATGGACTGGTGCTACGGTACCCTCCACTGGGAAGCGGAAACCGCCGAGGAGCACGCCATGACCCGCATGCAGCACCGAATCGAGATCGCCCGCGGGCCCGAGGCGACCCTCGCCTACGCCGCCAGCCCTGGGCTCTGGCCGGAATGGCATCCCTCGTCGTTGCGGGTCGACGGCGCCGCTGGCCCGCTGCCGGCCGGCGCGCGCTTCGAGGAGGACATTCACGCCGGCGGCCGCGCCGGGCACTTGTCCTGGACGGTGGTCGAGTACCAGCCGGGACACCTGTGGCGCGCCAACGCCCGTGGCGACCGGGGTCTGCACCTGCGCCTGAGCTACGAATGCCAGCCGAGCGCGGCCGGCACCCGCTTCGTGCGCACCCTGGAATACCGCTTCGACGGCTGGTCGATGCGCCTGGCCAACCTGTTCCTGCTGCGCCGTCGCATCGAACGCGAGTCGGAGGAGTCCATGCACCGCCTGCGTCGGGTCGCCGAGGCGCGGATAGCGGCGGCGGAAAGCGTATGATCGGGGTCCGCGGGGGCGGATCGCAGAAGGACACCGATGAACAAGTTTGCCGAAATGACCACCTTCGTCAGCGTGGTCGACGCCCATAGCTTCTCCGAGGCCGCCCGCCGCCTGGGCACCACCAAGTCGCAAGTCAGCCAGCGTATCCAGCAACTGGAGAGGCGCCTGGGCCGGGTGCTGCTGAACCGCACCCGGCCGCTGAGCCTCACCGACCCCGGTCGCACCTACTACGAACATGCCTGCCGCCTGCTACAGGAGCTGGAGCAGGCGGAAGCCTCGGTGCTCGACGCCGATGACGACCTGCGCGGCCAGTTGCGCCTCTCCGCGCCGCTGGCCTTCACTCCGCGCTACCTGGCGCCGCTGCTGGCGCGCTTCGCCGAGCGCCATCCGCAATTGCGGGTGGACGTGCAGGCCGACGATCGTTTCGTCAACCTCCAGGAACCGCGCTTCGACATGGCCCTGCGCATGGGCCGGCTGGACGACTCCTGCCTGGTGGCGCGGCCGATCACCGCCAACCGCCACCTGCTCTGCGCCAGTCCCGACTACCTGGCGCGGCATGGCGTGCCGCAGCATCCCGAGGAATTACAGGCGCACGACGGGCTGGTCTACTACAACCGCGAGCCCGGCGGCATGCTCTGTCTGCCGGTGGACGGTGAACCGGCCTCGTTCCGCATCCGGGTGAGGATGCGCACCGACTCCGGGCACCAGTTGCTCGAAGGTGCGCGCGCCGGGCTCGGCCTGGCGATCCTGCCGAGCTTCCTGGCCGCCGATGCCTTGCTGGCCGGCGAGCTGCTGCCGGTCCTGCCTGGCTACTCGCCGGACGGCGGGCAGGTTTCCGTGGTCTACCGCAAGACCCAACGGACGCCCCGGAAGATCCTCGTCCTCGGCCAGTTCCTCGAAGAGGAAATCGGCGATCCGGCACCCTGGGACCGCGCGCTCATCGAGCGTGGCCTGTTGCCGCCGGGCTGAGTTCGGAAAAACCGAACCAGCGGTTCGCCTTCCGCTGTCTGTCGCCGAGGGCGCGCCGGGCATAGCGTTGCTCCCGTCAATCGATCTGGATACGGGAGAACCCCATGCACCAACCCGAAAACCCGGCGCGCCGCACCTTGCTGGCGCAGACCGTCGCCGGCTCCGCCGCGCTCGCCCTGGGCTCGCTGCTCGGCGGCGCGCCCGGCGTGGCCAGCGCCACGGCGGAAACGCCCCGCAAGGCCTTCGATGGCGGCAGGATCGATGTGCTGATCGTCGGCGGCGGCTCCGCCGGCGCGGTCCTCGCCCGGCGCCTGAGCGAGCGCGGCGACCGCCGGGTACTGTTGCTGGAAGCCGGCCAGGCCTATCCGGCCTGGGACTACCCCAGGATCATCGCCAGCAGCGACAGCGTCGGCGGCGACCCCTCCAGCGACTGGGGCTACCAGTCCCAACCGGGGGCGATCGGGCACCCGATCCATGCGATCCGCGGCAAGGTCCTCGGCGGCAGCTCGGCGATCAACGGCGCGGTGGCGATCCGCGCGCGGCGCGACGACTTCGCCCGCTGGAACCTGCCGGGCTGGTCCTACGACGACCTGCTGCCGGCGTTCCGCCGCCTGGAGACCCGCCAGGGCGGCGACCCGGCCCTGCACGGCGGGGACGGACCGCTGCCGGTGCGGCAACTGAGCCGCGCCGATCTCTCGCCGATGCAGAGGGCCTTCGTCGACGCCACCCTGGCCAACGGTTTCAAGGCCATCGCCGATTTCGACGGCGCCGACGCCAACGGCGTCGGGCCGTACCCGATGAATGTCGTCAACGGTGTGCGCGTCAACACCGGCATGGCCTACCTCGACAACGCCGTGCGCGCTCGCGCCAACCTGTCGATCCGCGGCGACGCGCTGGTCGACCGGGTGCTCTTCGAAGGCAAGCGCGCGGTGGGCGTGCGCCTGGCCTCCGGCGAGGAAATCCACGCCGGCGAAGTGATCCTCAGCGCCGGCGCCTACGGCAGCCCGGCGATCCTGCTGCGCTCCGGTGTCGGCCCGGCCGACGAGCTGAAGGCGCTGTCGATCCCGTTGCTTGCCGACTTGCCGGTGGGCCGCCGGCTCAAGGACCATCCGTTCTACTACAACGCCTATGCCGCCCGGCCGGAGCGCATCGGCGCGCAGTCGCCGGTGATCGGCGCCAAGCTCTGGACCCATAGCTCGCGGGCGCAGAACGGCGAGCTGGACCTGCACATCACCGCCACCCACCTGTTCCCCGCCGAGATGAGCCCGACCGGGGTCGGCTTCGTCCTCGCCGTGGCCCTGACCCGGCCGCAATCGCTGGGCAGTGTGCGCCTGGCCAGCCGCGACCCGGCCGTCGCGCCGCTGATCGACCTGAACTTCCTCGCCGAGGCCGAAGACCGCGCGCGGTTGCTGGAAGGGGTCAAGCTGGCGCGCCGGATAGGCCGCAGCGAACCGCTCGCCGGGCTGATCCACGCCGAACTCGGGCCGGGGCCCGAGGCACGCAGCGATGCGCAGATCGAAGCGGCGATCCGCGCCACCCTCGATACCTACCACCACCCGACCTCCAGCGCGCCGATGGGCCGCGCCGGCGAGCGCTGGGCGGTGGTCGACCTGGAGGGCAGGGTGCATGGCCTGCAAGGATTGCGGGTGATCGACGCCTCGATCTTCCCCGATGCCATTTCGGTGGCCACCAACATCACCACCATCGCCGTTGCCGAGCACCTCGCGCAGCGCATCGCCTGACCGACCCAGGAGAACTTGCAGATGAACGGACACGCCAGACACTGGATCGACGGCGCATGGCTCGATTCCGCGCAGCGGGGACAATCCTTCGACCCCGCCAGCGGCCAGCCGATCGGCACCTACGCCGACGGCGGGCGGGCCGAGGCCGACGCGGCGATCGCCGCCGCTGTGCGCGCCTTCGAAGATGGTCCCTGGAAGGACGACCACGCGCTGCGCGCGACAGCCCTGGAGGAAATCGCCGCGGCCTTCGAGCGGCATGCCGATGCGCTCATCGACCTGCTTGCCCTGGAGAACGGCAAGATCAAGCCCGAGGCTGCCTTCGAGGTCGGCATGGTGCCGGGCAAGCTGCGCTACTACGCCGGCCTGGCGCGCAGCGAACGGGGCGCCAGCGGCACGCCGCGCCCCGACGTGGTGTCGCTGGTGCTGCGCGAGCCGATGGGCGTCGCCGGCATCATCGTGCCGTGGAATTCACCGGTGGTGCTGATGATCCGCTCCCTGGCGCCGGCGCTGGCCGCCGGTACCACCACGGTGGTGAAGATGCCGGGGCAGACCGCGCAGACCAACGCCATGGTCGCGCGGATCATCGCCGAAGCGCCGTCGCTGCCTGCCGGGGCGGTGAACATCTTCAGCGAATCGGGTTCCGAAGGCGCCCGGCGATTGATCGACGCGGCCGAGGTGCCGGTGATCAGCTTCACCGGCTCGAGCGCCACCGGCCGAGCGATTTCCGCCGCCGGCGCGCGGCACCTGAAGCGCTTCGGCCTGGAACTGGGCGGCAAGACACCGCACCTGGTGTTCGACGACGCCGACCTGGACGCCGCCTTGCCCGTGCTGGAGAAGTCGCTGACGGTGTTCGCCGGGCAGTTCTGCATGACCGGTTCGCGCCTGCTGGTGCAGCGCGGCGTTGCCGAACGGTTACGCGAACGCCTGGCGCAGCGCCTGGAAAACCTGCGCGTGGGGCCGGCGGCGGACCCGCGCAGCGACATGGGGCCGCTGATCGACAAGGCCAACGTCGAGCGCGTCGAGCGAGCCGTACGCCAGGCCATCGCCGCCGGCGCGCGGGTGGTGGTCCGCGGCGGCCCGGTAACCGAGGGCGAGCTGGCGGCCGGCGCCTTCTACCGTCCGACCCTGCTGGAGGTCGATGATCCGGACCTGGACATCGTGCAACAGGAAACCTTCGGACCGGTGCTGACCCTGCAGGTATTCGAGCACGAGGAGGAGGGCGTCGCCCTGGCCAACCGCAGCGAGTACGGGCTGGCGGCCGGGGTCTGGACCCGCGATGTCGCGCGTGCCTTCCGGGTGGCGCGGAAGATTCGCGCCGGCACCGTGTGGATCAACGACTGGGCCAAGGTCTACGACGAATTCGAGGAGGGCGGCTACCGCCAGTCCGGCCTCGGCCGGCTGAACGGGGTCGCCGCCCTGGACGACTTCGTCGAATACAAGCACATCAGCCTGACCACCGGCGCGGCCTGAGCCTGGGCGAGCGGTGCGGCCGACGGCGCCGCCCGCTACTCCCAGGAGCGGGAATACACGTGTTCGCGGAACAGCTCGGGCAATCCGGAAACCTGCTTGAAACGCAGCACCTCGTCATTGTCCATGCCCAGTTCGCGGGCCACGTCGGCCTCGCTCCAGCCGGCCTTGAGCAGGGTCACCACGATCGCCGTCATCGGCAATACGCCGTGCACGCCGCGTGCTCGGTTGTGGCGGATGGTGGCGGCGATGCGCTCGCTGTCGCCTTCACGCCCGGCGCGTATCGCGGCGATCGGCAGGTAGCCGTGCAGACGCTGGCGCAGCGCGCCCTTGGCGCTGCCCACGCGCAGGCGGTGAAAGCCGTCGACCACCTCGTAGCGCCCGTCGGCCTGCGGATAGGCGACGATGGGCTGGGTGAATCCGTCGGACTCGATGGACAGCCTCAGCAGTCGCATCTCCGGTGGCGCGACGGTATTGGGGTTGTAGTCGTTGCCGGCGACGCGCTCGGCACGCACCCACTGCACGCAATCGACCGGCTCTTCGGCGAACGGACTGTGCGCGTGGAGCAGCCGGCGGATCCGGTTGATGGCTTCAATCCGCTCGGCAAGCGGCAACCCGTGCAGTTCGCCGAACAGCGCCTCGGCTCGCTCCGTCAGTGTCTTTGTCTGTGCCATGGGCTTTCCTCATGAGCGTCACCCAGCTACCCCGGGTGGAATGCACGGCGAAGCCGTGCGGTTCGAGAAGGCGCGCGCAGGCCTGGGGCGCGCGGGTGGTACAGGCCAGCCCGAGTTGGTCGACATGCCCGAGGACCCGCTCGCGCAGGGTGCGGAACAGCCCGCGACCGCGCGCTTCCGCACGCAGGTAGGCATCGCGCAGGCGAACCACGTCGGGATGTTGCTCCAGGCTGACGAACCCCAGTATCCGCGTGTCCCCCTGGCGGCGGAGCACGAACCAGCGGTGGTAGGGACCGTCGCTCAGCGGGTAGCCGCCGCATTCGCGGCGCACCCGGGCGCTGGCGAAGAAGCGGCCCATGCTGGCGAAGAAGGCGGCCTCGTCGTCGAACGAGCGCCACTGCAGGATCTCGCAGTCTTGCGGGCGGATCACGAGCGCTTCTCCCGACCGGGGACCAGTCTGTCGATATCGGCCTGGGAGAAGCCGAATGACAGCGAGCGGGCCATGTCCTGCTTCAGCAGGGATAGCGCGATACGCCGCCAGGACGGCTGCTTGCGACGATTCTCCAGGGCCGGGATCCCCGCGTCCGGCCAGATGGCAAGGGGATAGTCGTGCTGCTTCCACCAGAGGATGAAACGCTCGATGCGCCGCTGGTAGATGCCGCGCAGAGGCGGCGGCATGCTGCGCAGGAGGAACTGGCTGTACTCGCGCCAGGTGCCGAAGGAGGGCGGCAGGCCAAGGCCGCCACGGTAGCCGAGGAAGCGCTGGCGACAATAGCGCGCCCCATAGTTGGCGCCGGCGACGCGCCGGACTACCTTGAACCAGGTGCGTGGCTCGATCCGGTGGAACAGGTCGAGGCCCTTGCGCTGGTCGTCGCCATAGGGCTGGCAGATGCGCATCTGCGAGAACGGCACGCCGGCGCGATACATCTGGTCGTAGAGGCGGTTATAGGCGTAGCCGTGGTCGGCGACGCAACGCCAGAGATCCTCGAAACGCCAATCGTAGATCGGGAAGAAGCTCACCGCCTGCGGGTTGGCCCGGTCGCGCGCGCTCCAGGCCAGCGGCGCGGAGCCGCCCGGCGGCGTCCAGGCGCATTGTTTCGCCCGGCTCCTGCGCTTGACCGCCAGGTAGCGATTGAGCGATTCGTCCGAACGGATGCCGACCAGGAACGCGGTAGGCTCTTCCCTGGCCAGCCAGGCGTTGAAGCCGGCGACGAACTCCTCGAACTCCATGCGGTAGCGGTAGAAGGGGAAGAACGCCGGGTCGCTGATCACCCCTCGCTGCTTCGGTAGCGGGCGCACCCAGTCGGCCTCGGCGCCGGGCTCCCAGCAGCACCAGTAGGGTTCCTCCAGGCTGGAGGCGTTGCGCAGGTTGAGTGGCAGACAGACCCACCAGGGGCGTACGTCGGGACGCCCGAGCATCTCGCTGACGTGATCGATGGTGGCCTGGTACTGCCCCTCCAGGTCGATGAACAGTACGTCCACCGGGCTGCGTCCCAACTCGCGTGCCACGTCCAGCGCCAATTGCAGGGTGACCGAGCTGTCCTTGCCACCGGAGAAGGCGACACAGACGCGCTCGAAGTTCCGGAATACCAGTCGGAGGCGGGATAGGGTTGCGGCATGCACATCGGCATCCTGGTAATGCTTGCCTGCCATGGGTGCGAACCTCTTCTTTTAATAACTATTGAGGGAGACCGTTGCGACGACGGTCCATGTGCAATGTTTGTTTCGGAGTTTCTCCAGGCTATTTTTTCGAGAGTCGCGGCAGCCGGCACGTTCGGCGACGTTGGACTCCGAATCAGTGGATAACGGAAATATGTCCAGGCACTTGGCAGAGCGACGACCAACAGGCCCGACAACTGTCGTGCAGGAACTTTTTCAATGCTAGGCGAAGCCGTGGTTCGAGTTGTTGACTTGTCGCAAGACGGATTCTCCGAACAGCATCGGCGCAGCGCCCACTTGCAACGAGAGTGCGCACGCCGCCGTTGGCACTCGTCTGCGCACCGGACTTCTGAGCGGCGGCGGAAAAAGCTTGCTGCGCAAGGAGAAGCGCCTGCGGGTGAACATGGAAATTGCCCGGGAAAAGTCGACGGTAATTATTCGTTGAATAACAGGGAAGTGCATACTTCCAACTTGGAAGTTAACTGCATGGCACCATCCATGCATTACACGGATGACGGTTTTTATTATAAGTCCAAACTGGCGAAGACAAGCAAGAGAGGCCGGGATGCCAGAGTTCCATAGTCGGAAATACAAGCGTTGCAATGTCGACGGATAGCGCGAAGAGGCGGCGGTACCCTGCGAAACGAGGCAATTCCCCGAATGGCGGGCACTCGAACGGATTTATAAGTCCGCCGTTCGGCGTTCACCTCGACGCCTGTGCACGGGATACTTATATCGGTGGTTCGCACCACTGATTATCGATTTGAACTCGTTCGAGTCTTTACCGCGTTCCCGGCCGAAATAAAAGGCGGGTGGACGATTATTGCCTCACACAAGGAACATAGGCATGACCAGAACTTCGAACCCATGCGCAGTGGTATTGGCCTTTGCGGCAATTGCCGCTTCGGGAACCGCGATGGCGGCAAACACTATCACATTCAGCGGCGAAGTGACCGACCAGACCTGCCAGGTCGCGGTCAACGGCTTCACCGACCCCACGGTGATCCTCGACAGCGTACCGGTGAGCGCCCTCGATGGCGCAGTGGGCCGCAGCGCCGGCGAAACCGCCTTCACCCTGCAACTCACCGATTGCGTCGCGCCGACGGCCGACGAGCATTTCACCACCCTGTTCCAGGCCACCAACCCCAGCGCCGCCGGGAACCTGGTGAACACCGCCGCCAGCGGCGCGACGGGCGTGGCGCTGCAATTGCTCGATAGCGTCGGCGGCAACCCGGTCGACCTGGCCGGCGGCGCGGCGGTGCCCGCCGGCGATATCGTGCTCGCCAACGGAGCCACCAGCACCAGCTACGACTACGCGGTGCAGTACGTCTCCGAAGCGGCGACCGTGACGCCCGGTCCGGTACTCGGCGCCGTGACCTACACGTTGCGTTACGAGTGAATGCCGGCGGCGCATGCGCCGCCCCTTCCTTTTCCCAGCACTAAAGCCGGGCCCGGTCGCTGGACCGTGCCCGGCCAGGTAAGCCGCATGCCCAGACATTCGTACCGATCCGGCAGGACATCGGCGCTTCTGCTCGTCCTGCTGGCGAGCATCGCCCAGGCGCGGGCAAGCGTGGTGGTGACCGGGACCCGGGTGATCTATCCCGGCGAGGCACGGGAGAAGACCGTGCAACTGAGCAATCGCGATGCGTTTCCCAACGTCGTCCAGGCCTGGGTCGACATCGACGCCCCGGACGCGCCGCCGGACCAGGCGGACGCGCCGTTCCTGGTCAACCCGGCGGTATTCCGCATGGCCCCGGACAGCGGCCAGACGCTGCGCATCGTCTACACCGGGCAGGGCCTGCCGGGCGATCGCGAATCGCTGTTCCATCTCAACGTCCTGCAGATCCCGCCACGCAACAGCAGCCATGCGGATCGGAACCAGATGCTGCTGATGCTGCGCAATCGCCTGAAGCTGTTCTACCGCCCGGCGGGCATCCAGGGCCGTCCCGAGGACCTGCCCGGGCAACTGCGTTTCGCACTGGTCCGGCGCAGCGCCGGCTGGGCGGTGCGGGTGGACAACCCGAGCGGCTACTACGCCTCGTTCGCCAGCGCCACGCTCAGCGTCGGCCAGCGCCGCTGGCGCTTGCGCAGCGGCATGCTGGAGCCGCGCAGCCATGCCGAATGGCAGGCCGAAACCCGAGAAGCCCTGCCGCCGGGACGCGTGCGCCTGCACGCGCTGCTGATCAACGACTACGGCGCCCATATGGATATCCGTCATGACCTATCGCCATGAACGCCGCTGCCGCACCGGCACGGCCCTGATGGCGGGCGGCATGGCGCTGGCGGCGAGCGCCTTCGGTCATGCCCAGCCCGGCTACGAATTCGATGATCGCCTGTTGCTCGGCTCTTCCCTGGGCGGCGGCGACCTGTCGCGCTTCAACCAGGACGGTCGGATCGATCCGGGTCGCTATCACGTCGATGTCTACCTCAACGAGCGCTTCGCCAGCCGCAGCGAAGTGAGTTTCCGCGCCAACCCCGCCAGCGGCGCGGTGGAGCCCTGCCTCGACGAAGACTTCCTGCGCCAGCGCCTCGGCGCCAAGCCTGGTGACGATCCGCGCAAGAGCGGCGACGGGCGCCACTGCGCCTTTCTCGGTGCACGCCTGCCCGGCTCGCGGTTCAGCCTGGACGTCGCCCGCCTGCGCCTGGATCTCTCGGTGCCGCAAGCCTTGCTCGACCTCAAGCCGCGCGGCTACGTCAGCCCCGAGGAGTGGGACGCCGGCGACAGCATGGGCTTCGTCAACTACGACACCAACCTCTATCGCTCCGAATACCGCGGCGGCGAATCGGGACGATCGGACTACGCCTATGTCGGCCTGAACAGCGGCATCAACCTCGGCCTGTGGCGTTTGCGCCACCAGTCCAACTACACCTATTCCCGCTACAACGGGCAGGCCAGGCGCAAGTGGAACAGCATCCGCACCTATGCCCAGCGCGCCTTGCCGGCCTGGCGCAGCGAACTGACGGCGGGGGAGAGCTACACCGCCGGCAACCTGCTCGGCAGCATCGGCTACCGCGGCCTGAGCCTGGCCACCGACGACCGCATGCTGCCCGAGTCCCTGCGCCGCTATGCGCCGCAGGTGCGCGGCACCGCGGCCACCGCGGCGCGGGTGGTGATCAGCCAGAACGGCAGGAAGATCCGCGAGGTGAATGTCGCCCCCGGTCCGTTCGTCATCGACGATCTCTACGACAGCGCCTATGCCGGCGATCTGGATGTCCAGGTGTTCGAAGCCGATGGCAGCGTATCGAGCTTCAGCGTGCCGTTCGCCTCGGTCCCGGAGTCCATGCGTCCCGGCCTGTCGCGCTACAGCTTCACCCTGGGCCAGGCGCGCCAGTACGGCGACGGCGACGACCTGTTCGCCGACTTCACCTACCAGCGCGGCATGAGCAACGCCCTGACCGCCAACCTGGGACTGCGTGTCGCCGACGACTACCTGGCCATGCTGGGCGGCGGCGTCCTCGCCACCCGCTTCGGCGCCTTCGGCCTGAACAGCACCTATTCCAGCGCACGCGTCGAGGATGGCGCGCGCAAGCAGGGCTGGCGCATCGGGCTCGACTACAGCCGGACCTTCCAGCCCACCGGCACTACCCTGACCCTGGCCGGCTACCGCTATTCCACCGAAGGCTACCGCGAACTCGGCGACGTGCTCGGCTCGCGCGACGCACTGCGCCACGGGGACACCTGGGATTCCGGCAGCTACAAGCAGCGCAACCAGTTCAACCTGCTGGTGAGCCAGGCCCTCGGCGGTTACGGCAACCTCTATCTTTCCGGCTCCTCCAGCGATTTCTACGACGGCAAGAGCCGCGACACCCAATTGCAGTTCGGCTACTCCAATACCTGGGGGCAGTTGAGCTACAACCTCGCCTGGTCGCGGCAGACCACCACCTACTACCAGGAGCAGGGCGACCAGGACCCTGGCGTCGAGCTGCTCCGGCGCGACCGGCGCAGCGGCCAGCGCAACGACACCCTGACCCTCAGCGTCTCCATGCCGCTGGGTTCTTCCAGTCGGGCGCCGACGCTCAGCGCCATGGCTACCCGGCGCTCCGGCGACAGCCGTGGCGGCAGCCTGCAAACCGGGCTGAACGGTACGCTGGGCGACGAGCGTACCTGGAGCTACGCGCTGTCCGCCAACCGCGACAGCGAGGTCGCCGACACCACCTGGAACGGCACGTTGCAGAAGCAGGCGGCGCTGGCCACCGTGAATGCCGGCTATGCCCAAGGCGATCGCTACCGGCAATACAGTGGCGGCATCCGTGGCGCGCTGGTCGCCCACCGCGACGGGCTAACCCTTGGCCCCAGCGTCGGCGATACCTTCGCCCTGGTCGAGGCCAAGGGTGCCAGCGGTGCCGCGATACGCGGCGGGCAGGGCGCGCGCATCGACGGCAACGGCTATGCGCTGGCCCCCTCGCTGTCGCCCTATCGCTACAACCCGATCTCACTCGATCCCGTTGGCATCGATCCCGACGCCGAACTGCTGGAAACCGAGCGCAAGGTCGCGCCCTACGCCGGTGCCAGCGTGCGCGTGACGTTCAGGACGCTGACCGGCCATCCGCTGCTGATCCAGGCGCGGCGCGAGGACGGCAGTGTGCTGCCGCTCGGCGCCGTGGTGGTCGACGACGGCGGGGCGGCCATCGGCATGGTCGGGCAGGGCGGCCAGGTCTATGCGCGCGCGGAAAACCAGCGGGGCAGGTTGCTGGTGCAATGGGGAACGGCGCGCAAGGAGCGTTGCGAGTTGCCCTACGACCTGGCCGGTGTGTCTCGCGACCAGGCGCTGATCCGCCTGCGCGGCACCTGCCGGGCAGCCACCACCGACTCCAACCTGGAGAACGCCAGATGAACCGTACGCTTCCCCTGCTGCCCGCGCTGGCCCTCGGCGTGTTGCTGGGGCTTCCCGCCAGTGGTCAGGCGACTTGCTACCGGGTCACCTCGGTAGGCAGCGAGACGACCACCTCGAACACCCAGATCCGCCCAGGCGAAGGTACCGCCGGCAGTTGGACCGGCGCCTGCGACACCTGCAATGGCTCGCTCGGCCTGCCCAGCGTGGTCAACGTCAGCGACGAGAGTTTCCAGCCCTATCCGACGCTCATCGCCAGCGCGGTGGCGCCGCTGACCCAGTACGGCGCCACCGGCGGCTACGACCCCGAACGGGTGTTCTTCCGCTGTAGCGCCGGGGACGCCGTCTACGAGATGTTTTCTACCAACGGCGACGATCTCTATAGCGGCTACTACACCGGCGCCGACACGGTGGGCAACGACATCGGCCTGCAGGATGCCTACCGGACCGCCTGGCCCAACGTGCTGCTGCGCCTGACCAACGTCGAGACGGGGGAAACCATCACGCCGATCTGGAAGGAGCGCCAGCTCTCCGGGCTGGACATCGACTCGCGCGGCTTCCAGCTGGTCAAGGCGAAGAACCTCGCAGCGGTACGCGCCGAGCTGTACAGCGCGCCGCTGGAGGCGATCCGCTACTACTCGCCGACGATCCTCTCGCAGCCCTATTCCTACACCCAGCCGGCGGCCTACATCGCCATCAAGGGGCCGGGCCTGACCGCGCCGACCGTCGGCCAGGCGCACGTGGGCGGCAACTGGGGCGGCTGGTACAGCAACTGGCCAGGTGCCATCGGGCTGTACCGCTACGTGACCCTGAAACGCTATCCCACTTGCGCGGTGATGACGGTCACCCCGCACGTGCAGTTCCCGTCCATCACCCTGGCCGAGATCGATAGCGGCGGCGTGCGCGAGGCGCCCTTCGAACTCACCTTCAAGTGCCAGAGCGGCATGACCAACGGCACCGGGGCCGGCGCCACGGCGCTGGGCATCCGCGTGTCCAGCGGGGCCCTGGCGGCCAGCCCGGCGCTGGGCCTGGTCAACGCCAGTGGCGGACTGTCCTACCTGCTCTCCGACCGTTACGGGGAGCCGGGCATTGCCCGTGGGGTCGGCATCCGCATCTACCGCGACGGCACGCCGATGACGCTCCTGGCCAACGAGAACTCCGCCGGCGGCAGCAACGCCGAGGCCACCGGCTGGTACCCCGCCATCGGTGGCGCGACCCAGGCCAACGGCGGTAGCGGCGGCATCGACCTGTACCGCGAAACCTTCCGCGCGCGCCTGGAGAAACTCGCGCTCGGCAGCCAGCCCGGCGTCACGGCGGGGCGAGTCGAGGCCACGGCGCAGGTGGTTATCCGTGTCCAGTAGGCGCGCGCTCGCGCTGCTGGCCATGCTTTGCCTCGCGCCGACGAGCGAGGCCGGAGTGACCGCGGAGCGCACCCGCCTGGTGTTCGTGGAGGGCCAGCGCGAGGCCTCGTTGCTGCTGGTCAACCAGAATCCCTACCCGGTGCTGGTGCAGGCGTGGGTCGATGATGGCGCCCTCGACGGCGAACCGGATACCGCGCTGGCTCCGTTCCTGCCGCTGCCGCCCGTATTCCGCCTGGAGCCGGGACGCCAGCGCAGCCTGCGCCTGCTGGCTACCGGCCAGGCCCAGGCACGGGATCGCGAATCGCTGTACTGGCTGAACATCTACGAGATCCCCCCGCAAGCCACCGCCGAGGCCGCTGGCCGGCCCCGGCTCACGGTCACCCTGCGAACCCAGATGAAGGTGCTGTACCGCCCGCACGGCCTGCATCCGCACGCCGAGGACGCGGCCGCCGAACTGGGCTTCGCGCTGCGCGACGAGACCCTGCGGGTGGACAACCCGACGCCGTACTTCGTGTCCCTGGCGGGGCTGGCGCTGGAGATAGGGGAGACGCGCCTGGATCTGCCCGGAACGCTGCTGGCTCCGCGCTCGCAACGACGCCTCGGCCTGCCGCGGCGGGTGGACGGCGGGACGCGCGGCGAGGTGGCGTTCGACTGGATCGACGACAACGGCGTCAGCCGCCAGGAAAGGAAAGCTCTACAGTGAACGGTTCCCCACAGGCTCGCCAGCACGAGCACCCACCGGCCGTTGCCGCCTCCCTGGCCGGCGACCTGCGCCTCGCCCGGCGTTTCCAGGCCGCCCTGGCGCGCGGTCGGGTGCGCCTGGACTGGCAGGCCGTACGGCATGCCGGGCATCCGGAATGGGAGCCGCTCTACCGGGAAACCCTGCTCAGGGTCACGGCCGCCAGCGGCGAGCCGCCGTTGCCGACCCAGGAACTGATCCTGGCGCTGGAGCGGCTCGGCCTGGTACGCCTGCTCGATCGCTGCGTGCTGGGCACGGTCCTCGACCGGCTGAACGCCGAGCCTACCTTGCGCCTGGCCTGCAACCTGTCGCGCCAGAGCGCGGCGATGGATGCCTGGTGGGAAGCGGTCTGCCGATGGCTGGCCGCCCGTCCGCAGGTGGCACGGAGGCTGACGCTGGAGCTGACCGAGACCGCCGTGGGCGAGAGAGTCGCGACCCGGGAGTTCATCCGACGCCTGCGCGAACATGGCGTGCGCATCGCGATAGACGACTTCGGCGCGGCGCACAACAACCTGGACTTCGTTCTCGATGCCCGTCCCGATGTGATCAAGATCGATTGCCGGTATACCCGCGAAGCACGTCGCTCGGCGAAGGGCGCCGAAGTGCTGCGCCATCTGCTGGCCCTGTGCCGCGAACTGGCGCCCTGCGTGGTCCTGGAAGGTCTCGAGGAGGACGATGCGTTCGCCCGGCTGCCGACCGGGGACGTCTATCTCCAGGGCAACGCGATCGCGCCGCCGATGCGGGTCGAACCGCCGCTGTCCGTACGCCGGCCGAAGAGCCGGGCGCGGATCGAGGCGCTGGCGAGCCGCCAGGGGTGACCGGGGAGGGCGCCCGGCCTGGCACGGTCGGCGAAAAATCTGAACGGTCGGCCGGCGGCGCCGTCACAGCAGCGACGATGCCGAGGTGCGTTGTGCCGAAGTCCCGGCATTTTTTCCCTGTCACGCCAACGGAGTCGACCATGAACAGAGCAATCAGCCTTCCCCTCAAGGGAGCCGCCTGGCTCCTGCTGGTCCTGGCCCTGCCTTTCGCCAACGCCCAGGACATGAACAAGACCGCGCCACAGACCTTCGTCAGCGAGGCCTCGGCGGCCGGCGTAGCGGAAATCGAAGCCGGCAAGATGGCGCTGGAAAAGAGCACCGCCGCCGATGTGAAGGTATTCGCCAAGCAGATGATCGACGACCACGGCAAGGTCAACGCCGAACTGCGCAGCCTGGCCGAGCGCAAGAAACTGGAGGTCGAAGACGACGCCAGCCTGACCGACAAGGCCAAGGCGACCCTGCTCGACCTGCGCGACGCCTCCTTCGACCCGGCCTACGCCAATAACCAGGTGGCGGCTCACGAAAAAGCCGTGGAACTGTTCACCCAGGCCGCGGACAACCTGACCGACCCGGAACTGCAGGCATTCGCCAAGACCCATCTGCCGGCCCTGAAGCATCACCTGGAGATGGCCCGCGCGCTGGCCAAGGCGCACCCATCCAAGTAACGCCCCCGCGGGCGGAGCCTGGCCAGGCATGAGTTTCAGCCTGTGGTTGCTGGTACTGGGCTGCATCCTGCTGACGCTCGGCCTGGCCTCGGCCTACCTGCGCCTGCTGCCGGTCAGCACGTCGTTCATCTACCTGCTGTTCGGCCTGGCCATCGGCCCGGCCGGGCTGCACGCCTGGCGCAGCGGCCTGGCGGACATCAGCGGCTGGTTCGAACACCTCAGCGAGGCGGCGTTGCTGATCTCGCTGTTCATCGGCGGCCTCAAGCTGCGCCTGCCGTTGCGCTCGCCGGCCTGGACCGCTGCCTGGCTGCTGGCCGGACCAGTCCTGCTCGGCTGTATCCTCGGCCTTACCCTGGGCGCGCATTTCCTGTTCGGCCTGGACTGGGGGCTGGCCTTGCTGGTCGCGGCGATCCTCGCACCCACCGATCCGGTGCTGGCCAGCGACATCCAGGTCAACCACGCCGGCGACGACGACCGCCTGCGCTACGCCGTATCCGGCGAGGCGGGACTCAACGACGGCATCGCCTTTCCCTTCGTCATCGCCGCCCTGCTGCTGATCGGTCAGGGCGGCGGCCTGCCCGGGGAGTTCGACCGCAGCGGCCTGGACTGGCTGCTGCGCGACGTGCTCTGGGCGATTCCGCTCGGCCTGCTGGTGGGCTATTGCCTGGGCCATGGTCTCGGCCGCCTGGCCATCCACCTGCGGGCGCGGCACACCGACACCTCGGTGTCGGCCAACGACTTCCTCGCCCTGGCGCTGATCGCGCTGTCCTATGTCGGCGCCGACGCACTGGGCGGCTGGGGCTTCCTCGCCAGCTTCGCCGCCGGGATCGGCCTGCGCCACGCCGAGGTGGCGACGCTGGGGCGCGCCTCGGCACCGGCCGAGGCGCAGGCGGCCGCCGCCGACGTGCGCGAGGCAGGGCAGGCCAGCGGCGCCATCGAGTACGGCGCCGACCGCAGCGAACACCCGAAGGTGGCGGCCGGCGCGGTGATGCTCGACGTGCTCTCCTTCGGCAACCTGCTGGAGCGCTCGCTGGAAGTGCTGCTGGTGACCCTGCTCGGCGCCATGCTCTACCAGCACTGGGACTGGCGCGCGCTGCCGCTGGCGCTGCTGCTGTTCTGCGTGTGCCGGCCGGCGATGGTCTGGCTGCTGGTCGGCCGGCGGCTGATGCACCCGGCGCAGCGGCGCCTGCTCGGCTGGTTCGGCATCCGCGGCATCGGCAGCCTGTACTACCTCAGCTACGCGCTGAACCAGGGGCTGCCTACGGCGCTCGCGCATACCGCCAGCGACCTGGTGCTGAGCCTCGTCGCCCTGAGCATCTGCGTGCACGGCCTGAGCATCCAGCCGCTGCTGATGCGCCACGCGCGCAGCGTCAGTCGCCGCGATCGGGAATGATCGAGATCTTGCCGTTCTTCTCGAGGATGGCGAAGCGGATCTGCTCCATGCGTTCCAGGCCCTGGGTCTCGCGGGCGGCCAGGAGAATGTCTTCCTCGCGCAGGCGGGCCTCGGCCAGGCGTGCGTGCAATGGCCTGCCGTACTCGACGATGAGCGTCGGGGAGCCCTCGATCAGGGTGTCGAGCTTCGGATGGCGCAGCTTGAGCAGGGACAGACCGACGTCGATGACGATCAGGGTGATGATCACCAGTACCGCGTTGACCAGCGAGAAGTCGTCGCCCAGCAGCGCCTGCTGGGTGGCTTCGCCGATGATCATCAGCAGCAGCAGGTCGAAGGTGGTGATGTCGGTCAGTGAACGCCGCCCGGCGATGCGGAAGAGTACCAGCAGGACCAGGTAGAGCGCGGCGGCTCGCAGTATGGAATCCATCGTGCGCCTCCTCGGAACGGATGACTCAGGGGTAGATGAACTGGTCGAAGGCCAGGCTCTCGCCGGCGAACTCCAGTCGACTGGCGACTTCGCCGAGCTGGTTCGGCAACAACGTCAGGAACAGGCTCAGGCGACCGTCTTCGTCGAGCCTTCCCTCCAGTTCCAGGCCACCCCGCCAGCTGTGACTGCGCAGCGGTTGCGGTTGCAGGCTCTGGATGCTGTGCGCCTGTAGCAGTCCGCCGCCCAGGCGCACGCCAACTTCGGTGCCCGGCGCGCCGCGCAGATCGATGCGCAGGCGGCTGGCGGCGCCGCTGCGTTCGAAACGCTCGTAGGCCAGGGTCAGCCTGCCGCTGTCGCTGACCAGCGTCCGCGAACTCAGAGGCCCGCCGGCGAACACCCCGGTCAGCGCCAGGAGGATCACCCCGAGCAGGACCCACAGGCCCGCCCGTTCGAAACGCCAGGCGCGGCGCTGGCTTTCCAGGCGCTCCGGGATCGGATACTCGCGCTGGTCGAACGCATCGTCTGCGGTGTCTTCTGGGGCAGGGCGCATGGCTGGCTCCTTCGCTCGCGGTCTCTCAGGCTGGACCCCGGTCGACGTGGTTGGTGCCGGCGGGCTTACCAGCGGTCCGCGCGGGTCGGGCAATCTGCATGATGAACAGGCGCCTTCCGGGCACTCTGCTGATCGCACTTTGCGATCAGTCCGCGCCCAATCGCCGTGGTCACGCTGCTCCGGCGCAAGCGGGGCGGACGGCGCGAACCTTGCAGCGAAGCCTTCCTGACAATCCGACAGGGAGAACCATGGTGAACGGAGAAAACAAGATCGTCCTGGTCCTCGAAGAACACGCCGACCAGCTCTGGCGGATCGAGGAATTCCTCCTCGATCGAGGCTACGCGGTGCTCAGCGCGGCGAGTCGCGACGAAGCCCTCGACCACCTGGCCTCGGACGCGGTGATCGACCTGTTCCTGCTCAGCGAGCAGCTCGAAGGTCCTCTGAGCGGCAGCATGCTCATCGAAACCAGCCTGCCGGTGCGCCCGCGGATGCGGGTGATCCTGCTCAGCGACAGCGCTCGCGTCGGCATCGACCCGGCGGCACCCTATCCGGTGCGGCTCAAACCGGTGACCCTGGAGGAACTGGGGAAAGCCATCGACATGGTCCTGCACAGCGCGCCGGTCTGC
Organism: Pseudomonas sp. 203-8; assembly: GCF_020708595.1. Lineage (NCBI taxonomy): Bacteria > Pseudomonadati > Pseudomonadota > Gammaproteobacteria > Pseudomonadales > Pseudomonadaceae > Pseudomonas > Pseudomonas sp. 203-8. The sequence continues at coordinate 215,406 of NZ_JAJFDF010000010.1, read as the reverse complement.
CCCGGCGTCTGACCACCGAGGAGCCCACCATGCCCAGCAGCAAGCCGCTCGCCGAGTACGCCCGCAAGCGCGATTTCCGCCAGACCCCGGAGCCCAGCGGCCGCAAGCCTCGCAAGGACAGCACCGGGCTGCTCCGCTATTGCGTCCAGAAGCACGACGCCAGCCGCCTGCACTACGACTTCCGCCTGGAGCTGGATGGCACCCTGAAGAGCTGGGCGGTGCCCAAGGGGCCGTGCCTCGACCCGGCGGTGAAGCGGCTCGCGGTGCAGGTTGAGGACCATCCGCTGGACTATGCCGATTTCGAAGGCAGCATCCCCCAGGGGCACTACGGCGCCGGCGATGTCATCGTCTGGGACCGAGGCGCCTGGACGCCTCTGGACGATCCGCGCGAGGGCCTGGAAAAGGGCCATCTCAGCTTCGCCCTGGATGGCGAGAAACTCTCCGGGCGTTGGCACCTGATCCGCACCAACCTGCGCGGCAAGCAGCCCCAGTGGTTCCTGGTCAAGGCCAAGGACGGCGAGGCGCGCAGCCTGGATCGCTTCGACGTGCTGAAGGAGCGTCCCGACAGCGTGCTCAGCGAGCGTACGCTGCTGCCCCGCCATGGCGAAGCCGCCACGCCCGCGGCCAGGCCGGCGCGACGCGGCAAGAGCGGGGGGAAGACGCCGATGCCCGAATGGATCGCCCCCGAGCTGGCCAGCCTGGTCGAGCAGCCTCCGCGAGGGGAGTGGGCCTACGAACTCAAGCTGGACGGCTATCGGCTGATGAGCCGCATCGAAGACGGCCACGTGCGCCTGCTGACCCGCAACGGCCATGACTGGACCGAACGCCTGCCGCACCTGGAGAAGGCCTTGGCCGGGCTCGGTCTGCAGCGCAGTTGGCTGGACGGCGAACTGGTCGTCCTCGACGAGGAGGGTCGACCGGACTTCCAGGCCCTGCAGAACGCCTTCGAGGAAGGTCGCGGCGAGAACATCCTGTACGTCCTCTTCGACCTGCCGTACCACGAAGGCGAGGATCTGCGCGATGTCGCCCTGGAGGAGCGCCGCGCGCGCCTGGAGGCGCTGCTGGAAGGGCGAGACGAAGACCCGCTGCGGTTCTCCGCGACGCTCGCGGAAGACCCCCGCGACCTGCTGGCCAGCGCCTGCAAGCTCGGTCTCGAAGGCGTGATCGGCAAGCGTCTGGGCAGCGCCTACCGTTCGCGCCGCAGCAACGACTGGATCAAGCTGAAGTGCCAGTTGCGCCAGGAGTTCGTGATCGTCGGCTATACCGAGCCGAAGGGCTCTCGCCGGCATATCGGCGCCTTGCTGCTCGGCCTCTACAGCCCTGACGAGGAGCGCCGGCTGCGCTATGCCGGCAAGGTCGGCAGCGGCTTCACCGCGGCCAGCCTGAAGAAGGTCCGTGAGCGCCTGGAACCCCTCGCGGTCCGCTCCAGCCCATTGGCGAAGGTGCCGCTGGCGCGCGAGACCGGGTCGGTGCAGTGGGTGCGCCCGCAACAGCTGTGCGAGGTTTCCTATGCGCAGATGACCCGTGGCGGGATCATCCGCCAGGCAGTGTTCCACGGCTTGCGCGAAGACAAGCCGGCGCGCGAGGTGACCGGCGAGCGTCCCGCCGGCCCGCCGCCGCTGCGCGGCGCGCGCAAGGCCGGCGCCGGTGCGTCGCGGGCGGCCACCGCCGGCGTGCGCATCAGCCATCCGCAGCGGCTGATCGACCCGTCGATCCAGGCCAGCAAGCTGGAACTCGCCGAGTTCCATGCGCGCTACGCCGACCTGCTCCTGCGCGACCTGCGCGAGCGCCCGGTGTCGCTGGTGCGCGGCCCCGACGGAATCGGCGGCGAACTGTTCTTCCAGAAGCACGCGGCGCGCCTGAAGATCCCCGGCATCGTCCAGCTCGACCCGGCGCTCGATCCCGGTCATCCGCCGCTGTTGCAGATCCGCAGCGCCGAGGCGCTGGTCGGCGCGGTGCAGATGGGCAGCATCGAATTCCATACCTGGAACGCCAGCCTGGCCAACCTGGAGCGGCCCGACCGTTTCGTCCTCGACCTCGACCCGGACCCGGCGCTGCCGTGGAAGCGCATGCTCGAAGCGACCCAGCTGAGCCTGACGTTGCTCGACGAGCTGGGCCTGCGCGCCTTCCTCAAGACCAGCGGCGGCAAGGGCATGCACCTGCTGGTGCCGCTGGAGCGCCGGCATGGCTGGGACGAGGTCAAGGATTTCGCCCAGGCCATCTCCCAGCACTTGGCGCGCCTGATGCCGGAGCGTTTCTCGGCGGTTTCCGGGCCGCGCAACCGGGTCGGCAAGATCTTCGTCGACTACCTGCGCAACAGCCGCGGCGCCAGCACCGTGGCCGCCTACTCGGTGCGCGCCCGCGAAGGGTTGCCGGTGTCGGTACCGGTGTTCCGCGAGGAACTCGACTCGCTGCAGGGCGCCAACCAATGGAACCTGCGCAGTCTGCCGCAGCGCCTCGACGAACTCGCCGGCGACGATCCCTGGGCCGACTACGCCGGCACCCGCCAGCGCATCAGCGCGGCCATGCGGCGCCAGCTCGGGCGCGGCTGACCGTCCGCGAAAAAGGCGGAACTCCCCCGGCGCACAGGGCCTCCACCGTGCAACGAGATGCCGAGGAGGCCCCCGATGGATACCGCCTACCTGATCCTCGCGCTGCTGGTCCTGTTGCTCCTGGTGGATGCCTGGGCCATCAACAGCGTGCTCCGCAGCGACAGCTCCGCCAGTCGCAAGCTCGGCTGGTCGCTGCTGATCCTGCTCCTGCCCGTGCTCGGCCTGGTCCTCTGGGGCTGGACCGGCCCCCGTGGCTTGCGCCCGGTGACCTCGCCGGAACACAGCAAGTGAACCCCACTGGAGATTGCCCATGAACAGCGAAACCTGTGCCTGTCCCAAATGCACCTGCCAGCCCGGCGCCGATGCCGTCGAACGCGACGGCCAGCACTATTGCTGCGCGGCCTGCGCCGGCGGCCACCCCCAGGGCGAGCCGTGTCGCGACGCCGATTGCCCCTGTGGCGGCACCACCCGGCCCCAGGTGGCGGAGGATCGCCAGCTGGACGACGCGTTGAAGGAGACCTTTCCCGCCAGCGACCCGATCTCGCCCTGAGGAGCGTGCCATGCCCGACCTGCAACTCGCGGACGAGGCCTCTCGCCTGGTGACCTACCTGCGTAGCGCCGACCTCAGCCTGATCACCGCGGAATCCTGTACTGCCGGGCAGATCAGCGCCGAACTGTCGGCGGTGGCCGGCAGCGGCAAGGTGATGGAAGGCGGCTTCGTCGTCTATTCGCCGGCGGCCAAGCTTGCCCTGCTGGGGCTCGACCCGAACTGGCTGGAGCGTTTCAACCTGACCAGCGTGGAGGTCGCCGAGGCCATGGCCAGGGCGGCCCTGCAACGCAGTCCGGCGAGCGCCGCGCTGGCGGTCACGGGGTTGCTCGGCAGTGGAGCGAAGGACGGCATCCCGCCCGGTACCGTGTGCTTCGCCTGGGCCTTCCGGTTGCCCGCCGGCCTCGCCCTGTTCTCGCGCCGCGAGCGCTTCCACGGCGACCCCGCGCGGATGCGCCGGGAAGCCACCCGCTGGGCGCTGCGGCGCCTGCCCGAATTCCATCAACGCGCCTTGCGCGGCGAACGCGCCTGAGGCGTCCGACAGAGAGGAAACCACCATGAGCGAACAGCGACAGACCCTGCCTGCGCAGCACCAGGACCAACGTCCCGGCCACGAAAGCGAGATGCAGCCGAAGCCGGAGTTCGTTTCCGCCGATTACCGTCCGGCGGCCAAGCTGGAGGGTAAGGTGGCCCTGGTCACCGGCGGCGACAGTGGTATCGGCCGCGCGGTGGCGGTGGCTTTCGCCCGCGAGAAGGCGGATGTGGTGCTGGTCTACCTGGATGAGAACGAAGACGCGGCGAAGACCCGCGAGATCATCGAGTCGCTCGGCCGCCAGTGCCTGGCGTTCGCCGGCGACGTCGCCGACGCCGGCTTCTGCCGCCAGGTGGTGGACACGCTAAGGCAGAAATGGGGACGCCTCGACGTGCTGGTCAACAACGCCGGCGAGCAGCATCCGCAGGCGCGCCTGGAGGACATCAGCGAAGAGCAGTGGGAGAAGACCTTCCGCACCAACATCTTCGGCATGTTCCAGTTGACCAAGGCGGCCCTGCCGCTGATGGGCAAGGGCGGGGCGATCATCAACACCACCTCGATCACCGCCTACAAGGGCAACCCCCAGCTGATCGACTATTCCTCGACCAAAGGCGCGATCACCTCGTTCACCCGGTCGCTGTCGATGAACCTGGTCAACCGCGGCATCCGCGTCAACGCCGTGGCCCCGGGCCCGATCTGGACGCCGCTGATCCCGTCCACCTTCAGCGCCGAGAAGGTCGCCCACTTCGGCGCGGATACGCCGATGGGCCGGCCCGGCCAGCCGGAAGAGCTGGCCGCCAGCTACGTCTACCTGGCCTGTAACGACTCGTCCTACGTCAGCGGCCAGGTGCTGCACGTCAACGGCGGTACGGTAGTCAACGGCTGAGGCGCCCCGGCGGCCGCGTTCACTCGCGTGCCGCCGCCGGCAGCAGGGGGTAGACCCGTACCGCGCTCAGACGCTGCGGGAACAGCAGGGGATAGCAGAGTTGCAGGCGAACGTGCGCCTCGCTGGTGCTGAGGGTTGGCGCGAAAGTGGTGAGCACGGTCCGGCCGGGTTGTCCGGCGTCTGAGAAATGAACCATGAAAGCCTGCATCGGAGCGCTCCTGCCGGGATACGGGAAAGGTCACTGCTCAGTGAAGCTGCGCTCCAGCTCTCGCGCCAGTCCGCACACCGACCGTTGGCAACGGCATTCCTCCCGACTGACGCCGGCGCCCGGCGGTTCCGTCGTGCGGACAGGCGGGCCGCCGGCGAAAAAGAATGAACCATCGCGGCCGCCGCGACTCCGCTTCTAGGTAGCCGGAACGGCCGGCCGCGACGCAGACAAGGAGCATGCCGATGAAACGCGACTGGGGGTTGATCAGGGATCTGCTGGAGCATCTGGAAAGCCTTGGCTTCGGCCAGCACTGGGAAGCACGCGAGCTACCCGGTCATTGCCGCGAGGCGGTGGCCTACCACTTGCAGTTGCTCAACCAGGCGCAACTGCTCTGCGGCAGCGTCCAGCATTCCTGGACCGGCCAGGAGCAATGGGTGGTCCACCACCTGACCCTGGCCGGCCACGACCTGCTCGACCGCCTGCGCCAGGAAAGCGCGGCGGCCGCCGTGCCGGTACGCAAGAGCGCCTGAGAAAACCCCGCAAGCACCGGCCTGCAGCGGCGGGCCGGAAGGAAGCCCGGCGATGCCCGACAGCCAAGACCAGACCCCAAGTGCGGTCCAGACCCTGAAAGCCAGCATCCTCGCCAAACTGCGCTACAGCGTCGGCCGCGACCCATCCACCGCCTGCCCGCACGACTGGTTCGAAGCGGTGGCCCTGGCGGTGCGCGACCACATCATCGACCACTGGGAGGAGGCCACCCCGCAAGGTGAAGCGCCCGCGCGCAAGCGGGTCTACTACCTGTCCCTGGAGTTCCTCATCGGTCGCCTGTTGCTGGACAACCTCGGCAACCTCGGGCTGCTCGAGGAAACCCGCCAGGCCCTTGCCGAGCTGGGCGTCGACCTGCAGCGGATCGTTGCCCTGGAGCCGGACGCGGCGCTCGGCAACGGCGGCCTCGGACGCCTGGCGGCATGCTTCATGGAAAGCATGGCCAGCCTCGACATTCCCGCGCATGGCTATGGCATCCGCTACGAGCATGGCCTGTTCCGCCAGGTGCTGACCGACGGCTGGCAGCAGGAGCAGACCGAGACCTGGCTGGATTTCGGCAATCCCTGGGAGTTCGAACGACCCGAGGTCAGCTACTACATCGACTTCGGCGGCAGCGTGCAGGTCGACAGCGAGCACAGTGGCCGAGCCATCTGGCGGCCGGACGAGCGGATCCGGGCGATCGCCTACGACACGCCGATCGTCGGCTGGCGGCGTGCCAGCGTCAATACCCTGCGCCTGTGGCGCGCTCGCGCCGAGGAAGACCTGCAACTGGACCGTTTCAACGCCGGCGACCATATCGGCGCGGTGGTCGACGTGGTCAAGGCGGAGAGCATCTCGCGGGTGCTGTATCCGGCAGACAGCACCGAGGCCGGTCAGGAACTGCGCCTGCGCCAGGAGTACTTCTTCGTCTCAGCCTCGCTGCAGGACCTGCTCGACCGCCACCTGCGCCATCATCACGACCTGCGTAGCCTGCCGGAACAGGTGGCGATCCAGCTCAACGACACCCACCCGGCGATCGCCGTCGCCGAGCTGATGCGGCAACTGGTGGACGTGCACCAACTGGCCTGGCCGGACGCCTGGGCGCTGAGCGTGGCGACCTTGTCCTACACCAACCACACGCTGCTCCCGGAAGCCCTGGAATCCTGGCCGGTGGCGCTGATGGAGCGCCTGTTGCCGCGCCACATGCAGATCATCTACCTGATCAATGCCTTCCATATAGACGCGCTGCGTGCCCAGGACATCCACGACTTCGACCTGTTGCGTTCGGTCAGCCTGATCGAGGAGGGCCACGGCCGACGGGTGCGCATGGGCAACCTGGCGTTCCTCGGTTCGCACCAGATCAACGGGGTATCGGCATTGCACACCGAGCTGATGCGCGAAACCGTGTTCCATGACCTGCATCGCCTCTATCCGCAGCGCATCAGCAACAAGACCAACGGCGTGTCGTTCCGCCGCTGGCTGTTCCAGGCCAACCCGGGGTTGACCGAGCTGCTGGTGGAGACCCTCGGCGCCGACCTGCTGGACACCCCGGAACGGCGCCTGCCGGACCTCGAGGAGCACGTCGAGGACGCCAGGCTGCGGGCGCGCTTCGCCGAGCAGCGCCGGCAGAACAAGACCGCCCTGGCGCGCCTGGTGCTGGACAGCCTCGGCGTGGCGATCGAACCGGAAGCGCTGTTCGATGTGCATATCAAGCGTATCCACGAATACAAGCGGCAGTTGCTCAACCTGCTGCACACCGTGGCGCTGTACCAGGAGATCCGCAACGACCCGACCGCCGACCGCGTGCCGCGGGTGAAGATCTTCGCCGGCAAGGCTGCCGCCAGCTACCACCAGGCCAAGCTGATCATCAAGCTGGCCAACGACATCGCCCGCACCATCAACGACGACCCCACCGTGCGCGGCCTGCTCAAGCTGGTGTTCCTGCCCAACTACAACGTCAGCCTGGCCGAGGCGATCATTCCCGCGGCGGACCTCTCCGAGCAGATTTCCACCGCCGGGCTCGAGGCCTCCGGGACCAGCAACATGAAGTTCGCCCTCAACGGCGCGCTGACCATCGGCACCCTGGACGGCGCCAATGTCGAGATGAGCCAGCGGATCGGCCTGGAACACATGTTCATCTTCGGCCTCAGCGCCCAGCAGGTGGAGCAGCGCCGGCAGGCCGGGGAGCTGGAGATGGGCGGGGTGATCGCGGCCTCGCCGCGGCTGGAGGAAGCCCTGGAGGCGATCCGCAGCGGGCTGTTCTCGGCCGACGACCGCAGCCGCTACGAAGGGCTGGTGGACGGCCTGGTGCACGACGACCGCTTCATGCTCTGCGCCGACTTCGAGGCCTACTGGCATGCGCAGTGCCGGGTCGAGGAAGTCTGGCGCGAGCCCGATCGCTGGTGGCGCTCGGCGTTGCTCAACGTGGCGCGGATCGGCTGGTTCAGCGCCGACCGGACGATCAGCGAATACGCCCGGGATATCTGGAAGCTATGAAGGGCCTTACCAGAAGCCGGCCGGGTGACGGCGTTCGGGGCCCTCCAGGCGAAGGTCGAAGGCGCGGCGGAAGAATACCGCCAGCTCGCTGTCCAGCACCATCGGGTTGATCGACGCCAGCTCGGCCGGCAGGCTGTGCCATTCCTGGGCCCCGGCCAGGTACTGGCGATGGATGACCCGCTCGCCGGGAATCGCCAGCAGGCTGTAGTGGCTTTTCTCGCCTCCCGGCTCGCCGACTTCCAGGCGCAGGCGAGGATGGCCGTCCTCGTCGAGGTCGAGGTCCACGTTGCAGTCCAGGCCGTAGCTGCGCGCCTCTTCGCAGGAGTCGACGAAAAGCGGTTTCGCCACCTGTTCGACGAGAGAAATGAAATAGTGCTGGAATCGCACTTCGTCACTGTTTTCCATGGCGAGTTCCATTTGTTTTAAAGTTCGACGATTAATTATTGAATGGGTCTATCGGAATGTCAGGGGTTGCAATAGAAAAGAATAATTAAGTGCCTCCGCCTGGGCATTCTTCGGTATTCGCTCCATGATATTTGGGGTAGGGTTCCTGATCACTGTCTCCCGGTTCGAAATTCCATTCATGGCAATCGCGATCGGGTTCTTCGTTGCTTACCACGGGATCGCTGTAGGCCGGATGCTCGTAGGGTTTCATGGTGCTCCTCCGAGATGTGCGGGCTTTCATCTGACGCAATTCGGGGATTCCTGTCAATGCTGGCAATGGAATAAGGCAAGGATCTTTGAACCCTATGGATTGCGCTCGAAACATGCTGGCAAAGCGCTTCGCTTTCATTCGCTGAAAATAATCTGAACCACTGGCGAAACACCCTCTCAGAGTTAGGGCATGCGCAACGCATGCGTCCATGAAATCTGTTCTGAAGAGATTATTCGGAGGAAATAGAAATGGCACAGCATCAAGGTGGTAAAGGCAACTTCGCGGAAGACCCGAAACGTGCTTCGGAGGCCGGCAAGAAGGGCGGCCAGGCCAGCGGCGGCAACTTCAAGAACGATCCGCAGCGGGCCTCCGAGGCTGGCAAGAAAGGTGGCCAGCGCAGCCACGGCGGGAACTGATAACCGCGCAGTGAAGTGAATGGGGCGGAGCAGGGAGGCATCCGCCCCATTTTCATGCCCAGGATGAGGAGAGGAAACCGATGAGCGAGCAGAATAACGAGCAGCGCAGCCAGGCGGCCGGCACCGACACCGTCGACCGTGGCAACAGCAACGCCAAGCTGGAACAGCTGGAGGCCTATCGCGAGGACGCCACCGGAGAGGCCCTGAGCACCAATACCGGCACCCGCATCGCCGATAACCAGAACACCCTGAAGGCCGGCGAGCGCGGACCGTCGTTGCTCGAAGACTTCATCATGCGCGAGAAGATCACCCACTTCGACCACGAGCGCATTCCCGAGCGCGTGGTCCACGCTCGTGGCTCGGCGGCGCATGGCTACTTCGAGGCCTACGAGGACCTCAGCGACCTGACCAAGGCCGGCTTCCTCGCCGAGGCGGGCAAGCGTACCCCGGTCTTCGTGCGTTTCTCCACCGTGCAGGGGCCGCGCGGGTCCGCGGATACGGTGCGTGACGTACGCGGCTTCGCCGTGAAGTTCTATACCGACGAAGGCAACTTCGACCTGGTCGGCAACAACATGCCGGTGTTCTTCATCCAGGATGCGATCAAGTTCCCCGACTTCGTCCATGCGGTGAAACCCGAACCGCACAACGAGATTCCCACCGGAGCGTCTGCCCACGACACCTTCTGGGACTTCGTTTCGCTGACCCCGGAGTCGGCGCACATGGTCATGTGGCTGATGTCCGATCGCGCCATTCCGATCGCCTACCGCAACATGCAGGGCTTCGGCGTGCACACCTTCCGCCTGGTCAACGCGGCCGGCGAGAGCGTGCTGGTCAAGTTCCACTGGCGACCGAAGTCCGGGACCTGCTCGCTGGTCTGGGACGAGGCGCAGAAGCTCGCCGGCAAGGACCCCGACTTCAACCGGCGGACCCTCTGGGAGGACATCGAGAAGGGCGACTATCCCGAATGGGAGCTGGGCCTGCAGGTGATCCCGGAGAACCAGCAGGACAGCTTCGACTTCGACCTGCTCGACCCCACCAAGCTGGTGCCCGAGGAGTTGGTGCCGGTAAGGGTGGTGGGGCGGATGGTACTCAACCGCAACCCCGACAATTTCTTCGCCGAGACCGAACAGGTGGCGTTCCACGTCGGCCACGTGGTCCCCGGAATCGACTTCACCAACGACCCGCTGTTGCAGGGTCGGCTGTTCTCCTATACCGACACCCAACTGCTGCGCCTGAGCGGGCCGAACTTCAACGAAATCCCGATCAACCGCCCGCTGTGTCCGTTCCACAACAACCAGCGCGACGCGCCGCACCGGCAGACCATCAACCGCGGCCGGGCTTCCTATGAACCGAACTCGATCGACGGCGGCTGGCCGAAGGAAACCCCGCCGGCGGCGCGCAACGGCGGCTTCTCCACCTACCACGAGCCAGTCAGCGGCAGCAAGCTGCGCAAGCGCGCCGACTCCTTCGCCGATCATTTCAGCCAGGCCGCATTGTTCTGGCACAGCATGAGCGAGGCCGAGCAGGCGCATATCGTCGCCGCCTACAGCTTCGAACTGTCCAAGGTCGAGCGGCAATCGATCCGTGAGCGCGAAGTCAACCAGATACTCCTCAACATCGATCCGCAACTGGCCGCCAGGGTCGCGGCGAACGTCGGTGTGCAGCTCGCCGCGCCGGCCAACCCGGCACCGCAGCCGAAGCCGTCGCCGGCGCTGAGCCAGATGAACCTGCTGTCCGGCGACATCCGTTCGCGCAAGGTGGCGATCCTGATCGCCGACGGCGTCGCCGAGAGCGACGTCAGCGACCTGTGCGACGCGCTCCGCCAGGAGGGCGCGGACGCCAAGCTGATCGCGCCCAGCGCTTCGCCGGTGCAGGCCGAAAACGGTGCCGAACTGATCCCGGAGGGAACCTGGGACGGCCTGCCGTCGGTAGCCTTCGACGCGGTCTTCGTGCCTGGTGGCGCGGCCAGCAGCCAGGCCATCGGCGCGGACGGACGCGGCCTGCACTACCTGCTGGAAGCCTACAAGCACCTGAAGCCAGTGGCCTTCGCTGGCGATGCCCAGGCGCTGGCCAGCCAGCTTTCGTTGCCTGGCGACCCCGGCGTGGTGCTCGGCGCCACGGCCACCGATGTCTTCCCCGGCCTGCGCCAGGCATTGATGCAGCACCGGATCTGGCAGCGCGAGGCGGCGACCAAGGCGATCCCCGCCTGAGGAGCGCCGCTGGCGAATCCGATCGCACCTTCCCGTCGTCTCGTCGGTCACAGCTGGAAAGGGCGGCTGGCCGAGCGATTCGGCGGGAGGACCCGGATGACCTTGCGTTGCCTGATCGGCGGTTGCGACTGGTGCCGGCAACCGGCGTTGCGACTGGGTGAGGAAACCTTCGACTGCGAGCGCTGCCTGCGTTGCGGTGCCCTGCGCTACAGCGGGATACAACGCCGATGAGCGCCTGGGAGACGCTGTGGAAGATCCTCGGCGAGGAGTTCGCCGATCTCGCCGACTTCGAGCAGACCGCCCGCGCCGCGTTGCGCCTGCTGCTGGCGGCGGCGCTCGGCGCGGTACTCGGCTACGAGCGCGAGCAGAGCGGCAAGGCCGCCGGCCTGCGCACGCACATGCTGGTAACCCTCGGCGCGGCGCTGTTCGTCATGCCGCTGCAATTGCAGAGTGGCGGGGCGGACGCGCTGAGCCGGGTGATCCAGGGCACCGTCGCCGGCATCGGCTTCCTCTGCGCCGGCACCATCCTCAAGGCAGGTCGGGAAAGCCGGGTCAGGGGCCTGACCACCGCGGCGGGTCTCTGGGCCAGCACCGCCATAGGCGTCGCGGTCGGACTCGGTCACCAGGGTACCGCGGTGCTCGGGACGGTCCTGGCGCTACTGGTGCTGCATGTCCTGGCCTGCCTGAACCGTTCGCCGCCATCTTCCGATAGCCATTGAGGAGAGTTCCGTCATGTTCAAGGACTTCGACGCCTGTACCGCCTGGACCGACGCGATGCAGGAGCGCTGCCAGCCGGTCGGCCTGATCCTCTATCAGCCCAAGCGGCGTGGCGCGGCGGTACGCATGCTGTGGGTAGTGACCCCGGGTTGCAGTTGCCTGAGCGACGCCGAGACCGCCGCCGACAACCTGCTCCAGCGCATCACCGACATCGCCGCCGACGGCCGCGTGCGTTACGCGGACGGCGGCACGCTGTAACCATCAAGAGGAGGAAACCGGCATGGCGCGTGCGATCTGGAAAGGCGCGATCAGCTTCGGCCTGGTGCATATACCGGTGAGCCTGTCGGCGGCGACCTCGTCGCAGGGCATTGATTTCGACTGGCTCGACCAGCGCAGCATGGAGCCGGTCGGCTACAAGCGGGTGAACAAGGTCACCGGCAAGGAGATCGAGCGCGAGAACATCGTCAAGGGCGTGGAGTACGAAAAGGGCCGCTACGTGGTGCTGAGCGAGGAAGAAATCCGCGCGGCGCATCCCAAGTCGACCCAGACCATCGAGATCTTCGCTTTCGTCGATAGCCAGGAAATTCCCCTGCAGCACTTCGATACCCCGTACTACCTGGCCCCCGACCGGCGCGGAGGCAAGGTCTACGCGCTGCTCCGGGAGACCCTGGAGCGCACCGGCAAGGTCGCCCTGGCCAACGTCGTCCTGCACACCCGCCAGCACCTGGCGCTCCTGCGGCCTCTGCAGGACGCCCTGGTGCTGATCACCCTGCGCTGGCCGTCGCAGGTGCGCAGCCTGGATGGCCTGGAGCTGGACGAAAGCGTCACCGAGGCGAAACTCGACAAGCGCGAGCTGGAGATGGCCAAGCGCCTGGTGGAGGACATGGCCTCCCACTGGGAGCCGGACGAATACAAGGACAGCTTCAGCGACAAGATCATGAAGCTGGTCGAGGAAAAGGCCGCCAAGGGCCAGCTGCACGCGGTGGAGGAAGAGGAGGAGGTGGCTGGCAAGGGCGCCGACATCATCGATCTCACCGACCTGCTCAAGCGCAGCCTGCGTTCCCGCGCCGGCGGCGGCAAGGACAAGGGCAGCGAAAAGGCCGGGGCCGACGCGAAGGGTCGCGCCAAGTCCGGTGCCTCGCGTTCGCGGCGCAAGGCCTGAGGCGAGCCGCTGGGTAAATCAACCTGAACCAATCGGTCGCCGGCGGGCTCGGAATCAATGACCGTCCGCGCCGCCGGCCATTCGAGGCCGGCGGAAGCCTCGCGACCCATCGCCGAACCCACGTCCCGGAGGAGCGCGCCTCGATGAGTTCGATTGTCCGCAACAGCGACGATGATCCGCTGGTCATCGCCATCCAGCAGCCCCGTATCGCCATCGAGTCGGTCAGCCCTGTGGTGGAAGAGGGTGCCTATCCCGCGAAGACCGAGAGCGACCGCGACCTGCGCCTGGCCGCGCGAATCTTCGCCGATGGCCATGAGGTACTCGGTGCCGAGGTGGTCTGGCGGCGTGTCGGGGAAACCGCGGAGCGGCGCCTGCCGCTGCTGCCCGAAGGCAACGATTTCTGGAGCGCGCAGTTGCGCACGCCGCCCTGCGGCCGCCTGTACTTCCGTATCGAGGCCTGGATCGACCGTTTTGCCGGCTACCGCCGCGAATTGCGTGCCAAGCATGGCGCACGCCTGCCGCTGGAACTGGAGCTGCGCGAGGGCGACGAACTGCTGCAGCGCTGCGCCGAGCGCGGCGGTCCGGAGATCGCCGCCGCCTGTGCGCCGCTGGCCGAACGCCTGCAGGCCTGCCAGAGCGTCGAGGAGCGGGTGGCGCTGTGGCTGGCGGCGCAGACCGGCGAACTGTTGCGTCTGGTCGGCCCGCGCGAGCACCTGGTGCGCAGCCGCGAATACCCGGTGGAGGTGGAGCGACCGCTGGCGCGCTTCGCCAGTTGGTACGAGCTGTTCCCTCGCTCGGAAAGCGGCGACCCGACACGCCACGGTACCTTCGACGACGTGATCCGGCGCCTGCCGCAGATCGCCGCGATGGGCTTCGACGTTCTCTATTTCCCGCCGATCCACCCCATCGGCCGCACCCACCGCAAGGGCCGCAACAATTCCTTGCGTGCCGAGGCCGGCGACCCCGGCAGTCCGTATGCGATCGGCAGCGAGGAGGGCGGCCACGAGGCGATCCATCCCGAACTGGGCGACCGCGAGGATTTCCGCCGGCTGCTCGTTGCGGTGCGCGAGCACGGCATGGAACTGGCGCTGGACTTCGCCATCCAGTGCTCCCCCGACCACCCCTGGCTGCGCGAGCATCCCGGCTGGTTCGCCTGGCGTCCGGACGGTAGCTTGCGCTACGCGGAGAACCCGCCGAAGAAGTACGAGGACATCGTCAACGTCGACTTCTACGCCGAACAGGCCCTGCCGAGCCTGTGGGAAGCCTTGCGCGACGTGGTGCTGGGCTGGGTCGAGCAGGGCGTGACGCTGTTTCGCGTCGACAACCCGCACACCAAGCCACTGCCGTTCTGGGAGTGGCTGATCGCCGAGGTGCGCGGCCGCCATCCGCAGGTGATCTTCCTTTCCGAGGCGTTCACCCGCCCGGCGATGATGGCGCGCCTGGGCAAGGTCGGCTTCAGCCAGAGCTACACCTATTTCACCTGGCGCAACGACAAGCAGGAACTGGCGGAGTACTTCGCCGAACTCAACCAGCCACCCTGGCGCGACTGCTACCGGCCGAACTTCTTCGTCAACACCCCGGACATCAATCCCTGGTTCCTGCAACGCTCCGGCCGCCCCGGCTTCCTCATCCGTGCCGCCCTGGCGACCATGGGGTCGGGGCTGTGGGGCATGTACTCCGGCTTCGAGCTGTGCGAGGCGGCGGCCTTGCCGGGCAAGGAGGAGTACCTCGACTCGGAGAAATACCAGTTGCGTCCGCGCGACTACCAGGCGCCGGGCAACATCGTCGCCGAGATCGCCCGGCTCAACCGCATCCGCCGGGAAAACCCGGCATTGCAGACGCACCTCGGGTTCCAGGCCTACAACGCCTGGAACGACCGCATCCTGTATTTCGGCAAGCGCACCGCGGACCTCGCCAACTTCGTCCTGGTGGCGGTCTGCCTGGACCCGCACGAAGCCCAGGAGGCGCATTTCGAACTGCCGCTGTGGGAGTTCGGCCTGCCCGACGACGCCAGCCTCCAGGGCGAGGACCTGATGAACGGGCATCGCTGGGTCTGGCACGGCAAGGTCCAGTGGATGCGCATCGAACCCTGGCACCTGCCGTTCGGCATCTGGCGCGTGCGGCGCGTCGACGCATAAGGAGAAACCCATGGCCAGACGCGAGAAACCGGTCTTTCTCAACGACCCGCAATGGTACAAGGACGCGGTGATCTACCAGGTCCACGTGAAATCCTTCTACGACGCCAACAACGATGGCATCGGCGACTTCGCCGGGCTGATCGAGAAGCTCGACTACATCGCCGACCTCGGCGTGAACACTCTCTGGCTGCTGCCGTTCTACCCGTCGCCACGCCGCGACGACGGCTACGACATCGCCCAGTACCGTGGCGTGCACAGCGACTACGGCAGCCTCGCCGACGCCCGCCGGTTCATCGCCGAGGCCCATCGACGCGGTCTGCGGGTGATTACCGAGCTGGTGATCAACCACACCTCCGACCAGCATCCCTGGTTCATCCGCGCCCGCCACGCGAAGAAGGGATCGCGCGCCCGCGACTACTACGTCTGGTCGGACAGCGACGAGAAATACCAGGGTACGCGGATCATCTTCATCGACACCGAGCAGTCCAACTGGACCTGGGACCCGGTAGCCCAACAGTACTACTGGCACCGCTTCTATTCCCACCAGCCGGACCTGAACTTCGACAACCCGCAGGTCCTGCGCGAGGTGCTCGGGGTGATGCGCTACTGGCTGGACATGGGCGTCGACGGCCTGCGCCTGGACGCGATTCCCTACCTGATCGAACGCGACGGCACCAGCAGCGAGAACCTGCCGGAGACCCACCAGGTGCTCAAGCGCATCCGCGCCGAGCTGGACGCGCACTATCCCGACCGCATGCTGCTGGCCGAGGCCAACCAGTGGCCGGAAGACACCCGGCCGTACTTCGGCGGCGAGGATGGCGGCGAGGGCGACGAATGCCACATGGCCTTCCACTTCCCGCTGATGCCGCGCATGTACATGGCCATCGCCCAGGAGGATCGCTATCCGATCACCGACATCCTGCGCCAGACCCCGGACATCCCGGCCAATTGCCAATGGGCGATCTTCCTGCGCAACCACGACGAGCTGACCCTGGAGATGGTCACCGACGACGAGCGCGACTATCTCTGGAACCACTATGCCGCCGACCGCCGCGCGCGCCTCAACCTGGGCATCCGCCGGCGCCTGGCGCCGCTGGTGGAGCGTGACCGGCGGCGCATCGAGCTGCTGCACAGCCTGCTGTTGTCGATGCCGGGCACGCCGACCCTGTACTACGGCGACGAGATCGGCATGGGCGACAACATCTACCTCGGCGACCGCGACGGCGTGCGGACCCCGATGCAGTGGTCGGTGGACCGCAACGGCGGCTTCTCCCGCGCCGACCCGGCGAAGCTGGTGCTGCCGCCGATTCTCGACCCGCTGTACGGCTACCAGACGATCAACGTCGAGGCGCAGGCGCGCGACCCGCATTCGCTGCTCAACTGGATGCGCCGCCTGCTCGCCGTGCGCAGCCAGCAGAAGGCCTTCGGCCGCGGCAGCCTGAAGATGCTCGCGCCGAGCAACCGACGGATCCTCGCCTACCTGCGCGAATACGCCGAGGGCGAACGGCAGGACAGCATCCTCTGCGTGGCCAACCTGTCGCGCGCGGCCCAGGCGGTGGAACTGGACCTCGCCAGCCATGCCGGCAAGGTGCCGGTGGAGATGATCGGCGGCATGTCGTTCCCGCCGATCGGCGAGCTGACCTACCTGCTGACCCTGCCGCCCTACGGCTTCTACTGGTTCTACCTGGCCGACGCGACGCAGATGCCGAGCTGGCACGTGGCCGCCGACGAGCGCCTGCCGGAACTGCCGACCCTGGTGGTCAAGCAGCGCCTCGGCGAGCTGCTGCAGGGCGCATCGCGGAACATCCTGGAAGGCGAGACGCTGCCGGCCTACCTGCCGAAGCGCCGCTGGTTCGCCGGCGAGAAAGGCCAGCCACGGCTCTGCTACATCGTTCCGCTGGACGAGGCGGAGCCGCGCTGTGCGCTGTGCGAAGTGGAGATCGACGGGCTGCGCTACCAGTTGCCGCTGGGCTTCCTCGACGCCGACCAGCGCGGCGACAGCCTGCCTCAGTTGCTGGCCCTGGCGCGCCTGCGGCGCGGTCGCAAGGTCGGCCTGCTGACCGACGCCGCCAGCCTGCCGCTGTTCGCCCGCAAGGTCCTCGCGCAACTCCGCGCCGAGGCGGTGATCGCCCACGGCGACGGCGAGATCCAGTTCATCCCGGCGGCGGGACTGGCGGAAATGGACGACATCGCCGACGAAGACGTCCTGCCGTTCTCGGTGGAGCAGTCCAACAGCTCGATCCGCTTCGGCGAGCGCATGGTCCTCAAGGTGCTGCGCAAGATCCTTCCGGGGCTGCACCCGGAAATCGAGGTCGGCGGCTACCTGACCCGCCACGGCTACCCCGGCATCGCCCCGTTGCTCGGCGAGGTACGGCGGGTCGGCGCGGATGGCGAGCCGCACACGCTGATGATCCTGCAGGGCTACCTGAACAACCAGGGCGACGCCTGGAACTGGACCCTGGACAACCTGGAGCGAGCCGTGCGCGACGAGATATCCGCGGCCAGCGAGGCGCTCGAAGGGCAATACGACAGCCTCGCCGAACTGCGCGGCTTCGCCGCCAACCTCGGCGCCCGGCTCGGCGAGATGCACAGCGTACTGGCCGGCGAGTCGGACGATCCGGCCTTCGGCAGCCGCGAGAGCGACGAAGCCAGCGTCCAGGCCTGGGCGCTGCGTATCGCCGAACAGTTGCGCGAAGCCGGCAAACGCCTGAGCGAGCCGCCACGACCGTTGCAGGGCGAGGCGGCGGAACGGGCGCGGCGCCTGCTGGAACGCCTGCCGGCGCTGCTCGAACGCCTGCCGCTGCTGGCCCGGCAGGCAGCCGGCGGGCTGCTGATCAGGGTTCACGGCGACCTGCACTTGGGCCAGGTGCTGATGGTCCAGGGCGACGCACGCTTCATCGACTTCGAGGGCGAGCCGACGCGCAGCCTGGAAGAGCGCCGCCAGCGCCACAGTCCGATGAAGGACGTCGGCGGCATGCTGCGCTCGTTCGACTACGCGGCGGCGATGGTCCTGCGCAACGCGCAGAGCACCGATAGCTCGGAACAGGCCGACAGCGCCCGGCGCAAGGTCGCCATGCGCTATCGCAGCGAAGCCCGCGATGCCTTCCTGGCCGGCTATCGGGCCGCCGCGGCGGGTCTCATGCACGCCTGGCACGGTCGCGAAGGCGAGGGGGCGGCGCTGGCCCTGGCCTGCCTGGAAAAGGCCGCCTACGAACTGCTCTACGAAGCCGACTACCGCCCCGACTGGCTGGAAGTGCCTCTCGCCGGTCTGGCCGAACTCACCGAACACCTCCTGAAGGGCAAGAACCGATGAGCGAACCGATGTCCGAACGCGAACGCTGGCAACTGGAGCTGGACAAGCTGCAGCGCGGCCTGCAGGGCGATCCATTCGCCTTCCTCGGCCCGCAGCGCGACCCCGGCGGCGAAGGCGGCGTGCTGCGCGCCTACCTGCCCGGCGCGCAGCGCGTCGAGCTGCTCGACGAAGACGGCGCGACGCTCGCCGAACTGGAGCAGAGCGACCCCGGCAGCGGCTTGTTCCAGCGCCACCTGGAGCGCCTGCCACCGCGCTACCGCCTGCGCGTGCACTGGCCGGACGGCGTGCAGGAAAGCGAAGACCCCTATGCCTTCGGGCCGTTGCTCGGCGAACTCGACCTCTACCTGTTCGCCGAAGGCAACCACCGCCAACTGGCCTCCTGCCTGGGCGCGCAACTGACCCGTCACGAAGGCGTGGAGGGCGTGCGCTTCGCAGTCTGGGCGCCGAACGCCGTGCGCGTCTCGGTGGTCGGCGATTTCAACGGCTGGGACGGGCGCCGTCACCCGATGCGACGACGCTATCCATCCGGCGTCTGGGAACTGTTCGTCCCGCGCCTCGGCGAGGGCGAACTGTACAAGTACGAGTTGCAGGGCCACGACGGCCTCCTGCCGCTGAAGGCCGACCCCCTGGCGCTGGCCTGCGAGACGCCGCCCGGAACCGCTTCGAAGACCTGCGCGGCGTTGCGCCACGAGTGGTGCGACCAGGACTGGCTGGCCCGGCGCGCGGAGCGCCAGGGCTATGCGGCACCGCTGTCGATCTACGAAGTCCACGCCGGCTCCTGGCGCCACCGCGACGGCCGGCCGCCGCACTGGTCGGAACTGGCGGAGGAGCTGATTCCCTACGTGCGCCAGCTCGGCTTCACCCATATCGAGCTGATGCCGGTGATGGAACATCCCTTCGGCGGCTCCTGGGGCTACCAGCCGCTCGGGTTGTTCGCCCCCACCGCGCGCTACGGCACGCCGGAGGACTTCGCCGCGTTCGTCGACGCCTGCCACCAGGCCGGCATCGGCGTGATCCTCGACTGGGTGCCGGCGCATTTTCCCACCGACGCCCACGGCCTGGGCCGTTTCGACGGCACGGCGCTGTACGAGTACGAACATCCCTTCGAAGGCTTCCACCAGGACTGGGATACCTACATCTACAACCTTGGCCGCAGCGAGGTGCACGGCTTCATGCTGGCCTCGGCGCTGCACTGGCTGCGCACCTACCACGTCGACGGCCTGCGGGTGGATGCGGTGGCCTCGATGCTCTATCGCGACTATTCGCGCAAGGAAGGCGAATGGCTGCCGAACCGCCATGGCGGCCGGGAGAACCTGGAGGCCATCGACTTCCTCCATCACCTCAACCAGGTGGTCGCCAGCGAAACCCCCGGCGCGCTGGTGATCGCCGAGGAATCCACCGCCTGGCCCGGCGTCAGCCGTCCGGTGGCGGAGGGCGGCCTGGGCTTCAGCCATAAGTGGAACATGGGCTGGATGCACGACAGCCTGGCGTACATCGGCGAAGACCCGCTGCACCGGCGCTATCACCACCACCAGTTGACCTTCGGCCTGCTCTACGCCTTCTCCGAGCATTTCATCCTGCCGATCTCCCACGACGAGGTGGTACATGGCAAGCACTCGCTACTGGACAAGATGCCCGGCGACCGCTGGCAGAAGTTCGCCAACCTGCGCCTGTACCTGAGCTTCATGTGGTCGCACCCGGGCAAGAAGCTGCTGTTCATGGGATGCGAGTTCGGCCAGTGGCGCGAGTGGAACCACGACGGCGAACTGGACTGGTACCTGCTGCGCTATCCGGAGCATCAGGGCGTACAGGACCTGGTGGCGGCCCTCAACCGGCTGTACCGCGAACTCCCCGCACTGCATGCGCGCGACGGCGAGGCGCTCGGCTTCGAATGGCTGATCGGCGACGACCAGGCGAACAGTGTCTACGCCTGGCTGCGCCACGCGGCCGGCGAGCCATCGCTGCTGGCGGTACACAATTTCACCCCGGTGCCGCGCCAGGGCTATCGGATCGGCGTACCGCAAGGCGGCGACTGGGACGTGCTGCTCAATAGCGACGCCCAGGCGTTCGCCGGTTCCGGCGCAGGCAGCCAGGGCCGCGTCTCCAGCGAGTCGTGCGGCGCCCATGGCCAGGCGCAGTCGCTGGTGCTCGACCTGCCGCCGCTGGGCACGCTGCTGCTGCGTCCGGCCGGCTGATTCAGGCCTGGCCCTGGCGCAGGCGGCGCTGTTTGCGGCGCAGGCGGATCGCCCGGCGCTCCAACAGCAGGTAGACCACGCAGGCCAGCGCCAGGGGTAGGAGGAAATACAGCACCCGGTAGCCGATCAACGCGGCCAGCAGCACGCCCTGGGACAGGCGTCCCTGGAGCAGGGCGATGAACACCGCTTCGAGCACCCCGAGCCCGGCCGGGATATGGGTGATGACCCCGGCGATGCTGCTGATCAGGAGGATCGCCAGGACGCTCGGGTAATCCACGCTGTGCGGCAGCAGGCTGTACAGCAGGAGCGCCATCAGCGACCAGTTGCTCGCTCCGAGCAGGCCTTGGAGGGCCGCCAGCCGCCAGGACGGCAGGGTCAGCCGATGCTCGCGCCAGCCCCAGGCGCGGCGTCGGGCGAAACGGCAGGCCAGCAGGTAGCCGGCGGCCAGCGCCAGGAGCAGGGCGCCGATCAGGCGCAGGCCGTCGCTGCCGAGCTTCCAGCCCGGCGGCAAGGCCGGCAGGCCGCAGCTGAACAGGATGCCGGCGAGCAGCAGGTAGCCGAACCAGTTGGTCACCAGGCTGAAGGTGAGGATCCGGGTGATATCGGCGATGTCCAGGCCGAGCCGACTGTACAGGCGATAGCGCAGCGCCACGGCGCCGACCCAGGAACTCAGGTTGAGGTTGAACGCATTGCACACGAACGCCACGGTGAAGACCCGCCGCTTGGGCAGCGAGTGGCCGATGTAGTAGCGGCTGAGCAGGTCGAAGCTGCTGAACACCGTATAGCCGGCGGCCGCCAGCAGCAGCCCGAGGAACAGGGTCGCGGGGCGATACTCGCCGAGGGCGTGGCGGACTTCCTGCCAGTCGAGATTCTTCACCAGCAGGAACAGCAGCACCGGGACCAGCACGAAGAACGCCAGGGTCAGCAGCCTGCGCAGCCAGCGCCAGTGAGAGCGGCGCGGCGGCGTCGAGGTGGCTTCGTGACCGCTGCCGTTCATGGGTTGCCCCGCTGGCCCTGGCGTTCCTGCCAGCGCCGCGACGGACGCGGCTCCAGGGATTTCAGGCGCGGCAGATGGGCGGGTACCCAACCGGCGATGGCCGGGAAATGCCGGGAAAAGTGGAAGCCGAGGAAGATCAGCGGCGCCCGCCACCAGTAGCCGCGCCTCGCGTGGCGGCGGCTGATGCGCCGGCAGTGGCGGCGCGCCAGCTCGCGCAGGTGCTGGTAGAGCTGGCCGTTGAAGGCGACGTCGCGGATCACCAGGTTGGCCTCCAGGTTCAGCGACAGGCTGAGGGGATCGAGATTGCTCGAGCCGATGGTCGACCAGTCGTCGTCGATCACCGCGACCTTGCCGTGCAGCGGACGCTGGCAGTATTCGTGGATACGCACGCCCTCGCGCAGCAGGTAGTCGTAGAGCAGCCGGCTGCACAGGCGCACCAGCGGCATGTCCGGCATGCCCTGTAGTACCAGGTCGACGCGCACGCCGCGGCGCGCCGCATCGCGCAGCTCGCGAAGCAGGCGGTAGCCGGGGAAGAAATAGGCGTTGGCGATCAGCAGGCGTCGCCGCGCCTGGCGGATCGCCTGCAGGTACTCGCGCTCGATGTCGTCGCTGGACTGGTCGTTGTCGCGGATCACCAGGCGCACCCGCGCCGGCTGCCCGGCGCCCGACGGCCGCAACGGCGGGTAGTCGGCGTCCGGTTCGAGCAGCGCCAGGCAGGCCTGGCGGATATCGCGCACCACCGGGCCCTCGACGCGCACCGCGTAGTCCTGCTTGGCCATGTTGCCGCGACGTACCAGGTGGTCCTCGCCGTAATTGATGCCGCCGACGAAGGCCTGCCGGCGATCGATCACCACCAGCTTGCGGTGCAACCGGCGAAACAGGTTGGTGCGCATGCCGAGCAGGCGCGGGCGCGGGTCGAACAGGTGCACGCGAACCCCGGAGGCGGTCAGCCTGGCCAGGTAGTCCGGGCTGAGCGAGGCGGTGCCGTAGCCGTCCACCGTGACCTGCACCTCGACACCGCGCTCGGCGGCGGCGCTGAGGGCTTCCTGCAACTGCCGGCCGACCTCGTCCTCGAAGATGATGAAGGTTTCCAGGAGGATCTCCCGGCGCGCCTCGGCGATGCACTGGAACAGGCGCGGAAAGTACTCTTCGCCGTTGATCAGCAGTTCTACGCGGTTGCCGTCGCGCCAGGGGAAGTTCATGGCTCCACCTCCACCGCCAGCGGCAGGTGGTCGGACAGGTGCGACCAGGGCCGCCGCGAGAGGATGCGCGGCTGGCGCCCGCGGGCATTGCGCAGGTAAATGCGGTCCAGCGGCAGCACCGGCCAGCGCGCCGGGAAGCTGCGCGCCGGCCGGCCCTGGGCGCCGACGAAGACTTCGCGCAGGCCGCAACCGGCGAGCAGTTGGTCAGCGCGCTGGCGCCAGTCGTTGAAGTCGCCGGCGACCACCACCGGCTCGCGCTCCGGCAGGCCCGCCACCAGTTCGCAGAGCAGTTGCAACTGGCGCTGGCGCTGCGCCTCGCGCAATCCCAGGTGCACGCAGACCGCGTGCAGCGGACGGCCGATGTCGATCACCGCATGCAACAGGCCGCGTTCCTCGTTGCCCGCCACCGAGACGTCGAGGTTGCGGTGGGCGAGGATCGGATGCTTGGAGAGCACGGCATTGCCATGGTGGCCTTCGGGATACACCGCGTTGCGCCCGTAGGCGAACTGCGGCCACATGCTGTCGGCCAGATACTCGTATTGCGGCGCCGGCGGCCAGGACGGCAGGCGCGCGGCGTGCAGGCTATGGGAGCCGAGGACCTCCTGGAGGAACACCAGGTCGGCACCGACGCTGCGCACCGCTTCGCGCAACTCCGGCAAGATGAAGCGCCGATTGAACGGGTTGAAACCCTTGTGGGTGTTCACCGTCAGCACCTGCAGGCGTGGCAGGATCATGCGGCACTCTCCCGCAGGTCATCGGGCAACTGTCCGGGCACCGTGCGCAGGCCGCCGTCGAGTTCCAGCAGCTGCAGGAGGCGCCGGGCGTCGTAGGGTGCGCGCACCTTGACGTCGTTGTCGAAGTAGCAGTACAGGTCGCGCGCCGTCGCCTTCGCCGGGGCGTCCTGGCTGGCCCGGCGCAGGTCGTCGGCCTGGCCGCCGCCGGCCCAGGCGCGGATCCGTGCCTGCCACTGGCCCAGGGCCGCTTCCGAATAGCCGCTGCGGTACAGTTCCTTGTCGCCATGCAGGCGCAGGTAGAGGAAGTCGGCGCAGACGTCGCCGAGCAGCGGCCACTTGCCGGCGGTATCGGCCACCACCAGGGCAACCCGGTATTCGCGCAGCAGCTCGATGAACGTCGGGTCGACGAAGCTCTCATGGCGGATTTCCACGGCATGCCGCAGGCGCTGCGCCGGATCGCCGTCGAGGTAGCCCTCGCGGTGCAGGCGCGCGGCGCTGTGCCGGGCGAGCTTCTGCGCGGCGGCGCCGTCGCGCGGCAGGCGGGCGAGGAAATCGGCGAACAGCTCGCGGTCGAAGCGCATGCTCGGCGGGAACTGCCAGAGGAACGGGCCGAGGCGCTGGCGCAGGGCGAGGGGGCCGGAGGCGAAGAAGTTCGCCAGCGGCTCGTCGATCTCGCGCAGGCGCCGCACGTGGGTGATGTAACGCGGGGCCTTGACGCTGAAAACGAAGTCCTCGGGGGTATCCTCGGCCCAGCCGCGGAAGCGCTCGGGCGTCTGCAGGGCGTAGAAGGTGCCGTTGATCTCGATGCTGTTCACCGCCCGCGAGGCGAAGCGCAGTTCGTCCTTCTGGCGCAGCCCCTCGGGATAGAAGTCACCTCTCCAGGGGGCGTAGCGCCAGCCGGAAATGCCGATGCGCAGGCGTGCCGGTGCGCTCATGCATCACCCCCGGGCGCCGCTTTCCGGCGTCGGCCGGCGCGCCAGTTCGTCCACCGCGCGTTCGTCGAGGCGTTCCTCGCTGCCCTCGACCTGGCGCTTCTGCGGCACCAGTTCGACCTTGATCCAGCCGGTCTCGCGGCGGTCGAAGGCTTCGAAGGCCTCGATGGCGTCGCCGATCGGCTTCACCTGGGTGAGGATCTTCGCCGGGTCGATGCGTCCGCTGAGCACATGTTCGAGCAGCAGCGGAATGTACTTGCGGTGGTGGCAGTTGCCCATGCGGATGGTCAGGTTGCGGTTCATCGCCAGGCCGATGGGAAACTGCCGCGAGTCTTCGGCGTAGACGCCGATGATCGACAGGGTGCCGGCCTTGGCCAGGCCCTGCACCGCCCACTCCAGGGCCTGTGCGGGGGTGTTGCCGGGACTCCAGCTGGTGCCCTCCTGGCGCGGCGCCGGGGTGGCGGTGCCATGGCTGTGCTCGGCGTCCACGCCGACGGCGTCGATGGCGCGGTCCACGCCGATCCCGGCGGTCAGCCAGCGCAGGGCCTGGACCGGATCCTCGCGCTCGAAGTCGATCACTTCGGCGCCTTGCTGGCGGGCCATGTGCAGGCGGTCCGGGTGGCGGTCGATGGCGAACACCCGGGCGGCGCCGAGGAGCAACGCGCTGGCGATGGCGAACTGGCCCACCGGACCGCAGCCGAACACGGCGACGGTGTTGCCGGGGGCGATACCGGCCAGTTCGGCGCCGAAGTAACCGGTGGGGAAGATGTCCGACAGGAGTATCGCCTGGTCGTCGCTGATGCTGCTGGGCAGGCGGATCAGGCCGATGTTGGCATAGGGAATCCGCGCTTTCTCGGCTTGCAGCCCATGGAAGCCGCCGTTGGCCCGGGGACCGCCGAAGAACGCGGTGCCGGCCTGGCTGCCGCCGGGGTTGGCGACGTCGCACTGGGCGTAGTAGCCGGCTCGGCAATACACGCAATTGCCGCAGGCGATGGTCGAGGGAATCACCACCCGGTCGCCGACCTGCAGGTTGCGCACTTCGTCGCCGAGCGCCTCGACGATGCCCACGCCCTCATGGCCGAGGATGGTTCCCGGACGCATGCCGCCGACGCTGCCACGGACGAAGTGCAGGTCGGTGCCGCAGATCGCTGAGGCGGTCAGCCGCACGATGGCGTCGGTGGGTTCCTGCAGGCGCGGCTCCGCCACGTCTTCCAGGCGGATGTCGCCGATGTCATGGAATACCACGGCTTTCATGGCGTTCTCCCGGTTGGGGCCCGGCCTCGGCCGGAACGGCAAAGGCGGGCCGGGTGGAAGAAAGGCTCAGTAGTGGGCCTGGGCGACGCCCTGCAGGACGGTGGCGCTGGAGGCCTGGTCGCGGCAGCTGGCGATGTTGCCCAGGGAAACCACGCCGACCAGCCGCTTCTCGCGGTTGAGCACCGGCAGGCGGCGCATCTGGATGTCGGCCATGTTGCGGGCCACGTGCTGGACGTCTTCGTCTTCGAAGCAATAGTGGATGTCGCCGCTCATGATGCGGCCCAGCGGGGTATCCCCGGACAGGCCGCCGGCCACCGCGCGGATGGCGATGTCGCGATCGGTGATCATCCCGACCAGGCGGTCGCCTTCGCCGACCAGCAGGGCGCCGCTGTCGATCCTCGCCATGGTGGCGGCCGCCTCGCGGATGCTCTGCTGCGGGTCGGCGACCTGGACGTTGCGGGTCATGATGTCGCTGATCTTCATGCTGTCCTCCTGTGTAGGGTGGATGTGCGGGCGCCGCGTGCGGCACCTACAGGTTCCGACTGGAGGTGCCGGGGGCGGTTCAGCTTTTTTCCCCGCCGTTCATCCTTCCGCTCCGGCGCCCGGCGGTTGTAGCTCGAACAGCAGGAAACTGCGGCCGCCGACCAGGAACTCGCTGGCGAACGGGTAGCGTTCGCCGAGCGGGACCTCCGGCCGCTGGGTATCCAGCAGGCAGGTCCAGCCGCTGCCTTCGGCCACCTCGGGAAGACGGAAGGACACCGCGTCGTGGTAGGCATTGAGGATCAGCAGCAGGGTGGCATCCTCACCGCTGCGCAGGATCCCGGTGGGTTGCGCGCGGCCATCGAGGAGCACGCCGAGACAGCGGGCGTGCTCGTCGTGCCAGTGTTCCTCGGTCATCTCCTCGCCGCCGGGCGCCAGCCAGGTGACGTCCTTGACACCCAGCGCCTCGTTGTACTCGCCGACCAGGAAGCGCCCCCTGCGCAGGATCGGATAGCGTTGGCGCAGGGCCAGCAGGCGCTGGGTGAAGGCCAGCAGCGAACGGCCCTCGTCGTCCAGCCGCCAGTCGATCCAGCCCAGTTCGTTGTCCTGGCAATAGACATTGTTGTTGCCCTGCTGGGTGCGGCTGAACTCGTCGCCGGCGACCAGCATCGGGGTGCCCTGGGACAGCAGCAGGGTGGACAGCAGGTTGCGCATCTGGCGCAGGCGCAGGGCGCGGATCTCCGGGTCGTCGGTGGGGCCCTCGCAGCCGTGGTTCCAGGACAGGTTGTGGTCGCTGCCGTCGGCGTTGTTCTCGCCGTTGGCCTCGTTGTGCTTGTGATCGTAGGAAACCACGTCGCGCAGGGTGAAGCCGTCGTGGGCGGTGACGAAGTTCACCGACGCGTAGGGCCGCCGTCCACGCTGGTCGTAGAGATCGCCGGAGGCGGTTAGGCGCCGCGCCAGTTCCGGCAGCATGCCGTCGTCGCCGCGCCAGTAGGCGCGCACGCAATCGCGGAAACGGTCGTTCCATTCCGCCCAGCCGGGCGGGAAGCCGCCTACCTGGTAGCCGCCGGGGCCGCAATCCCAGGGTTCGGCGATCAGCTTGCACTTGCTCAGCACCGGGTCCTGGCGGCAGGCGACGAGGAAGCCGTGGCGCTCGTCGAAACCGTCCGGATGGCGGCCGAGGATGGTCGCCAGGTCGAAGCGGAAGCCGTCCACGCGCATCTCCGTGGCCCAGTAGCGCAGCGAGTCGGTGACCATCTGCAACACGCAGGGGTGGCTGAGGTCGAGGGTGTTGCCGGTGCCGGAATCGTTGATGTAGTAGCGGCGCTGGTCGGGCATCAGGCGGTAGTACGAGGCGTTGTCGATGCCGCGCATGCACAGGGTCGGACCCAGCTCGTTGCCTTCCGCGGTGTGGTTGTAGACCACGTCGAGGATCAGCTCCAGTCCGGCGTCGTGGAGGTGCGCGACCATCTCCTTGAACTCGTTGACCTGGCCGCTGGCGAGGTAGGCCGGGTGCGGGGCGAAGAAGGCGATGCTGTTGTAGCCCCAGTAATTGCTCATACCGTTTTCCAGCAGGTGCTTGTCGTCGACGAAACCGTGGATCGGCAGCAGCTCGACGCTGGTCACCCCGAGCCGGCGGATGTGCGCCAGCAGGTCGGCGTTCATCAGTCCGGCGAAGGTCCCGCGAACCGCCTCCGGGACCTGCGGATGGCGCATGCTGAGGCCGCGCAGGTGGGCTTCGTAGATCACCGTGCGGTCCCAGGGGACGCGTACCGGCGGGCGCTCGGCCCAGGTGAAGGCCGGATCGATGACCTTCGACTTGGGCACGAAGGGCGCGCTGTCGCGCTCGTCGAAGCTGAGGTCGGCGTCGGCCGAGCCGATGGTGTAGCCGAACAGCGCCTCGGACCAGCGCAGGCGGCCGACCAACTGCTTGGCGTAGGGATCGAGGAGCAATTTGTTGGGATTGAAGCGGTGGCCGGCATCCGGCTCGTAGGGACCGTGCACCCGGTAGCCGTAGATCTGCCCCGGGTGGGCGTCGGGCAGGTAGCCGTGCCAGATCTCGTCGGTGTACTCGGGCAATTCGATGCGCTCGATCTCCTTTTCCCCGCGCGCGTCGAACAGGCACAGCTCGACCTTGGTCGCGTGGGCCGAGAACAGCGCGAAATTGACGCCGAGGCCGTCCCAGGTGGCGCCAAGGGGGAAGGGGTGCCCTTCGCTGATCCGCGAAGGAGCGGGGCTACGCTTTCTGCTCATGCACTGGACTCCTCATTCGCCCGCTTCGGGCTTGCGGCGGCTGCGCGGCTTGGCCGCCGCCGGTTTTTCGCTGGCGGGCCGCGCCGGGGACGCGGCCCTCGGCTTGCGCGGCTTGGCGGCCGGCGCTTGCAGCAGGGCCGGGGTTTCCTTGGCTGCCTTGGCCCGACCGCGGGTCTTCTTCGGTGCCGCCGCGGCGGCTTCCGCTTCGGCCAGTTGCCGGGCCATGGCCCAGTGGCGTTCGGCCTGGCCGTCGGGGCAGCCCTCGGATTCCCAGATCTGGTAGGCGAACTCTCGTATGCGTTTTTCGTCGGCGCTCATGGGGTGTCCTCCTGGGCGAGGCGGTAAAGCAGGTTGACGGGAAAGTCGGCGAGCACTTCGGACAGGCTCAGGTGCCCGTCGCTGGGCAGCGGCATGGTGGAAAACAGGCCGCTGTAGGTGCATTCGGAGAGACTCGGCGGCAGCAGCAGGCAGGTGTCGCCCCAGGCCTCGGCCGGCACCTGCGGCTGCGTGGCGTGGCCGAGCAGGGCGCAGGCCAGGCGCGGGACCACCACCAGCAGGCAACCGTGACGACTGCGCCGGGCGAAGGCCAGGACCCGCTCGGCATGCTCGCCGCTGACCTCCAGGGGCAGGTAGTCGCCGTCGCGGAACAGGCCCGGCTGCATCCGCCGCAGCCCCAGCACGCGGGCGATCAGGGTCTGCTTGATGCGACCGTCGCGCCAGTGCTCCAGCAGTTCCGGGAAGGGCGTCGGCGCGGCCAGGGCGGCGGCGTGCCGGGCGAAGTCCACCGGCCGCCGGTTGTCCGGGTCGACCAGGCTGAAGTCCCAGTCCTCGCGCCCCTGGTAGAGATCGGGGATACCCGGGCAGGTCAGGCGCAGCAGGCATTGGGCGAGGCCATTCAGGGCCCCGGCCGGCATCAGTCGCGCCGCCGCGTTGCCCAGCGACTGGCGCAGGGCCTGGGCCAGTGGCGCGCGCAGGAGCTGTTCCAGATAGTCGGCGCAGGCGCGCTCGTAGTCTTCGTCGGGCGCGGTCCAGCGCGTGCGCAGCTTGGCTTCGCGCAAGGCCTTGCATTGCCATTCGCGCATCCGCGCGAGGAACGCTTGGTCCAGGGCGGCGCCGTCGCAAGGCGCGTCGAGCGGCCAACTGCCGAGCAGGGCCTGGAACAGGATCAGCTCGTCGCCGGGACTCGGCGCCGGCCCCTCGGCGAGGTCGCGGCGCAACGGCGTGGCCAGGCTTTGCCAGTGCTCGACGTTACGCGCGAACCAGGGCGCCAGTTCACTGAGCGCCGCAAGACGGGCGCGGGCGTCCTCGCCGCGCTTGTGGTCATGGCTGGCGGTGGCCAGCAGGGCGCGCGGGCTGGCCAGGCGCCTGGCTTCGCAGGCGGCATGGAATTCCTCGGCGGAAGCGGCGAAGCGCTGCGGGTCGAAGCCGACGTCGTTGCGCGAGAGCAGGGCCGCCGAGCGATAGCAGGCGGTATCCTCCACGGCCTTGGCTGCGGTCGGCGAACTCAACTGCTGGAAGCGCGCCAGCAACTCGCCGCGCAGGCGCCGCAGCGGACCGGGCGGCAGCTCGCGCAGCGGCTGCCCGCCGAGCCAGCGTTCGAGATGGTCGAGGACCGCCCGGTCGGCTTCGTCGAGATCCTCGCGGGCCGCCTCTGCGGCATAGCGGAACACCTCGCGATCCTGCACCGAGCGACCGCAGGCCCCGGCGTAGGTACGGTAGACCGGAAAGCGCGCGAGCAACTGGAACAGCGCGCGGCGGATACCGCCCAGGGTCAGGTCGCGGCTGGCCAGGTCGGCCCGCGCCACCCGCAAAAGACCCTGGGCGAGGTTCTCCAGGTCACCGGCGAGGCTTCCCGCCAGGACCAGTTGGCGAGCCTGGTAGACCTCGTCGAGAAACGCCTCCGGGCGTCCGCTGACCCGCTGCCAGAGTTCGCGCAACGGTCGTTCGCCGCGCGGATCGTGCTGCAACAGGCTGACCTGGTTCATGAAGTCGTAGCCGGTGGTGCCGTCGCACAGCCAATCCTCGGGCAGGCGCTCCTCGCCACCGAGGATCTTCTCAACGTACAGCAGCATCGGCGCGCCGCCGCGATGGGCGCGGATCCGCTCGCTGCGGCGGCGCAGGCGTCGGCAATAGCCGCGCGGATCGGCCAGGCCGTCGACGTGATCGATGCGCAGGCCATCGAGCAGACCGTCCTCGAGCAACTGGAAGACCTTGCCGTGCACGGCCTCGAACACCTCGCCGCGCTCGACCCGCAGGCCGACCAGTTCGCTGATGTCGAAGAAACGGCGCCAGTTGATGTCGTCCGCCGCGGTGCGCCAACTGGCCAGGCGGTAGTGCTGCGCCTCGAGCAGGCGGTGCAGGCGTTGGCGAGCCTCCTCGTGGCGTTCCTGGAGTTCGCCCAGCGTGCGCTGGAGGGCTGCGCGCGGAGCGCTCTCGGCGAGCGCAGCCGCCAGTTGACGCTGCATCTCGCGCAAGGCCTCGCGGTCCTGCCGGCACTCGCGGAAACCGCCGGCCAGGGCTGACAGGCGCGGCTCGCCGCTGTCTTCCAGCAGCTCCGGGTAGCTGCCCGGCCAGAGGGGGAAGCGCTGCTCGCCGTGGCTCGCCAGCAGGCGGCCGGCCTCGCGGTCCAGGCTCAGGCCGATCTCCCCGGCAGCCAGGACCTCGCCGTAGTCGCTGCGCAGGAACGGCAGCAGCACCTGGCCGCGCAACGCGGCGTCGTGGGATTCCCACTGGATGTCGAAGAAACTCGCGTAGGGACTCTCGCGCCCCCATTCGAGCACGTCCTGCCACCAGGGATTGGCGCCGCCGCCGATGCCCATGTGGTTCGGCACTATGTCCATGAGCAGGCCCATGCCGCGTTGCCGCAGCCCCTGGATCAGGCGCAGCAGCGCCGGCTCGCCGCCCAGTTCCGGATTGATCCGGGTCGGGTCGACCACGTCGTAGCCGTGGCTGGAGCCGGGCCGCGCGCGGAACAGCGGCGAGGCGTAGAGATGGCTGATGCCCAGGTCGGCGAAATAGTCCAGCCAGGGCAGGGCATCGTCGAGGGTGAAGCCGGCGTGGAATTGCAGGCGCAGGGTAGCGCGGGGCTCAATCATGGGCGGCCTCCTCGGCATCCCGGCGGCTGCGTTCGAGCAGGCGCAGGCGCCGGTCGACCTGCGGCGTTCCGAGCATCTGCGCGGCGTTTTCCGGCCAGCGCCGCCGCCAGTTCGGGTGGGCGTCGCCGGGGCCGGGCAGGTTCGGCTGCTCCAGGCTGCCCAGGGCGTCCTCCAGGGGCAGTAGCACCAACGGCGCGGGGGTTGCCCCGACATAGCCGATGCAGGCGTCCAGCGGTACTTCGGCGGCGGGGTCGGGATCGACCGGCGGTTCGAGGCTGGCGGCCAGGGCCCGGCGCTCCTCGGCGCGCAGTTCCAGGTCGGCCGCGCATTCCTCGGCGCTGCGGTGTCCGGCGCGGCCGCGCCAGTGGATGTCCCGGCCCCGCCACCAGCCGGACAGGCTCGGCAGGTCGTGGGTGCTGGTGGTGGCCATGGCGTCCGCCGGCCATTGCGCCGGGGGCACGAAGCGTTCGCCGCGCCGCTCGAAGAGCAGCACGCGGGTACCCAGCACTTGGCGGCGTGCCAGTTCCTCGCGCAGGCCTTCGGGCACGGTGCCGAGGTCCTCGCCGATGACCAGCGCCGAGGCGCGACTGGCCTCCAGCGCCAGCAGGCGCAGCAGCTCGCGTTGCGGGTAGCGCAGGTAGGCGCCGGCGTGGGGCGGCTGGCCGCGCGGGATCAGCCAGAGACGTTGCAGGCCCATCACATGGTCGATGCGTAGCCCTCCGGGCCAGGCCAGGTTGGCCCGCAGCATCTCGCGGAATGCCCGGTAGCCGTGGCGGCGCAGGCCTTCGGGATTGAACGCGGAAACGCCCCAGTCCTGTCCGGACTGGTTGAGGATGTCCGGCGGCGCGCCGACATTCACTTCGGCGAGCAGCTCTTCCTGCCGCGACCAGGCCTGGCTGCCGCCGCCATCGGCGCCCACCGCCAGGTCGGCGACCAGGCCGATGGCCATCCCGGCCTCGCGCGCCTGGCGCTGGGCATGTTGCAGGCAACGTTGGGTCAGCCACTGGCCGAAGGCACGGAAGTCCACTTCCTCGGCGTGATCGGCGCAGAACGCGGCCACCGCCGGCTCGCCGGGGCGGCGCAGCGGCTCCGGCCAGCGTCTCCAGTCGGGGCCGGCGCCCAGGTGCGCCTGCAGGGTCTCGAAGCGGCAGTGGTGCAGCAGGGCCTCGCCGGCTTCGCGGCGGAATTCGGCGAGGTCGTGGCGCAAGGGACTGGCGCGCTCGGTGAAGTCGCGGTGGAGTTGGCGCAGCAGGCGCATGCGCAGGTCCGCCGCCGCTGTCCAGTCGATCAGCTCCAGGCTCTCCAGGCGGGCCATCTCCGCGGCCAGGCCGGCGCGACGGATCGCCTGTTCCACCGCCGCCGCGCCGAGAATGGTCGCCGGCGCGGCGTGCAGGACATTGAAGAACAGCCGGCTGGACGGCGAGTAGGGGCTGTAGGCATGTCCGTTGGCCTCGGCCAGGGCGTGCAGCGGGCTGATCGCCAGCGCGTCGGCGCCATGCCGCGCGGCGCTGCGCAGCAGGTCCTCGAGGGCGGCGCTGTCGCCCAGGCCGCCGTCGCCGGGGCGGCGCAGGGCATAGACCTGGGCGGCCAGACCCCAGCGACGCGAGCGACCCGGGGCGAGGCTGGCCAGGGACGGACAGCTCGGCGGCGCCATCGCCACCGCCCATTCCCGCTGCTCCAGCGACAGCTGCGCATAGCCACTGCGGGCCTGCGCCGGCAGGCGGCCTTCGGCGTCCAGGCGCAGGGCGATCCGCGTGCCGTCCTCGTAGACCAGCTCGCCCGGGGTGCCGGCGGGGCCGAGCGCTTGCTCCAGCGGCTGGCCGCATTCGCCGACCAGCAGTCCGAGGTTGGCGCTGTCCTCGCGCAGCCGGGCCAGCGCGGCCAGGCTCTGTTCGATCTGTTGCGGACTCTGCGCCGGATAGCCGAGTGCTTCCAGCAGGCCGCGCTGGACCTCCGGGTCGACCCGCTGCGGCCGTCCGTTGGCGTCCTGCCAGTCGAGTTGCAGGCCCACGGCGGCGGCCAGTTCGGCCAGGCGTGCGTCACTCATGGGCGGGCTCCAGGCTGACCGCGATGCTGCGGGGACTTAGGCGGCCGCGGCGATACTCGGCACAGGCGAGGTTGTCGAGGAACAGCACCCAGGTGGCGGCCGCCGGCGGCTCGACTTCCGCTTCGAGCGGAGAAGGGTTGAAGTCGATTCGCCAGTCACTGCCGTCACCGAGTCGCCAGCGCGCCGACAGCGCGGCGCCGGCGATGGTGGTAACGCCCAGCGAACGGGCGCCGCGCAGGCGCGGGATCAGGTGTTCATGACGGATTTCCAGCAGTTGCCGGTAGAAGCCGCGCCAGGCCGGGTCGCAATCGGCCAGGCCGGGACGCGAGCGCTCGAAGGTCTCCACCGCGTTGGGGTCGGGGAGCGAAGCCAGGGTGGCGCCCTCGCCGAAGCGGCCGAACTCGCCGAACTCCTTGCGTCGTCCCTCGCGGACCGCGTCCGCCAGTTCGCCCTGGTGATCGGTGAAATACAGGAACGGTTCGCGCGCGGCGCATTCCTCGCCCATGAGCAGCAGCGGAATCATCGGCGCGAGCAGTTGCAGCGCTATCGCCAGGCGCAACGCCTGGGGTTCGGCGAGGACGCTGAGACGCTCGCCGAAGGCGCGGTTGCCGACCTGGTCGTGGTTTTGCAGAAACAGCACGAAGGCGTCCGGCGCCAGGTCGGCACTCGGTTCGCCGCGCGGCCGGCCGTGGCGGTTGGCTTCGCCCTGGTAGACGAAGCCTTCGGCCAGGCAGCGCGCCAGGCAGCGCAGCGGCTCGGGGTAGTCCTGGTAGTAGCCGTCGTTCTCGCCGGTGAGCAGGACGTGCAGCGCATGGTGGCCATCGTCGTTCCACTGTGCGTCGTAGCCCTGGCGCAGCAGGCTGGCGCGGTTGTCGTCGTTCTCCAGGACCAGGTGCACATGGCGCTCGGGGCCGGCGGCGCCGCGCAGGCGGCGGGCCATCTCGACGAGGAACGCGCTATCGGGAATCGCGTGCACGGCATCGAAGCGCAGGCCGTCGACGCGATAGTCGAGCAGCCACATCAGGGCGTTCTCATAGAAGAACTCGCGGACTTCGCCGCGACGGAAATCGATGGCCTGGCCCCAGGGCGTCTGCCGGTCGTCGCGGAAGAACGCGGCGGCGTACTGCGCGAGGTAGTTGCCGTCCGGGCCGAAGTGGTTGTAGATCACGTCGACGAAGACCATCAGGCCCATGCCGTGAGCGCTGTCGATCAGATGCTTGAGTTGCTCGGGCGTGCCGTAGGCCGACGCCGGGGCGAACGGCAGCACGCCGTCGTAGCCCCAGTTGCGGCGACCGGGAAACTCGCCCAGCGGCATCAGCTCCACGGCGGTCACGCCCAGTTCCACCAGGCGCGGAAGGAAGTGCTCGACCTCGGCGTAGGAGCCGAACAGGCCGACGTGCAGCTCGTAGATCACCGCTTCGTGCCAGGGCCGCCCGCGCCACTCGTCGACGCGCCAGGCGTAGGCGCCATGGTCCAGCACCTGGCTGTGTCCATGCACGCCGTCGGGCTGGAACTGCGAGGCCGGGTCCGGCACCCCGGGACGACCATCGATGCGGTAACGGTAGCGGGTGCCGGGCGGACAGGGCAGGGTCGCCTCGAACCAGCCGCTGTCGCTGCCTTCCAGCGGCCAGTCGCGGCCGTCGGCGGTCTCGACCCGGACCTCACGGGCGTCCGGAGCCCAGAGGCCGAAGCAGGTCCGGCCGTTGCCTTGGAACTGGGCGCCGAAGCGGCGCCGGATCGCCATCACTGGCGTACCCCGCGCAGGGCCGGAGCGGTATTCCTCAACAGGCGCCGGTACAGGCGGTTGTAAGGCTCCACCGAGTCGCTCCAGAACATCGGCGCGGCCATCGCCTTGCAGCGCATGGCGTTGAGCAGCGAGGGACAGTGGTAGACGTTGATCGCGCGCATCACCGCATCGAGGTAGCTCTGCGCGGTTTCCTCACGGAACAGGAAGCCGGTGACCCCGTCGACGATGGTATCGGCGAGGCCGCCGGTGCAGCGCGCGATCGGCAGCGAGCCGAAGCATTGCGCATAGAGCTGACTGAGCCCGCAGGGCTCATAACGCGAGGGCATGAGCAGGAAGTCGCTGCCGGCGTAGATACGGCGGGCCTCGGTCTCGTCGAAACCGATGTGCACGCCGACCTGGCCGGGATGACGCCGGGCGAGTTCGAGCATGGCCTTCTCCAGGTTCGGCTCGCCACGGCCGATGCTGACCAGACGGCCGCCGGCCTGGAGCAGGGCATCGCTGATCTCCAGGGTCAGGTCGATGCCTTTCTGCTGCACCAGGCGCGAGACCACCGCGAACAGCGGCCCCTTGCCCGGCTCCAGGCCGAAACGCTCCTCCACGTAGCGCGTGTTGGCGCGCTTGCCGGCCCATTGGCGGGCGCTGAAGCAGGCCACCAGGTGCGGATCGCAGTGCGGCTGCCAGCTATCGTCGATACCGTTGACGATGCCGCTGAGCTGACGCTTCTCGACCTTGTACTTGAGGATGCCGTGCAGGCCGCAGCCGTATTCCGGGGTAGTGATTTCCTGGGCGTAGGTCTCGCTCACCGTGGTGATGTGGTGGGCATGGGCGATGCCGGCCTTGAGGAACGACAGGCGCCCGTGGAACTCCATGCTTTCGTGGCTCAGCGCTTCGTCGGGGAGGCCCAGTTCGGCGCTGCATTGCAGGTCGCAGAGGCCCTGGTAGGCGAGGTTGTGGATGGTAAACAGGCTCGGCGTGCGCACGCCGTTCCAGGCCATGTAGGCCGGCGTCAGCGCCGACGGCCAGTCGTTGGCGTGCACCAGGCCCGGTTGCCAGCCCTGGGCGCCGCGTCCGCCGGCGATCTCGGCGGCGGCCAGGCACAGGCGGGCGAAGCGCAGGTGGTTGTCCGGCCAGTCGTTGCCCTGGTCGTCCATGTACGGCGTACCCTCGCGCTCGTAGAGCAGCGGGCAGAGCACCAGCATGACTTCCAGGCCGTCGTCGAGGGTCACCAGGCCGATCTCGCAGGGCGGGATCGCCGCCCGGCCGGGCAGGCTGCCGATGATCCGCAAGTCGCGGCAGCGCTCCAGCACCTGGCGATAGCCGGGCAGCAGGACTCGCACCGAATGCTCGCGCTTGAGGACCCTCGGCAGCGCGGCGGAAAAGTCGCCGAGTCCGCCGACCTTGACGAAATCGCTGAGCTCGGCGGTAACGAAGAGTATCCGATCCCTCTGTTGCGGCGGGTCCTGCGGGTGCAGCAGCGACGGAAAAGCGGTCAGTACCGCGGGTTCTTCCAGGCAAACGCCTGCAACAGAATGTCCCATGTCATCCTCCGGTCGTACGTTGTCCTTGGCGTTGGTCGGTCGGACTCCGTCGCGCCGTGGCATGGGCGAAGTCCTTGCTAGGGGTGACCGGAGGGGAGCGCCGGAAGTTTAGTTTTTTTTACCGGCGGCTCGGCTTGCGAGAAGCCGCGCCAGGGGGTTGCAGGCGAGACGACGGGCGCAACGGGTTGCCGAATGCAAGGCTCGGCAGGGGCTTTCTTGCAAATTGCAAATATCAATTCGCCGCTTTGTTTTTCAACCTATTGATTTATAAGAAATTAATTTTCAAGAAGAATTGGTACGCCTTCTGCTCGAAAGGGATGCGCCTGATTACCGGCGTCAAAGAATCTGATGAGACAGGAGGCCAGCAATGCTAGATACCGATGAAAACGTGGTTGAGTACCTGGAAGAGCATTTCAAGGATGTGCGCGTCAGTTGCGAACCTCGCCCTGACGGCGCGTTGCTGGTGACCTTGCGTAATAACCAGGGCAAGCGCCTGATGAGCCGGGCGATCTCCGGCCAGGAGCAGAGCAGCCCGCTGTTGCTGAACCAGGTGCTGGAACGCATCCGCCGGGACCTGATCATCGACCAGGGGCCGTTGCAGACGCGCGACAGCGACTATTTCCGCAAGCGCATCGACCTGCTCACGTTCCGCGACAGCGACAACCAGCATCTCACTCATCGCAAGGTCCTGGTCGCCGGCGGCAAGCTGCGTACCATGAGCCTGGCTCGCTGAGCAGGCTGTTTCAGCTCCGGGTCGGTCAGTCGCCGACCCGGCCTTCCGACGCATGGTCCGAACCAAATCCGTCTTCGCCCCCTCCATCTAGAAGTCATCCCTACGATGGAGGCGGACATGCGTTTTCCCACTTCTGCATCATCGGGCGCGACAGCGACCACTCCACGCAACCCCTCGAGGGATCCGGACGAATATCCGGTTCCTGACCACGAAAGCCACGTCCCCCAGGAATTCCCGGAAGAGATTCCGATGGAACAGCCCAACGAAGAGCCCCTCTCGCCCATACCGGAGCCCTGAATGCCCGGTTTCCATCCAGGAGGAGCGGAACATGAGCGCAGACCCTCGGCAGAGACTGGTGGTGGCCCATAGTGTCGATCCCGCGGCCGCCGAACACGAAGTGCAGGGCAACCTGGCCCTGGCGCGCTGGCTGGCGGAAGTCCAGAAGCTGGAGTTCGGCGGCCGCTACGAACCCGAATTGCACCAGCGAGGCCCCCTCTACCTGGTCCCGACCCGCACCCTGGTCGGCAGGGAGACCGCCGTGCGCCTGGGCGTGAACAGTGACGAAGATCTGCTCGGCGGTTTCGTCGAGCACGCGTTCATCGCCGGCAAGGCCATCGTCCATCCGCTGCCGCGCGGCGGCGTGGCGCCGGAAGGCTGGAACCCGCTGTTCGCGGAGAAGGTCCGCGACGTCGTGCTCAACGGCGTCAGCGTCTTCAGCCTGGCCGACGCACACCGCGCCGGCGCTCGCATGCTCGCCGAAGGACCGGTGCGGGCCAAGCTGGCGGAGGCCTGTGGCGGCCTCGGCCAGTACGTGGCGCACGACCTCGACGAACTGGACGCTTGGCTCGGCGGGCTGGAGGAGCGTCAGTTGGCGCAGGGCCTGGTACTGGAAGCCAACCTGGAGAGCATCGTCACCCACAGCGTCGGCCAGCTCCGGGTCAACGGTTTCCTGCTGAGCTACCACGGTCACCAGCACCAGACCCGCAACGCGCGCGGCGAACTGGTCTATGCCGGCTCCGACCTGCTGGTGGCGCGCGGTGGCTACGCCGAGCTGCTGGCCCTGGACCTGGCCCGCGAGGTGCGCCAGGCCATCGAGTACGCGCGGATCTTCGACACCGCCGCGGCGATCTTCTTCCCCGGCTGCTTCGCCTCGCGGCGCAACTACGACATTGCCCAGGGCCGGGATGGCAACGGTCGGGAGCGCTTCGGCGTGCTCGAGCAGTCCTGGCGGGTCGGCGGCGCGAGCAGCGCCGAGATCGCCGCGCTGGAAGCCTTCCGCGCCGATCCGGGGCTGCCCGCGGTGCGCGCCGCGTCGTTCGAGATCCACGAAGACAAGCGCCTGCCGGACAACAGCCGGGTGATCTACCGCGGTCCCGACGAACACGGCGACTTCCTGCTCAAGTATGCGATGACGGGGGAGGCATGACGGCGAACAGCGAACGCATCCGCATCGGGGTCGGCGACGACCGGATCGAAGGCACCTTCCTCAGCCCCCGGGCGAAGGTTCCCGGCGTGCTCTTCGTGCACGGCTGGGGCGGCAGCCAGCAGCGCGACCTGAAGCGCGCCCAGGGCATCGCCGGGCTCGGCTGCGTGTGCCTGACCTTCGACCTGCGCGGCCACGGCGCGGAAAGCGGGCGCCAGGCGCTGGTGACGCGCGAGGACAACCTGCAGGACCTGCTCGCCGCCTACGACCGGCTGGTGGCCCACCCGGCCATTGACAGCGAGGCGATCGCGGTGGTCGGCACCAGCTATGGCGGCTACCTGGCGGCGATCCTCAGCCAGTTGCGCGCGGTGCGCTGGCTGGCCTTGCGGGTGCCGGCGATCTACCGCGACGAGGATTGGCTGACGCCCAAGCTGCTGCTCGACCGCGAGGATCTCAGCGAATACCGCAGCAGCCTGATCCCGGCCGCCAGCAACCGAGCCCTGCAGGCCTGCGCGGGATTCCGCGGCGATGTGCTGCTGGTGGAGTCGGAGTTCGACAGCTATGTGCCGCACTCGACCATCATGAGTTTCCGCGCCGCCTTCCAGCAGACCCATTCGCTGACCCACCGGATCATCGACCACGCCGACCATGCGCTCAGCAGCGAGGCGGCGCAGGACGCCTATACCTCGATCCTGGTGGACTGGATCACCGAGATGGTGGTCGGCGAACGTCTCAGCATCACCCCGGCCTACGCCACCATCCATCCGGCTTTCTGAACGCTCCGCGACGGCGAGCCTCCCACCTTCCGTGGGTGCTGGTTGCTGCCCACGTTCCGTGCCGGCAGGCGCCGGCGCCGACAGATGCGAGAAATCCCGGACAGCTCCGGGCCAAGGAGAGCGAAATGAACCAGACCAACCTCGACGACACCCTCGACGTACTCAA
Source organism: Pseudomonas sp. 203-8 (assembly GCF_020708595.1). NCBI lineage: Bacteria > Pseudomonadati > Pseudomonadota > Gammaproteobacteria > Pseudomonadales > Pseudomonadaceae > Pseudomonas > Pseudomonas sp. 203-8. The sequence continues at coordinate 175,477 of NZ_JAJFDF010000010.1, read as the reverse complement.
CGACCTGCTGCAAACCAGCAAGGATGGCGAGGCCGGTTTCCACGCCTGCGCCGAGGACCTGCGCGACCCGCAGTTGAAGGCGGCGATGCTGGAGCAGAGCCGCGACTGCGCCGCGGCCGCCGACGAGCTGGAGCGGATCGTCCTGGAACTGGGTGGCAAACCCAAGGACAGCACCAGTTTCGCCGGTGACCTGCATCGGCGCTGGGTCGACCTGAAGTCACTGGTCACCGGCAAGGACGAAGAGGCGGTGCTCAACGAATGCGAGCGCGGCGAGGATGTCGCCAAGCACCGCTACCAGGCGGCGCTGGAAAAATCGCTGCCGGCGGAGATCCACCAGGTGATCGAGCGCCAATACCAGGGCGTACTCCGTCACCACGACCGGGTCCGAGCCCTGCGCGACGCCCGCGCCTGAGCCGACCCCGCGAGGAGGAGCGCGCCATGAGCCAGTCCCTGGCTTTCCTGCTCATCGGCCTGGCCACGCTGGTGGGTTTCTACGACCTGTGGGCCTTCGTCAGCGTGTTCCGCAGCGATCGCAGCGTGAATTCGAAAGCCCTGTGGTCGTTGCTGATCGCGGTGCTGCCGGTGCTCGGCGTGCTGATCTGGGCGGTCGCCGGCCCGCGTGCGGCGACCGCCCGTCCTCGCGACTGAACTCGGCGGAGGAACGCGCGCTCAGCCAGAGAGAGTGCCGGAGCACTCGGATAACAAACCGATGAGGAGCGACCATGAACGCCATCGAATTGCTGGTCCATGACCACGAGACCGTGAAGAAACTGCTCAACGAACTCAGCGAGACCACCGAACGGGCGCTGAAGAAGCGCAGCGAGCTGCTGGGCAGGCTGGAGCTGGAACTGGTGCTGCACACCGCCATCGAGGAAGACATCTTCTATCCGGCGATCAGGGAAAGCGGCGGCAAGGAAGAGCTGAAAATGTACTACGAGGCCAAGGAGGAACACCGCACGGTGGATTCCCTGGTCCTTCCCGACCTCAAGCGCACCCGCCCGGATACCGTGCAGTTCGCCGGCCGGGTCAAGGTGCTCAAGGAACTCCTCGAACACCACATCGAGGAGGAAGAGGGCGAACTATTCCCACGCGCCCGGCAATTGCTCGACGCCGCCGCCCTCAAGCAACTCGGCCAGGCCATGCAGCAGCACAAGAAAGAGCTGAAAGCGCGCCTGGAAAAACGGGCGGCCTGAGGCATGCGCGAAGAAGACCGCGCCTTGCTCGAGGAACTCCTGCTGGCACGTGGCCCCGGTGGCCAGGAAGACGAGGTCAGGGCCATCTGCCAGCGGGAACTCGAGGGCTGTTGCGACGAGGTCGGCAGCGATGCCGCCGGCAACCTGGTCGCGCGCATCAGCCCGCCGCACCTGCCGCGCGAGCAGGCGCGGCGGGCCGCGGTGCGGCTGCTCGCGCACCTCGACGAGATCGCCATGATCGTCAAGCGCGTCGAGGCCGACGGTACCCTGCGCGTAGTGGCGCTCGGCGGCGCCCAGCCGGTGAGCTTCGGCGTCTGTCCGGTACAGATCCTGGCCGGCGAGGCGGTACTCGACGGCGTGCTGTCCTACGGCAGCATGCATGCTACCGGCGAGTCGCCGCAGGGCTCCGACGTGCTCTCGGGCGCGGTGCACTGGCGCGACGTACACGTGGTCACCCGGCGCAGCGCCGAGGAGCTGGCGAACCTGGGCGTGCGACCGGGTACCCGCGTGGTGCTCAACCGTCTGTGGCGGCGCCCGTTGTACTTCCAGGATTGCGTCGCCGCGCACTTCCTCGACGACCGCGCACCGCTGCTCGCAGTACTCGGCGTGGCTCGCGAGATCGCCCGGCGCCGCGATGAGTTGCACGGCGACCTCTACCTGGTGCTCACCACCATGGAGGAGGAGAGTAACGCCGGCGCGCTGTTCGCCGCGCGCCGACTGCCGGGCGACATCAGCATCGCGGTGGAAGTCGGCCCAACGGTAGCCGAATACGGCACCCGGCTGTGCCGCGACCCGATCGTCAACAGCGGCGACTCCAAGGGTTATTACAGCCGCCATGTCACCGACCGCCTGTTGCGCGCCGCCGAACGCTGCCAGTACCAGCCGCAGGCGGCGCTGCTGGTGGACTTCGCCTCGGACGCCAGCGCGCTGCTGAGCCACGGCGAGGCCGCGCAGGTCGGCTGCATTGGCATTCCGACCGAGAACACCCACGGTTTCGAGATCGTCCTGGAAGAGGGCATCGAGGCTTGCCGGCGGACGCTGGTCGAGTTCCTCGTGCAACCGCCGGACGACGAAGCCTGACCGATAACCGAAGCAAGGAGAATTCCATGAACGAATACCTGCCGACTTCGACGGCCAATGGCCTGCCGCACAACCTGCAGCGCGGCGAGCGACTCGCTTCCATCGGCGCCGGACTGGTCCTGGCCGGCTTCGGCCTGGCCCGCGGTGGCTTGCCCGGCGCCTGCAAGGCGGTCGCCGGCGGCCTGCTGGTCAGCCGCGGGTTGAGTGGGCATTGCCATGTCAAGGGCCTGCTCAATGAACCGCGAGAAGAGTTGCAGTTGCTGCGCGAAGAGGTGCAGCACCTGACCCGCCGCCTGCAGCGCCTGCAGGAGCGCCAGCGCGACGACTCGCGGCAGGACGCTGCGCTGGACGCCGAACTGCCGCCGAACCTGCCGTGATAGCCATGGGCCCTGCGCCTGGCGCAGGGCCCATCGAAGAGAGGAGGGCGAGACGATGGCCAGCCATCTGTTCCTGATCAGCTACATCCTCGACGACCAGCCGATGACCTGCGAATTGCACAGCGAGGCGGATACCCTCAGCCGCGAGGAGGCCCGCCGCCACTTGGAGGCACTGCATCGACCGCACGACGCCGAGGCGATCAGCGATATCCAGGTCAGCAAGGTGGAGCGTACCCATGAACCGGGCACCACGCCGGGACACTACCAGCAGCCCTGACGGCGGGAGGGGGAAAAAGAAGGGGGAGGGGCTCAGCCGGTGCCGGTCTGGAGTTCCGCCTCGAACTCGCCGAAGCGCCTGATTTCCTCGCGCAGGTTGAGGATGAAGGCGCTGAGGTCGCTGAAGCTGCTGCTCTTCAGGAAGTCGCTGTTGGGCACGATGTAGAGCGCGCCGTGGGGGCCGTCGACGCGGCAACTGATGGTCACCGTGAAGTCGGGGTTCAGTTGGCACTGGCAGTCGTGGTCGCGCAGTTCCTCCTCGAGGATCTTCTTCAGGTACAGGTAGGAAAGGTTCATCTGGTCAGGTCTCCCCAGTTCGCGAAGCGCAAGAAAAAGATCCACTCCGTCCCTGGAGCGGGATTAGCCTGAATCAGAGAGAAACCGTCGATACGTACAACGGTAGGGATAACTATAGGCGCCGCGCCGATGAAATACCGGCCACATCCAGAATCTGCGGGATAAGCTGTATCCCGCATGAGGCGCGGGATGCAGAATGCAAGAAGTCGTGCAGAACGCTCATGTCGGAGTGCGATCATGACGGGCGAAAAGCCCGTTCGGCGCTCCTTATGGGCATTCGAAAGAGCCTTTCGCCCATATGGTTATATGGATTTTCTCGATATTTCCTCTAGGAACCTCGCCGGCTCGTTGGCGAAGAAGCCGATCTTTTTTGCCGGGTTTCCCGCATCGCCCGCCGCAATCCCCTTGCCACCCCGTAGCCAAGCAGGCAGCCGAGCAGGGTAGCGCCGACCTGCAAGACCAACCCCAGGGCATTGGCCAGGCTCGGCGAGCGTGCGAGTACGCCGGCTTCGGGCCAGAACGCCAGCCATACCGCGACGAAGGCGAGCACCAGGTCGTACCAGGCGCCGCTGACCCCGCCCGGGCGGTAGCCGCGAACGAAAACGATGAAGGCGCTGAAGGCCAGGGCCAGCAGCAGGGTGCCGAAGGCCTGGCTGAGGGTATCGGGTCCGGACATGGCGGGTTCTCCTCAGGGCGCCAGGCGCAGGCACTGGCGCTTGTGCAGGCCGAGACGGACTTCGTCGAGCAGCGCTTCGGCGCAGGCGAACACCCTGGCGGCCTCCACTTCCGCGACGTCGCCGGCGCGGCTGAAATCGTCGATGCGCAGGCCGGCGGGCAGGCTCGGGACCTCCACCAGCGTCCAGTCCAGGCCGCTGACCGTGAGGCTGCGCTCGAGCCCGGCACCCAATTGCTCCTCGCCGGCATCGCGCGGCGCCACCAGCCATTGCCAATGGCCAAGCAGGAACAGGCGCGGTACCTCGGCGCGCAGGGCGCCATCGATCAGCGCGGCGCAGATCGGCGGCAAGGCTTCGGCGGCGTAGTCGGACAACGGCGCGAACAGCAGGTCGAGACCGGCCGCCGCCTGGCTGACCTCGATCGACGACGCCAGGCTGGCTGGCTTGCAGCGCAGCCCGGGGCGCGCCTGCAGGCTGTTGAGGTCGGCTTGCAAGGCGCTGACTTCGATCTGCCGCTGCAAGGCGGCGGCGATCAGCGCCTGGCTCAGGCTGTCGTGGGGATGGAATATCCCCAGCTTCAGGGTTGCGGTTTCCAGATTGCGCATGGGAACTCCGGGGTCGCTGCGGTGGAAAGGAGATGTCCCTACCTGCATATCGAAAGCCATACTCCGGACAAGGTTCCGGCGAATGGAATTCGCCGGCCGCGCCGGGGTCTTCCGAAAGGTCGGCCAAGTTCCTGGGGCGAGCCAGCGAGCGGCCGGAAGACGTTCTTCGTACTACCTTGCTGGGTGTGCCTTGCAGCCCGGGTCGAGCAGCCGACGAGTGAACACGTCCATGAAAACCACAAGAAAACCGAAAGTCCCCTTGAACCAGGCCACGCGCAACCGCCTGCTCGACGAAGCGGTCGACGACTACGCGATCCACACCCTGGACAGCGCTGGCCGTATCGCCAGCTGGAGCGCCGGCGCGGCGCGCCTGTTCGGCCACGACGCGAGCGAGATCCTCGGCCGCGACTACGCCTGCTTTCATACCCGCAAGGACCGCGACGCCGGCGTTCCGCAACAGGCGCTGCGCCAGGCGGATGCCGAGGGCCGCTTCGAGACCGAGGGCTGGCGGGTGCGCAGCAACGGCAAGCGCTTCTGGGCGCAGGTGGTGATCGACGCCATCCGCGACAGCCAGGGCCAGTTGCTCGGCTTCGCCCAGCTGATCCACGACCTCAGCGAAGGGCGCGCGGCCAAGGAGGCGCTGCGGCGCAGCCAGGAGCAGTTCCGCCTGCTGGTGCAGAGCGTTACCGACTACGCCATCTACATGCTCGACCACCGCGGGCGGATCACCAACTGGAACCTCGGCGCCCAGCGGATCAAGGGCTACCTGCCGGAAGAGGTGATCGGCCGGCACTTCTCCTGCTTCTACACCCCCGAAGACCGCGAGGCCGGCGAGCCGGCCCGCGGCCTGGCCGCCGCCGAACGCGAAGGGCGTTTCGAGAAGGAAGGCTGGCGGGTGCGCAAGGACGGCAGTCGCTTCTGGGCCAACGTGGTGATCGATCCGATCCGCGACAGCGATGGCCGGCTGATCGGCTTCGCCAAGGTAACCCGTGACATCACCCACCGGATCGAAGCCGAACGCGAACTGGAACGGGCCCGCCAGGAGCTGTTCCAGGCCCAGAAGATGGAGTCCCTGGGGCACCTGACCGGCGGCGTGGCCCACGACTTCAACAACCTGCTGACGGTAATCATCGGCAGCCTCGGGCTGCTGAAGAAACGCCTGCCCGGCGACCAGCGCACCGCCGACCTCTTGCAGAACGCCCTGGAGGCCGCCCAGCGCGGCGCCAACCTGACCCAGCGGATGCTTTCCTTCGCCCGCAAGCAACGTCTCGATCCGCAGCCCTGCGCGATCCCCGACCTGTTGCGCGGGATGACCGACCTGCTGATCCATTCCCTGGGACCGAGCGTATCGATCGAGACGCGCTTTCCCCTGGATCTCGACCTCGGCCTGACCGACGCCAACCAGCTCGAACTGTCCATCATCAACCTTGCCACCAACGCCCGCGACGCCATGCCCAACGGCGGGCGCATCGTCTTTTCCGCGAGCAACCAGCGGGTGCCGGCGGACAATCCCCATCGCCTCGCACCGGGCAACTATATCTGCCTGAGCATCAGCGACACCGGCAGCGGCATGGACGAGGAAACCCTGCGCCGTGCGGTGGAACCCTTCTACACCACCAAGGGAATTGGGCGTGGCACCGGGCTGGGCCTGTCGATCGTCGACGGCCTCGCCGAGCAGCTCGGCGGCCGGCTCACCCTGGAGAGCCAGCCGGGCGTCGGCACCACCGCGAACATCTGGATACCCGCCGTCCCGCGAACCCCGGAAAGCGCCCGTACGGGCAATGGCGCGACGCCGCAGGCGCCCAGCGAAAGCGAGCGGGTGCGCTTGTCCTGTCGAGTACTGGTGGTGGACGACGACCCGCTGGTGTTGAACAACACCGCGGCGATGCTGGAGGACCTCGGTTGCTCGGTACTCAAGGCCGACTCCGGCAGCCTGGCCCTGGAGATTCTCACGGCGACGCCGGAGCTGGACATCCTCCTGACCGACCAGGCGATGCCACGGATGAACGGCAGCCAGTTGGTGGAGCGGGTCATGGCCCAGGGCCGGCCGCTGAAGATGGCCCTGGCCACCGGCTTCGCGGAAAAGATCGAAGGCGCGGCGGCACAGTTGCCCAAGCTGGCCAAGCCGTTCGGCCAGGAAGAGTTGTACCTGTTCCTGACCGGCACGCTGAAGGCCGGCTGAGCCTCAGCGCAGGTACTCGCCGCTGCCGGCCAGGCTTTGCCCCCAGAACTCGATGAAGATGAAGGCGGTGGTCAGCAGGGTCAGGAAGCCGACGCCGAGGATGCAGAAGGCGTAGAACAATGTCTGCCGCTCCTGCATGCGCATGAACAGCGGCAGGCCGGTGAACAGCAGGCGTACCGAGTAGGCGCAGGCAGCCGCCGCGGCCAGCAGCAGGAGGATCCGCCAGGGCACCAGGGCGACGATCCCGGCGAGCATCAAGGGCACGGCGATCGCCGTGGTGAAGGTCAGGCTGCCCGGTACGCTGGGGCGCGACGGCGTGCGGAACAGCACCCAGCGTACGAATAAGCCCATGATCACCACGCCGGCGACGAAGCCCAGGTAACACATCGTCGCCAGCAGCAGGGCGCTGCCGCTGGAGAGGTGTTGCACGCTGTCGTTGCCCGGCAGCGACCAGCCGACCTGGGTAGTACCGATGAACAGGCAGGCCGCCGGCAGCAGCGGCAATAGCAACAGCGGAACGAGGAAGGCGAAAGGGTGATGGTCGTAGTCCTGGCGCAGACGAGGCCAGGCATTGGTGGGACTGATCAGTAGCCGAGCCATTTCGCGGGTCATGACGGGCACCTCTTTTCTGTGGCGTTCAGGAGTCTGGACCGGCCCCGCGCGAGGGGGTTCAGGTGGCGTGCCGGGCGGTCCGCGACCGCCCATCCAGGGCCTTGAACCGGAAGACGCGGGGAGCGCCGAAAGACAAACGTCCCTGTCTTCCGGAGGAGCCATGACCACCTACGAAATCCAGCACATGCGCGGCTGGCGGCGTTTCGCCCGCACCGTGCGCGCCGCCAGCCGGGCCGAGGCGGAACGCCTGTGCCTGCCCTGGGAGTGGGTGGATGACGAGGTCCTCGCGGTGATTCCGGCCGAGGCCGAGGTGGCCGAGCGCTGGCAGCGCCTGAACGAGGATCTGGTGGAAGGCCTGGAGCGCCTCAGGCGGGACGAGTGACCCGCAGGCCGACCACGGCGATCCGCTCGGCTTCGCGGTAGGCGGGGCTGTCCAACTCTTCGGCGAACACGTCCGGGTCCAGTTCCTGGTAGTCCCAGTCCCACTCCCGAGACGCCAGGCGTTCGCGGATGCGGGCGAGGAACGGATCGCCGCCTTCGACCATCGCCACCCCGGTATACAACAGCAGGCTGCCGCCGGCTTCCAGGCGCTCGAGGGCGGCATCGACGATTGCCAGCGAGAGCCCGGCGCCGAGCATCCCGCCACCATGCCGGTAGGCGCGCTCCGAGGCATCCAGGAGATAGGGCGGGTTGGCCACGATCAGGTCGAAGCGACCGGGCGCCTGGCTCAGCAGGTCGCTACGCGCCAGGGTCAGGTTACCGACCCCCGCCAGCGCCGCGTTGACCCGCGCCAGGTCGAGCGCCGCCGGATTGATATCCAGCCCGTGTACTTCGGCGTCCGGGCAGGCCATGGCGATGCGGATCGCGCCGGGGCCGGCGCCGCAGCCGATATCCGCCGCACGGCGGATGCGTGCCGGATCGGACGATGCCAGGTGGCTGCGGATCAGCCGGTCGAAGCGGTAGGTGTCGGGGCCGAAGAACACCGCGTCGGCGGCCAGGGTAGGGAAGGCCGAATGGACGAACAGTTGCTCGCCGAGGCTGGAGACGCGCACCTGGCTGCGCCAGCCGTCCGCCTCGCGGCGGATCAGGTCGGCGCCGGCAAGAAGGGTCAGCCAGTCGGCCGGCAGGCTTTCCCCGGCGAATGCCCGGCTCCAGCCGAAGATGCCGGCCAGGTCCCGGGCCATGCGGTTTTCCGGGCGGGCGTTGACGCGCTCATGGGTAGCCGGGGTGACGGTGACGAAACGGTAGTCCTGGCCTCGCAACCAGTTGCCGAGGCTGACCAGGACGTCCAGGCGCGGATCATGCAGGCTGGGCATGGGCGGCCCTCCAGCGCTGGCTGAACATCCGCGTGGCAAGGAGACCGGCGGGCCCGTGGTGGAGGTGCGGGGCCATCAGTTCGAGAAGGCGTGCGACGCCCTGCTCGGGGGATAGCCGCAGCAGCTCGCGCCGCAGCGCGACCTGCTCGGCGTCCACGTCTCCGCCCGCCGTCGCCGGCTCCGCCAGCGGCGCAAGCGGGTCCCTGTCCGCCGGAGCGGGTGCTTGCCAGTCGCCAGCGATCCAGTCGTACAGCAACTGCTGCTCGTAGGGAGTGAAGACTCCGAACATTGCCGCCCGGTCGCCCTCGATCAGGTTCCAGAAGCGGCTGCCGCGCGGATCGGCATGGCGCCGGATCCAGCCCTCTTCCTCCAGGCAGGCGAGAAACGCCGGGAACCGCCCGGGCACCGCCAGCCACTGGTTCACCGTGCGCCCGCCGATCCGGCAACGATCCGAATGCATAGCGGCGGCGTAGGGGCGCTTGCGCTCGAACATGGCCAGCAATTCTTCCTCGAGATCGAAGCCGTCGATTACCTGCGTAGTGCTCAGGCCGACCTCGTTCAGGCGGTAGCCGTTCCTCACCCGTTCGAGGAAGGCCGCGCGCCCGCCAAGCTGCGGCAGGTTGTCGTAGAGCGCGCGCAGGGCCTTGCGCGCATGTCCGCTGGCGGCGTTGTCGATGGTCACGTGCAACTGGAAGTAGTAGGGGTCGAAGCCCAGCTCGCGCAGCTCCTGAGTGGTGATCAACAGGTGCAGCGGCGGTTGCTCGTAGCCGAGGTTGTAGCCGATCACTTCGGGCAGGTAGTCCGCGGCGAGGTGGCCGAGGGCGAGTTGCTGGGTGCCCTGCAGGTAGTGGAGGTCGCTGAGGCCTTCGACTTCCTCGCTGCCGATGCTGGCCAGCAGGCGCCGGTAGAGCAGGACGTGGTTGCGTGCCGGGACGCCGTCGCCGAGTTCTTCGAGGAAGGTCTCCAGCAGCGGCCGCAGGCGTTCCTCGCCATGATGCGGCAACAGCCCATAGAGCCAGGCGCCGTCGACCAGCTTGGTCGGGGCCACGCTGCGAATGAAGTGCATCGCCTGGGAGGGAACCTGGAAGTAGCGTCGCCCTTCGCCGCGCCGACGTGCCCGGAGGTATTCGGCATGCGCCTCGGCGGTGCGCCGGGCCCCGGCGTCGAGCCAGGCCGGCCAATCGGCGGGGTCCTCCGGCAGGTCGTCGTCATGGGTGGCGGCCAGGCTCAATTGCTGGTCGAGGAACTCGCCGGCGGCTTCGAGGTGCTCGCGGGGCTCGTCGAGCAGGGCGTGGTACAGGTCGCGGACCCTGGGCGAAGGGCTTGCACTGGAGGCAGGGAGGGGCGAAGACAGGCTCATGTCGCGTTCCTTGTCGTGGGTTTGCGGGGGCGGCCGGGGCGACCACACATATGGGTGCGAGTGACACCAGGGGAAAAAGGTTTCACTGGCAGGATCGGCGGCGCGCCGGGGAACCTCACGGCGGAAAAAACGAACCTCGACGGCACTCCGGCGTCTTCCCGAGACAATCCCCGGGAGCTGCGCCGATGACCCACGACCTGGCCGCCAGCGGCCTTCGCTTCGGCATCGAGGAAGAATTCTTCCTGCTCGATGCCTCCGACCTGGACATCGTCCGCTCCGCCCCCGCCGGATTCGTCGCGGCCTGCCGTGACACGCTCGGCGAGCATTTCGCCGAGGAGATGTTCGAATGCCAGGTCGAGGTGGCCAGCCCGGTGTTCTCCACCCTGGCCGAGGCCGCGCGCTTCCACGGTCAGGCCCGGCAACGCCTGGCGCATCTGGCCATGGACTTCGGCCTGCGCTCGCTCTGCGTCGGCACCCATCCCTTCGCCGACTGGCGGCGGGCGCGAAGCAACCCGGCGGCGCACTTCGCCCGCCTGTTCGAGGACCAGGGGCGGGTGGCCCGGCGCAGCCTGGTCTGCGGCCTGCACGTGCATGTGGAGATACCGCCGAGCCACGACCGTATGGCTGTGCTCCAGCGCGTGTTGCCGTGGCTGCCGCTGCTGCTGGCGTTGAGCGCATCCTCGCCGTTCCGCAGCGGCCGGCGCAGCGGCCTGGCGAGCTATCGACGGGCACTCTGCGGCGAGTGGCCGAGGATGAACATTCCTCCTGCCTTGCCCGACGAGGACGCCTATCGCCGCCACCTGGCGCTGCTGCGCGAGACCGGCTGCATCCGCGAGGATGGCCAGGTCTGGTGGATGATCCGGCCGTCATCCCATGTGCCGACCCTGGAGCTGCGTATCTGCGACGCCTGCCCGCGCCTGGCCGACGCGCTGAGCCTGGCCGGGCTGTTCAGGGCGCTGGTGGGCGAAGCGCTGGGCGCGGAGCCGCGTGCGTTGCCGGTCGCGCGCGACGCCTGCCTGGAGGAAAACTACTGGCAGGCGCTGCGTTACGGTTGCGCCGGCCGCTATCTCGTCGAAGGCCGCTGCGTAGGTGCCGGGGACTGGCTGGAAATGGCCTGGCGACAGTGCCGGCCGCAGGCCCGCCAGGGCAACGAATGGGCCTACCAGCATGCCTGCGGGTTACTCGAAGAGACCTCCGCCGCCCGCCAGTTGCGGCGTTACCGGAAGTTGCGCGAAGCGGGCCAGGAGCGCCATCCGGCACTGCGCCGGCTGGTGGAGGAGCTGCTGGAGGAAAATCTCCAGCCGGCCTTGGCCGGCTAGCGCGCCGTTCATCATTCCCTTCATCCTCGGCTACACCGCCTGCAGCTACTACGTATTTCGCGGCAAGAGCGCCGATGCCGGCTATCACTGAGCCGGGCCGCTCAGGAACAGGCGCGCCCGATCCGCGGCGTACGGCGGGCACCGGCGAGGAGCAGGGCGAACTCGTCGTGAAGGACTTCGCTCATCCGGCGTACCGCCTCGTCACTGGCCAGGAGATCGAGGGCGACTCCTGGAATGGTGATGTTTTCTTGCGGATTGACATGGCTGCTGAATTGCAAGGTGACTTCATGGGTATCGCTGATGGAAACCAGGCAGTCGTAGCCAGCCAGGTAATTTCGGAAACTGTTGGCAATCATGCGGGGCGTAGTCATGGCTGATACTCCAGGGTGGATCGTTACTCTGACCTTAGCCGCGACGATACCGGCGAGCGAAACATGCAACGATCGACGGGCGCCTCTTCCAGGCAGGCGAAACGAAACGGCAAAGGCCTCGCTTTCTCCATCGCGAACCGACGATTTCGACGGAATTGCCGAAACGCGGGTGAGGCCAGGAAATCTTCTTTCCAAGGAGACGCGCCTACGGACACGCGAGACCCTCGTCGCTCCTCGAACCACCGGCTTGCTGCGCCCGATGGCGGCTTTCGTCGCCCTCGAAGCGCGCCGGCTCAGTCGCGGCGTTCCGACGGCACCAGATTGCCGTGGCCGTGTCCGCTCTCCCGGCGCGGCCGGGCGCCGAAGCGCTGCCAGACACGCTCGTGGAAATAGAACGCCACGGTGTTGCAACTGGGTTCGATCAGCGCGATCAGGCCGCCGGTCAGCACCGAGCCGGTCAGCGTGTAGGCCACGCCGAAGGCGATGCTGAAGTGCAGTATGGCGAAAGTCAGGGTCTTGAGCAGGGGCGCCTGCGGGTCCGATCGCCCGCAGCACGCCCCGATCACCCTTGGGTTCATCGCTTGGCCTCGGTGTCCGGCTGAGAGTCGCGGGCAAGGAAGGCCTGGGTGAGTTCCGGCAGATGGTCGCGCAACCAGTCCGCCATGGCTTGTTCCTGGGGCAGGATGCGTTCCAGCGCGGCAAGGGTTTCGGCGTCGCCGACCTCGCGGGCGGCGGCGATCAGCACGGTGTAGGCGGCGATCTCCATGTTTTCGAACACATAGCCGCTCATGGCGCCCTTGACCACTTCGTCGCTGACTGTCATGCCAGCCACCGCCTGGCCGAAGGCCATCAGCTTGGCGCCGATGTCCTTCAGCGTCGACGGACTGCTGTCCAGGCGCTTCAGACACTCCTCGAGCAGACGCTGCTGGCCATGGGTTTCCTCGATGTGCTGTTCGATCCGCGTCTTCAGTTGCGGATAGTGTTCCAGCCGCGCGGCTTGCGCTTTCAGCATCTGCTCGGCCTGTTGCTCCATGGCGTGGGCATCGCGCAGCCAGTCCAGCAGGTTTTCCTGTTTGCTCGTCATCGCGGTTCTCCTCGGTGTGTATGTGTCTGCTCAGAGGTGGCCGCCGGGCGCAGCGTTCAGTTTCTTTTCCGACCGGTAGCAGTCAGCGCAGCGGCGCCGTTGCGCCAGGCGAGACGCGTTGGGGAAAAGTTCTGAACCATCGCCCGCTGCGGGATTCCGAGCTTCCGTGCGCAGGATGAAAGCGCCGCTTCGAATAGCCGTTGTTCGAATGTCCGTCGGAGGGAAGGTCCACGAACCCACAGAGGAACGAACCATGTTCGTACATGACAAGCGACTGCAGTACACCGTCAGGGTCGCCGCGCCCGATCCTGGCCTGGCCAACCTGCTGCTGGAGCAGTTCGGCGGGCCGCAGGGCGAGCTGGCCGCCGCCATGCGCTATTTCACCCAGGGCCTCGGCGAGTGCGATCCCGGTCGCAAGGACCTGCTGATGGACATCGCCACCGAGGAACTCAGCCACCTGGAAATCATCGGTTCGATCGTCGGCATGCTCAACAAGGGCGCCAAGGGGCGTCTGGCCGAAGCGGTGGAGGAGGAGGCCGAGCTGTACCGTTCGTTGACCGGAGGCGGCAACGACTCGCATATCACCTCGCTGCTTTACGGCGGCGGGCCCGCCCTGGTGAACTCCGGTGGCGTACCCTGGAGCGCGGCCTACATCGATACCATCGGCGAGCCGACCGCGGACCTGCGTTCCAACATCGCCGCCGAGGCGCGTGCGAAGATCGTTTACGAACGACTGATCAACCTCACCGACGATCCCGGCATCAAGGATGCGCTGACCTTCCTCATGACCCGCGAGCTGGCGCACCAGCTTTCCTTCGAAAAGGCCCTGCACTCGATCCAGCCGAACTTCCCGCAAGGCAAGCTGCAAGGGATGCCGGAGTTCGCCCGGCGTTACCTGAACATGTCGCGCGGCGAGGGCGACACGCGCGGTTCCTGGAACGAGGGTGATGGCTGGGAATACGTGGAGGCGCCACAGCCGGCCATGGATGGAGGCGACGGCACGGCCAGCGTGAACCTGTCCGAGACTGAGCAGGAGGTGTTGCAGCGAATGGCAGACCGCACCCGCTCCGATCCCATGGCCGATCCGCTGACAGGTGCGGACCTGGGCGCTGGCGCGGCTGCCGACAAAGCGCCTTGAGCGCGGATGCCCGACGTCGGCGGGCGAGTCCCGGCCTCCACGCCCGGCACCTTAGCGTGGAGGCACGGCAGAGGAGCCTCGAGATGACCGCCAAGCGCGAAACACCCGAGACAGAAAACACCCCGTTGAGCCCCGACTCGCCGGCGCTACGTCCCGAGCGGGGCAAGCGCGACCAGGCGAGCGAGGCGCAACCGGAATTCGCCCCGGACGATCCCGACGTAGCGGGCCCCGGCGAAGCCCGTCGTCCCGCATGAAGTCGCCGGCGCCCGCAGGGCGCCGGTCATTTCGTCCGGTCGTTGGAAAGCCCGGCGGGGCGGGCGGTCATCAGTAGGGAGAATGCAGCAGGGAGTCCGCCGCCATGAGTTTTTCCCGTTTCGCCCAACGCCTGTCCAACTGGGCCGGCCGCCCGCCAACCTTCGTCGTTGCCCTCGGATTGATCCTGTTGTGGGCGATCAGCGGGCCGTTCTTCGACTTCAACGATACCTGGCAACTGGTGATCAATACCTCGACCACCATTGTCACCTTCCTCATGGTCTTCCTCATCCAGAACACCCAGAACCGCGATACCGACGCGCTGCATATCAAGATCGACGAACTGTTGCGCAGCACCCGACGTGCCCACAATGCGCTGCTCGGTCTGGACGACCTGGACGCCGATACCCTTCGCGAACTGCGTCAGCGCTACCAGCACATGGGCGAGCAGGACGGCGAGACGCCGGAAAGCGTCGCCGCCGAGGAAGAGCGCCAGTGCGGATGCGGCGAGGAGCGACGGCGCGCCGACTGAACCGCCGCGCCGCGATGGCTCATGGGCGCAGGACGACCTTGCGGCAATCCTCGCGTTTTTCGTCGAACAGGGCGTAGCCCTCCGGTGCGTCGTCCAGACGCAGGCGGTGGCTGATGATCGCCTCGGGATGCAGGTCGCCGTTGCCGATGTGTTCGAGCAAGGCCGGCAGCAGTGCCTGTACATGGGTCTGGCCCATCTTGAAGGTCAAGCCCTTGTCGAAGGCATCGCCGAACAGGAAGCCATGGATGAAGCCGGCATACACGCCCGGCACGCTCACTGTGCCACCCCGCCGGACAGCCGCGATGCACTGGCGTAGTGCCTTGCCGCTGCTGGCTTCGAGCTTGAGCGCGGTGAGCACGGTTTCGGTGACGCTGCCCTTGGCCTCGAAGCCCACCGCGTCGATCACCGCGTCGACGCCGCGGTGCCCGTCGGTGCGCTCGATGATCGCCGCGGCGGGATCGTCCTCCTGGTCGAAGTCGATGGGAATCGCACCGTAGGTGCGCGCGGCGAAGTCCAGCCGGTAGGGATGGTGGTCGACGATGAAGATCCGCTCGGCGCCCAACATCCGCGCGCAGGCGGCGGCCATCAGGCCGACCGGGCCGGCGCCGTAGATCGCCACGCTACTGCCCTGGCGGACGCCGGCATTGCGCACCGCCTGGTAGCCGGTGGGGAGGATGTCGCTGAGGAACAGCACGCGTTCGTCTTCCATTACGTCGGGAATCACGAAAGGCCCGCTGTTGGCCTTGGGCACCCGAACGTATTCGGCCTGGCCACCCGGCACGCCGCCGTACAGGTGGCTGTAGCCATAGAGCGCCGCGCCCGGCGGAATCTGCTTCTTGTTGAGGATCGCGCCGCGCCCCGGGTTGGTGGTCTCGCAGGCGGCGTGCAGGTTCAGGCGGCAGAAGAAGCACTCGCCGCAGGCGATGACGAAGGGCACCACCACCCGGTCGCCCGGACGCACCGCGGTCACGGCCGAGCCGACTTCCTCGACGACGCCCATGAACTCGTGGCCGAGGATGTCGCCCTGCTCGACCATCGGGATCTTGCCCCGGTAGAGATGCAGGTCGGAGCCGCAGATGGCGGTGGCGGTCACGCGAAGCAGCAGGTCGTCGGGTTCCTGCAGGCGCGGTTCGGCAACCCGATCGATACGGACATCGTGGCTGCCGTGGAAGGTGAGGGCGCGCATGGCATTGCTCCTGGCTGTGGGTCGTGCAGGTGGGGCGTGCGCAGCAGCACCGGAGTTCATTCGGCGGGATGGGTGGCGCTCGATACCGGCCCCCGGAGGCCACTGCACCACGTTGAGTCGTGGAGGCCGGCGAGGAACGCAGGCCCTCGCTCCCTGGGTGCCATTCGTCGCGACGATGGCTCACGGCGGACGTACGGCAATCCTCTGTAGGGAAACCCGTGCAGACCGTCGAGGAACCGATACGGAAAGAGAGGCGAGCATGTCCAAGCAGCACATCATCCATTTCACCGGGCCGATCAATTCGTCCACCTGCGGCAATCTGATCAACACTTGCGCCAAGGTCCTGCAACAGGAGGCCGAGGAGTTGCGGATCAACATCGCCACCATGGGCGGGGAATGCAGCTACGGCTTTACCCTGTACAACTTCCTGCGCGCGCTGCCGGTGCCGATACATACCCACAACCTGGGTACCGTCGAGTCGATGGGCAACATCCTGTTCCTCGCCGGCGAGCGACGCAGCGCCAGTGCCCACAGCAAGTTCCTGTTCCATCCTTTCCACTGGACCCTGCATGGCGCGGTGGACCATGCGCGGATGGCGGAATATGCGATGAGCCTCGACTACGACCTGGAGCTTTACGCCCGGATCGTCGCCGAGAACACCCGTGATGCGCCGGAACGCCTGGACATCCCGCGCTACCTGATGGCCTATCCGCGCATCCTTGGTCCGGAAGACGCCCTGGCTTGCGGACTGATCCATACGGTGGACGATTCGCCTATACCCGCTGCCGCCTGCCAGTGGAGTATCCATTCTTAGTTTCCCGCGCCGCCCAGCATATTCCGGCAAGCGGAAGGCCTTGGATCGGCTAATGATTTTTTCGTCCCAGGGCGCCCGCAAAGAGTTTGAACGATCCATCGCGCAAGCCTTCGGAGTAAGTGCACGCGGCGAAAAACGCCGCATCCCTTTCAACCCTCGAGAGGAGGACACGAGCATGACCGACAAACGACAAGGCATGAGCACCAGCGAAGCCGGGCAGAAAGGCGGCGCAGCTACCTCCAGGAGCCACGGCAAGGAGTTCTACCAGGAGATCGGCCACAAGGGTGGCCAGGCCAGCGGCGGCAACTTCGCCAATGACCCGCAGCGCGCCGCCGAAGCCGGGCGCAAGGGTGGCCAGCAGAGCGGAGGCAATTTCGCCAATGACCCGGAAAGAGCCGCCGAGGCGGGCCGCAAGGGCGGCCAGCAGAGCGGCGGGAACTTCGCCAACGATCGGGAAAAGGCCTCCGAGGCAGGACGCAAGGGTGGCCAGCACAGCCACGGCGGCGGACGCTCGTCCTGACCGTGCCGAACCGCTGAAGCGTACGGCGCATCCCCAACGGGATGCGCCGTTTTCACATCGGCCGAAGAGAGCCGGTCCGGGGCTTCGGAAAGTCCCGTTCGAACAGGCGGCAGGATGCCCATGCCGCCGGGGAAAGCGGGCTTTGCCAACGACCTTCGCGCATCAGACCTTACGTTGGAAAAAGTCGAGCGCCTCCTGGAAGCTGGGCCGCAGCGGCACGTTCCAGTCGGGATGGGCGGTGAAGTGATAGCCGTTGCCCTTGATGCACTCGACCAGCAAGGAAAAGCTCTTCCGATCCGCCACCACGCAGACCTCGTCGAAGCGAACGGACTCTTCTCCGACCCGATGCTCCATGGCCCGGGGAAGGTAGAAGGTGGCCGGGAAGTTGTCACCCATATGGGAGCCTGGGTTGCCCGCATCGTCGCTGTGGTGAAACATCTCCCTGTGCTCCCCCCGGCCCAGGCAGTCATTGAGGGCGTCCACCAGTTGCCGCGTGCGCGGAGTGATGTTTCCCCTGGCCATATCCTCCCTGCCATAGAATCCGTCCTCGCTCAGGGGATCCTTTGCACCGAGGGGGGTGTATCTGACCGCGGTATTCCTTCTTGCATCGAGACCACCACTGCCATGCGCCTCGATCGAGGGCGCTACCAGGAAGAGGTCATAATCGGCGGTCATCGCCAGCCCGCAAGCCGGGCTGGCCAGTACCTGCACCGCTTCCGACCGCCCCAGGCGGCTGATCCTGTAGAGACCGTCCGGCTCCTGGCGGGCTTCGAACTCATAGCGTTTGCCGCTGGGGCCCTGCGCGGTCAGGAGGCGAACCGGCCCGACACCGTCTGCCACCAAGCCGAAATTCCGCACCAGCTCCGCAAGGCGTTGCCGAGAGATCCGCAGGTCGGTCTGGGTATAGGCTCCGCCATCCATTCCCTTCGCCACAGCCAGGTTCAGCTTGCGTATTTCCGCCGTGTCGCGGTCTTCCCGCTTGCTGAGATGCTGGTCGACACAGATGAACCCCGCCTGCGGACCCCAGTTCGAGCTTTTCCCCTTCACCGAGAAGCCCTTGGTCGGGAAACCCTCTTCGATCAGCGTGGTGACGATTCTTTCAACCGGGCGAATGCCAAAGACGGTATTCGTCTGCCTGGCCACCGCCTGCATGCGCAAGGCATGTTCGACGGGAACCCCCACCCCCTGCGCATCGAACAGGTCCTGTAGAGCCCGTGCCTGCATATCCGCAGGGCGCAGTAGCGGTCCGGGCTGTGCCGTTGCGTTAGAAACCACCTGACGATGACCGTCGATACGCATGGTTCGTTTTCCCGCATATGCCAAAGAAGGAGTCGAGAATAAGAATCCGGGCAGCGGCGAGATATCAGAAAACGCGGGCAAATTTTTTGTTTTCCGCACGCTGCCCGCGCGAGCGCTAGGTAGATGGCTGCGACGCCGGGAAGAAACTTCGAACTCCCCGTATGCGGGCGATTCACAAGCAGGGAGAGCCGCGCCGAAAACGGCGCGCCGGAAGAAGGAGACAGAACGATGAAAGTCCGGGAAATCATGAGTCGCGAAGTACGTACCGTCACCCCCCAGACCACCCTCGGCGAGGCGGCGCTGCTGATGCGCCAAGCCGATATCGGCGCCTTGCTGGTCAACGAGGGCGAGCGCCTGACCGGCGTGGTCACCGACCGCGACCTGGCGGTGCGCGGCCTCGCCGATGGACTCGGAGCCGACCGCCCGGTGCGCGAGGTGATGAGCGGTGAACTGCGCTACTGCTTCGAGGACGAGGAAGTGGACCATGTGGCGAAGAACATGGCGCAACTGGAGAAGCGCCGCTTGCCGGTAATGGATCGCAACAAGCGCCTGGTAGGCATCGTCTCGCTGGCCAACATCGCGACCTGCAACGCCGACAAGCTCAGCGCCAACCTCTTGCGCGGCGTGGCCCGCGCGCACTGAGTCGGACATGACGGAACGACGGGTGGTGGCGATCTGCGGCGGCAGCGCCGGGGTCGGGCGAGCGATACACCGGTGACGGCCAGAGGGCGTCGCCGCCAAGGCGGCGCAGGTGGTCCAGGCGCGCGACCAGGCCGGGCAGGTCACCGTCGCTGTCGGTGAACGAACGCGGGTAGACCTGGTAGATCACCGCGCGTTTCCACCAGGGCGGCTGGAAGGATTGCAGCATGGGGCCTCCACGGGTGAGCCGGCTTTGCTGCTTGGCACCCTGGGGTAGGCGCGGGTTCGACTTTTCCGCGTGAACGCCTGCACCCCACCTACCAGAATTGGCAGGGGAAGATACCCACCTGTCATGGATCAATGTCCGCGCCCGGCCCGACTCCTAGTGTCGCCGGCTCCCGACTCTCTCTCACGGATGAAAGGGCAATGCACCTTCTTGAACGTCAACACGATATCCAGCCCCTCTCGCGGGCAGACATGACCATCCACCTCAATGGCCAGCCCGTCGCGGCGGCTGCCGGTGAGACCGTGCTCAACGTGCTCAATGCCGTGGGCCTGCGCCGGCTCGCGCGCAACGACCATGGCCAGGCCAGCGGCGCCTTCTGCGGCATGGGCGTATGCCACTGCTGCCTGGTCGCCATCGACGGCCGGCCCAAGCGCCGCGCCTGCCAGACCGTCGTCCGGCCGGGCATGCGGGTGGAAACCGAAAGCAACCGCTTCGACCAGGAGGAACGGCCATGAACCTGCGCCCGGTGATCGTCGGCGGCGGCTCGGCCGGCATGGCCGCAGCCATCGAGCTGGCCAGGCGCGGGGTCCCCTGCGTCCTCTTCGACGAGGCCTCGCGTCCCGGCGGGGTGGTCTATCGCGGCCCCTTGCGGGCCGGCGTCGATCCGGCCTACCTCGGCGCGCGCTACACCCGGATGCTGGAAAAACTGCGGCGCGATTTCTCCGCCTGCGCCGGGCACATCGACCTGCGCCTGAACAGCCGCGTGGTCGGTGGCGACGGCCAGCGCCTGATGGTCCTCGACGAGGCGGAACGGCTGCACGAGGTGGAGTATTCGCACCTGCTCCTGGCCACCGGCTGCCATGAGCGCAGCGTGCCGTTCCCCGGCTGGACCCTGCCCGGGGTGATGCTCCTCGGCGGCCTGCAATTGCAGATCAAGAGCGGCGTGGTGAAGCCCCTGGGCGATACCCTGATCGCCGGCAGCGGCCCGCTGCTGCCACTGGTGGCCTGCCAGCTGCATGCGGCCGGGGTACGTGTCGCCGGGGTCTACGAGGCCTGCGCGTTCGGCCGCATGGCCAGGGAAAGCCTGGCGCTGCTGAACAAGCCGCAACTGTTCCTCGACGGCCTGAGCATGCTCGGCTATCTCAAGCTCAACGGCATTCCGCTGCACTATGGCTGGGGCGTGGTGGAGGCCAGCGGCGAGGGGGAACTGACGGAAGTGACGGTAGCGCCCTACGACGAAGAGTGGCGGCCCGACCTGGAAAACGCGCGACCGGTGAAGGCCAGCACCCTGGCGGTCGGCTATGGCTTCATCCCACGCACCCAGCTCAGCCAGCAGTTGGGTCTGGAGCACGGCTTCAGCGACGACGGATACCTGCGCGCGGAATGCAACGTCTGGCAGCAGAGCAGCCAACCGCACATCCACCTGGCCGGCGACATGGCGGGTATCCGCGGCGGCGAGGCGGCGATGATCGGCGGGCGCATCGCGGCCTTGTCGATCCTCCTGCAACGCGAGGCCATCGCGCCCGCCGAGGCCATCGAACGCCGAGAATCCCATCTCGCCCGCCTGGAGGCGATCAAGCGCTTCCGCGCCGGAGTCGAGCGCTACACCCAGCGCGGCGCCCGCCAGGTCGAACTGGCGCGGGCCGATACGGTGATCTGCCGCTGCGAACAGGTCACCCGTGGCGACATCGAGCGCGCGCTCGAACAGGGCGTGCAGGACATCGCCGGGCTGAAGATGCGCACCCGCGCCGGCATGGGCGACTGCCAGGGGCGGATGTGCATCGGCTACTGCAGCGATCGCCTGCGCCGCGCCACCGGACGCCACGACGTCGGCTGGCTGCGGCCGCGTTTCCCGATCGATCCGATCCCGTTTTCCGCATTCCAGAACCTCGGTACGGAAGCCTGAACATGAACAGAACCTATGACATCGTGATTGCCGGCGGCGGCGTGATCGGCGCGTCCTGCGCCTACCAACTGTCCAGGCGCGGCAACCTGCGCATCGCCGTGGTCGACGACAAGCGACCGGGCAACGCCACCCGCGCCTCGGCCGGCGGCCTCTGGGCCATCGGCGAATCGGTGGGACTGGGCTGCGGGGTGATCTTCTTCCGCATGATGTCCTCCCGCAACCGGCGCGAGGCCCAGGGCGCGGCGGTGGCGGTGGACGCGAGCACGCCGCACATCCTGCCGCCGGCGTTCTTCGACCTCGCCCTGCAATCCAACGCGCTGTACCCGGAACTGCACCGAGAACTGATCGAACGCCACGGGATGGACTTCAAGTTCGAGCGCACCGGGCTGAAATACGTGATCCAGGACGACGAGGATCGCCAGTACGCCGAGCACATCGTGGCGCAGATCCCGCATCTGGCCGAGCAGGTGCGCTGGCTGGACCGCGAGGAACTGCGTCGTGCCGAGCCGGCGGTCAGCCACGCGGCCCACGGCGCGCTGGAATTCCTCTGCGACCACCAGGTCAGCCCGTTCCGCCTGGCCGACGCCTACCTGGAGGCGGCGCGCCAGAACGGCGTCGAGCTGTTGCCGGGAACCAACGTCACCGGCGTGCTGCGCCAGGGCCGGCGGATCAGCGGGGTGCGCATGGACAATGCCGGGGTGCTGCATTGCCGGACCCTGATCAACGCCGCCGGCGCCTGGGCCGCGGAGCTCAGCGAAATGGCCACCGGCCGGCGCATCCCGGTGAAGCCGGTGAAGGGCCAGATCGTCCTCACCGAGCGCATGCCACGACTGCTGAACGGTTGCCTGACCACCAGCGACTGCTACATGGCGCAGAAGGACAATGGCGAGATCCTGATCGGCAGCACCACCGAGGACAAGGGCTTCGACGTCAGCAACACCTTCCCGGAAATCGCCGGCCTGGTGCAGGGCGCGGTGCGTTGCGTGCCGGAGCTGCAACAGATCAACCTCAAGCGCACCTGGGCCGGCCTGCGCCCGGGCTCGCCGGACGAACTGCCGATTCTCGGTCCGGTGGCTGAAGTGGAGGGCTACCTGAATGCCTGCGGGCATTTCCGCACCGGCATCCTCACGTCGGCGATCACCGGGGTGCTGCTCGACCGGCTGGTCCACGAAGAGACGCTGCCGCTGGACATCGCGCCGTTCCTCGCCGCGCGCTTCCAGCCGGAGCCTGCCGCCGTGGCGGTCGCGGCCTGCTAGGTCCGCGAGGGGTAAATCCGCGGAGCGGGGCGGGCGCCGGACCGGCGTCCGTTCCGCACGGTTCCCGACAGCGGCGCAGTTGCCGTCGGCGCTATACTCATGGCTTCGAATTGTTTCTAGACGACTGGTCTAATTCAAGCTAACGTGCGCCCCATGAAAACCAGCTACGACGACACCCGCCAGCATCTGCTCGATACCGGATACCGGATCATGGCGGTCAAAGGCTTCTCCGGAGTCGGCCTCAACGAAATCCTGCAGAGCGCGGGCGTTCCCAAGGGCTCGTTCTACCATTACTTCAAATCCAAGGAACAGTTCGGCCAGGCCCTGCTGGAGGACTACTTCCGCATCTACCTGGCGGACATGGACCAACGCTTCTCCGCGCCAGGGCTGAATGCCCGTGAACGACTGATGAGCTACTGGCAGAAGTGGCTGGACAACGCCTGCCCGCCCTGCGACGAGCAGCGCTGCCTGGTGGTCAAGCTCAGCGCCGAGGTCGCGGACCTTTCGGAAAGCATGCGCATCACCCTGCGCGACGGCTCCGACGGGATCATCGAACGCCTGGTCGGCTGCCTCGGGCAGGGCCGCGACGACGGCTCCCTCGCGCCCTGCGATGCCCGGCACATGGCCAGCGCGCTGTACCAGTTGTGGCTCGGCGCGAGCCTGCTGAGCAAGCTGCACCGCAGCCCGGGACCGCTGGAGACAGCCATGCAGACCTCCCGCAGCCTGTTGGAAATCTGAGGTACCGCCAGGAAATACCCGCCCCGCGAGAGGCGGGTATTTTTTCGACCCGTCAGTAGTTGACTGGTCTAATTCGCCCGGCGCACGGTA
The DNA here is from genome assembly GCF_020708595.1 of Pseudomonas sp. 203-8. NCBI lineage: Bacteria > Pseudomonadati > Pseudomonadota > Gammaproteobacteria > Pseudomonadales > Pseudomonadaceae > Pseudomonas > Pseudomonas sp. 203-8. The sequence continues at coordinate 152,135 of NZ_JAJFDF010000010.1, read as the reverse complement.
TGAGCCGTTCGCCACATTCGTCAGACAGAGGAGTCTGGAAATGTCCCAATCCACGCAGGTCAACCGCCGCATCGTCCTCGCCTCGCGCCCCCACGGCGCCCCGACCCGGGATAACTTCCGCATCGAGCAGGTTCCGCTTCCTGAGCCCGGCGCGGGCCAGGTGCTGCTGCGCACCGTCTACCTGTCGCTCGATCCCTACATGCGCGGACGGATGAGCGACGCGCCGTCCTACGCGCCGCCGGTGGAACTCGGCGCGGTCATGGTCGGCGGCACGGTCAGCCGGGTGGAAGCCTCGAACCATCCCGGGTTCAAGGTCGGCGATTGGGTGCTCTCGGCCAACGGCTGGCAGGACTACGCGCTATCCGACGGCAGCGGCCTGGCGCGCCTGGGCGAGTCGCCGGAGCATCCGTCCTACGCCCTGGGTCTGCTCGGCATGCCCGGCTTCACCGCCTACATGGGCCTGCTCGACATCGGCAAGCCCCAGGCCGGCGAGACCCTGGTGGTGGCCGCCGCCACCGGGCCGGTCGGCGCCACCGTCGGACAGATCGGCAAGCTCAAGGGCTGCCGAGTGGTCGGCGTCGCCGGCGGTGCGGAAAAATGCCGCCACGCCGTGCAGGTGCTCGGCTTCGATGCCTGCCTCGACCACCATGCCGCGGACTTCGCCGAACGACTGGCCGAGGCCTGCCCGGACGGCATCGACATCTATTACGAGAACGTCGGCGGCAAGGTCTTCGACGCCGTCTTCCCGCTGCTCAACGCCAAGGCCCGGATCCCGGTCTGCGGCATCGTCGCCCACTACAACGACACCGAGCTGCCACCCGGGCCGGACCGCTTGCCGGCGCTGATGGGCACGATCCTGCGCAAGCGCATCAAGGTGCAGGGCTTCATCATCTTCGACGACTACGGCCATCGCTACGATGAATTCCAGCGCGACATGTCGAAGTGGTTCGCCGACGGCCTCATCCAGTACCGCGAAGAGCGGGTCGACGGCCTGGAGAATGCCCCCGAGGCCTTCTTCGGCCTGCTCCAGGGACGCAATTTCGGCAAGCTGGTGGTGCGCGTCGGAGCCGACGCATGAACCAGGCGGTCCGTGTGGTAGCGCTGTTGCAGGCGCGCGAGGGCAGGGCGGCGGAGGTCGAGCGGCTGCTGCTGGCCTGCGTGCAGCCGTCGCGGGCCGAGGACGGCTGCCTGTCCTATGTCCTGCACCGGAGCCTCGACGAGGCCGGGCGCTTCGTCTTCGTCGAGCGCTGGGCCGACCGCGACGCCATCGAGCGGCACCGACGGATGCCGCACTACAGGGCGATGGCCGATGCCGTCGCCGATCTCCTGGCGGACCGCCAGGTGTTCCTCCTCGAGGAACTGCCAGCGGCCAGCCTGTCTCCGGTAGATCCGGAACCTACAAGACCCCACGAGGAGTGAAACGGATGAAAGTCGGATTTCTGGGCCTGGGCGGCATGGGCGCCGCCATGGCCACCCGCCTGGTGCAGGCGGGGCTCGAAGTGACGGTGTGGAACCGTTCCGCGGCGGCCTGCGAGCCCCTGGTGGCGCTGGGCGCTGCCAGGGCGGAGGAGGTCGGCGAGCTGTTCGGCCTCGACGTGGTCATCAGCATGCTGGCGGACGACCAGGCGATTCGCGGCGTGCTGCTCGACAGCGGCGCGCTCGAACGGGCGAGGCCGGGTCTCATCCACCTGAGCATGTCGACCCTGTCGCTCGATTGCGTCGAGGCGCTCGACCAGGCGCACCAGCGCCAGGGCCTCGCGTTCGTCGCCGCGCCGGTGTTCGGCCGCACCGACGTGGCGGAGGCCGGCAAGCTGAACATCGTCGTCGGCGGTCCGGAGGAAGCCATCGAGCAAGTCAAGGCGCTGCTGGAAATTATGGGACAGAAGACATGGTTTTTCGGAAAAGACCCGCGCGGGGCAATGGCGGTGAAGATCTCTGGTAACTTCATGATCGCCAGCGCCATCGAAAGCATGGGCGAAAGCGTCGCCCTGGTGAAGCGCCTGGGCGTCGAGCCCGGCCGGTTCATGGAGCTCATGTCCTCGACGCTTTTCGATGCGCCTGTCTATCGCAACTACGGCCCGCAGATCGTCGAGCAGCGTTTCACCCCGGCCAGGTTCCGCCTGGTCCTCGGGTTGAAGGATGTCGACCTGGCGCTGTCCGCCGGCAAGCGCCACAACGTGCCGCTGCCGCTGGCCAGCCTGTTGCACGACGTGTTGCTCGAAGCCATCGCCCATGGCGACGGGGAATCGGACTGGACGGCGCTGGCGAAGGTAGCGTTGTCACGATCGGGACAAATCTGAAAAGGTTCTGCGCACGGCCCGGCAGGGCCCGTGAAGCTGTTCGGCAATCTGGCGTGCTTTCCATGGATTCATTAGGCGGAAGAAGGTATGTCCGAGCGTGGAACGGCTGCAGAAGGCCGGATCAACTGGCGACGCATCCTGCCGATACTGCTCACCACCACCCTGGTGGGCGGTATCTGTGGGATCTTCGTCATCAACGAACTGGATCGCCAGCACGACGGCGCGCACCTGCGCTCGTACACCGAGAGGGCGCTGGAGCGGGCACTGGAGATTTCCTCCGCGGCGGACCAGATGCTCCGCGAGATGAACGCCGGCAGCGCGCCGGCCTGCAGCGACCGGGATCTGGAAATGCTGCGTTCCATCGTGCTCGAGTCGCGCTTCATGAGCGACGTTGGCAGGATCAGCGGCGACCGGGTCATGTGCACGGGCGTCCGGGGCCGGCTGCGCGCGCCCTGGGGATTGTCCGCGCCCGACCGGGTAGATGCCGCCGGCACCCGCTTCTGGTCGGAGGGCATGCCCCTGCCGTTGCAGGCGCTGCCCACCGGGTTGGTCAGTCGCGGCAACGCCGTCGTATTCATTGCCCCGCATGCCTATTTCGATGTCGACCACCCGGCCCCGGGCATCTCGGCGGCGGCCGTCAGCAGTGGCGGCGACTACATCTACCACCGTTTCGCCTGGGACGACGATCAGCCCCTCGAGGCGCTCGGCCGGCCCGGCTGGCCGCGCTTCATCGGCGCCCGGCAGATAAGCCTGTGCGACCCGACGCAGGACATCTGCGTGGTCTCCCTTCTCCGCGAACGCGGCCTGCTTGGCACCGAGCCCGGACGCGCGGCCATGGCCGCGGCGATCGGCGGCGGGCTGTTGTTCGGCGTCATGCTGCTGCTCAGCTACCTGTTCGGCTTCCTCAACGACGAAAAACTGCCGGCCAGGCTGCTGCGCGCGTTGAAGCGCGAGGCCCTGGAGGTGCACTACCAGCCCATCGTGCGCCTGGCCAGCGGCCGCTGCGCCGGGGTCGAGGCCCTGGCGCGCTGGACCGATAGCAGCCTGGGGCGGGTTTCCCCGGATGTCTTCATCGGCGCCCTGGAGGAGAGCGGCGACATCGAACTGCTGACCCGTTTCGTCTTCCGCCGCGCCCTGAAGCAGCTCGGGCCGTTGCTGAGGGAGCAGCGGAGCTTCTACGTCAGCGTCAACGTCACCGGCAAGGACATCGCCGACCCCGGTTTCATCGATTTCGCCATGCGCCAGATGGCCAGGGAAAGCGTGCGCCCGGAACAGGTCGCGCTGGAACTGACCGAGCGCACCACCGAGGCCCAGGGCTGCCTGCTGGCCGGGATGAACCGCCTGCGCGAACTCGGCCTGAAGATCTACGTGGACGATTTCGGCACCGGTCATTCGAACCTGGTCTACCTGGCCAACCTGCCGGTAGACGCGATCAAGATCGACAAGGTCTTCACTCAGTCCATCGGCGACAGCAGCGCCGTCGAACTGATCTTCGACAAGCTCTGCTCGATGGCCGAGCACCTGGAGATCGGCGTGGTCGTCGAAGGGATCGAGACACAGGCCCAGGCCGACCACGTGCTGCGCCGCTCGCCCGAGGCCCTCGGCCAGGGCTGGCATTTCGGCAAGGCACTGCCGCTGGAGGCCTTCCTCGACTACTACCGGAACCAGCCGGCGGGCCGCTAGAACAGACCTTCCGCGGGGCACCACGCTGCGCTAGCATCGGCCGTCCATACCGGATGCGGCCTGGACGGCCGCACTCCGGATCGCACGGAACGGCCGGAAACGGCCGCGATCACCACAGGCCGCCATGCACGCATTCCCCCTCACCCTGGACAACCGACTCGCCGAAGCCCTGCCGCTATGGCGCAACCTGGCCCGCACCGACCGGGCGCCGCGAAGGAACATCGACCTCGCCGACTGGAAAGCCGACTGGCGCGAACTGATCGCCGCGCTCGACAGGTTTTCCCGGAGCCACGGCTATCGCCAGCCGTTCGCCGCGCAAGGGCACGCAGCCCTGGAAAACGCCTGGGCCTGGGGCCAGGCCGCGGAAAACGCCAGTACGCTGCTGCTCAAGGCCATCGACCGGGGCCTGGCCGGCGCCGAACTGCGCTCCATCTACCTGGAGACCGCCGCGCTGTGGCTGGACTACAGCCGGCTGCTCGGCGCCGCCCGCGACAGCCTGCGCGAGCAGGGCGAGGTCGACTTCGAGACGGCGCCGGCCCTGGCGCCGCGCACAGGCCAGTATCCGTTCGCGCTGCAACTGCTCGCCATGGGCGTGCTGCTCGACGCCCAGGAGCTCATCCCGGCGCTGGTCGAGGAGGTCCTGCAGTTCGATACCGACCGCCTGCTCGACTATCTCGGCGCGGCCGCCCTCGGCCTGACTTCCGCCAGCGAGGAAACCTTCCATCCACGGCCGTTCGGGCAGTTGCGGGCGTTCTTCGAAGAGGCGGACGGCAGCGACGCCCAGGCGCTGGCGCCTTACCTGCAAAGCCAGTACCGGGAGTTCTTCCAGCTTTCCCCCAAGGCGCAGAAGAAGACCCGCCGCCTGACCGGCCCCTACGCCTGGGGCTGGTGGGCCATGGAGGTGTCGGCGCTGGGCGTGCTCTACGGCTGGGACGATGGCGTCCTGCGCGCCTCGCCGCATTACCTCGGCGACCTGGTCGACTACGCGCGGGCGCGCGGCGACGCCTGAGCCACCGGCCGCCGCTCAGGCCCGCCGGCGGCGGGCGAGGAACGCGGCGGCCAGGTCGAGGCTGGTGCAGAGCAGGAAGTAGAGCAGGGCGACGAACAGGAAGATCTCCGTCGGGTGGACCATCACCCGGTTGCTCACCTGGGTGGCGACGAAGGACAGCTCGCCGACGCCGATCACGTAGGCCAGGGAAGTGTCCTTGATCAGCGACACCCACTGGTTGAGGAAGGATGGCAGCATCACCGGCAGCGCCTGCGGCAGGATCACCAGGCGCAATACCTGCCACGGCCGCAGTCCGAGCGCGCGGGCGGCCGCCCACTGCCCGGCGGGGAGGCTGTGGATGCCGGCGTACACCGAGTGGGCGAGGTAGGCGCCGCCGATCAGCGACAGCGCGCAGACCACGGTGGCCAGCGCCGGTACGTCGACATGGAAGACGATCGGCAGCAGGAAGTAGGTCCAGAAGATCAGCATCAGCACCGGGATCGCGCGGAAGAAGCCGAGCAGCGCCACCAGCAGCAGGCGCGGCTTGCCGGGCAGCACCGCGAGGGCCACGCCGAGGACCAGGCCGAGTACCGCCGAAGCCAGTCCGGAGAGCGACGCCAGCAGCAGGGTCAGCGCCGCTCCGCCGAGCGGGCCGTCCGGGTAGGCGCCGAGCAGCAGGTAGGACAGGTTGTCCGAGATGACCGAGAAATCCATCTCAGGCACCTCCCTGGCGGTAGCGGCGGGTCTGCTGCAACGCCTGGCCGAAGGCTTCGATCAGGGCGATGGCGCCGATGTAGAGGAGGGTGGCGATGCCGAAGGCCTGGAAGGTCTTGAAGGTCTCGGTTTCCACCTGGCGCGAAGCGTAGGACAGCTCGGCCAGGCCGATGGCCATCGCCAGCGAGGAGTTCTTCAGCGCATTCATGTACTGCCCGAGCAGCGGCGGCAGGGCCGTGCGCAGGGCCTGCGGCAGCACCACCACGCGCCATACCTGGCGCTGGGTCAGCCCCAGGGCGAGGCCGGCGGCGCGCTGCTCGGGGCGTACCGAGGCGATGCCGGCGCGGAACTCCTCGGCGACGAAAGCCGAGGTATAGAGGGTCAGCCCCCAGGCACCGGCGAGGAACTCGAAGGACGGCCAGTCGAGCAAGGGCGTCTCGTGCGGCGTGTTCAGCCAGCTCACCAGCGCCTCCGGCAGCAGCGCGGGAACGCCGAAGTACCAGAAGAACAGCTGCACCAGCAGCGGGGTATTGCGGAACAGCGCCAGGTAGGCGCGCGCCGGCCAGGACAGCAGGTGCCGGCGCGACAGCCGGGCGATGGCCAGGGGGGCGCCGATCAGGGTGGCGAGCAGGCAACTGAGCAGGGCAAGACCGAGGGTCAGCAGGAAGCCGTCGAGCAACCAGCGCAGGTACTGCGGGGCGAGAAGTTCGCCGAACATGTGCGGGATTCCGTCGGGTAGAACGAAAAACGCGCCTCAGCGAAGTGAGGCGCGCGGGTCGTGCGGGCGAAGCGGGCCGCTCAGCTCTTGTCGCCGATCTTGTACAGGCGCGCCAGCGGGGTCTTGGTCTGCGGACCGAACCAGGTGTCGTAGATCTTCTGCGCCTGGCCGTCCTGCTCCAGCTCGCGCAGGCTCTTGTCGACGAACTCGGTCAGGGCCTTCTCGCCCTTGGGAATACCGACGCCGATCAGGTCGTTGGAAATGGTGAAGGGCGGCACTTCGTACTTGTCGCGGTCGGGCACGTTGGCCAGCAGGCCGATCAGCTTCGGACCGTCCTGGGTGATGGCCTGGACCTGGCCGTTGCGCAGGGCGGTGAAAGCGAAGGGCGTGTCGTCGTAGGCGATGACCTTGGCGCCGGGGAACTTCTCGCGCAGCACGCCTTCGTTGACCGTGCCCTTGTCCACGCCGACCCGCCACTTGTTGAGGACTTCCGGCGAGGTCAGGGTGCCTTTCTTGACGATGAACTGCTGGCCGGAGGAGAAGTAGGGGATGCTGAAGTCCACCTGCTGCGCACGCTCCGGGGTGATGGTGAAGTTGGCCAGGACCAGGTCGACCTTGTTCGCCGTCAGCAGCGGGATGCGGTTGGCCGGGTTGGTCGGCAGCACTTGCAGCCGGACGCCCAGCTTGTCGGCCAGGGCCTTGGCATAGTCGACGTCGAGGCCTTCGATCTGCTTGCTCTTGGCGTCGACGAAACCGAACGGCGGGTTGCTGTCGAAGGACGCGACGCGCAATACGCCGGCCTTGCGGATGTCCTCCAGGCGGTCGGCCTGGGCCAGGCCGGAGATCAGGGCGAGGGCGAGGGCGGTGATGGCGGGGAGTTTCTTCATGAAAGTTCCAGCTCCTTGTCGGCCGCGATCGACGATCAGGGCCTTGCAATGTGGGGCGGACATTCCGGATGGGAATGCCGCCATGTCGGCGCGGGGGTATCCCGTGGCGAAGGGAGTTTGGCAGGGGCCAAGGGTCGGGAGAAAAGAATGAATCGATCTATCTTATTTCCAGACGAAATAAGAGGTATGAAAACAAGGATTCAAGGAAATAAAAAACGATAGCGTAACGCCATGATCCGCAGGGCTTCCGCGTTGGGGGTTCGTCGTCGAGAAGGAAGGCCGGGGCCCGGCGGCCCCGTCAGCGGCTGTCCCGGCAGTCGATCACGCTGGCGTTGGTGATGATGTCCCGGCTGTCGGTGTACAGGGTGATGCTGCAGAAATAGTCGAGGATGGTCTCGTTCTCGTAGTAGCCGGTCTTGCGATAGACCGCCTCGCTACTCACCGGCGCCATGCCGGCGACCCCCTGGCCACCGACGCCGACCCAGGTCTCGCGCTGGCCGACGTACTCGGTGCCGGTCTGTATGAAGACCTTGTCCGGCCCCATGTGGGTCCGCACGCGGTTCCAGGCGTAGAAGCCGCCGCTACCGTAGGACGAAGGGCCGAGGCCCTGGTCGGGCTTGCCGAACAGTTCGAAGGCCTTGCCGGCGGGCTGGCCGATGAGCTTCTGCGCGGCGACCTTGACCTCGTTGTCGCGATTCCCCGACTGACCGAGGGAGGCGCAGGCGCTGAGACCGAGGACGAGCAGGGCGAGACCGAAGGGCTTGATCGAGGGCATGGCATTCACTCCGTTGAAATGCCGCAGGATGTTAGAGGTCCAGCCGGCTCGCGGCTATTAGCTCATTTGTGCTAGTGCCGCTCACTTCGCCAGGTGCCGCGCCTGTTCGGCATGTACGCTGGCCATGAAGGTCTGCATGGCCGAGGAGTGGACCCGGTTGCGTCGGGTGATCAGGCCGTAGGGCGGCAGGCGCGGCTCCAGCTGGATCGGCAGGATCGCCAGCAGGTGCTTGCCCGGGTAGTCCTCGATCACCGAGCGTGGAGTGATGCCGATCATGTCGGTCTGTTGCAGCAGGGAGAGCAGGGTCATGATCGAGGTGGTCTCGACGATACTGCTCGGCAGGTCGATGCGCGCATTGTGGAAGGCCTGGTTGACGATCCCGCGCATCGGGCTGGGGTGCTGCTGCAACACCCAGGTCAGCTCCTGCAACTCGCCCCAGTCCAGCTTGCGTGCCTGCGACAACGGGTTCTGCGCGCCGACCACCACGCAGAGTTCTTCCTCGCCGAGGCTGTCGAACACCAGGTCGTCGGTGCGCGCGCCGCTGGGGATGCGTCCGAGCACCACGTCCAGCTGGTCCTGTTGCAGGGCCTGGACCAGCACGTCGCTGGTGTCCACCTGGATGCTCATCGACAGCCGTGGATGACTCTGCTTCAGGGTGGCGATGGTGCGCGTCAGCAGGCTCGAGGCCAGCGCCGGGATCGCTCCGACGGTGACCCGGCCGAGGTTGCCGGACTCCAGCGCGACCAGTTCCTCGCGCATCCCGGACAGCTCGGCGAAGATCATCCGCGAGTAATAGATCAGCGTCTCGCCGAAAGGCGTCGCGCGCATGCCGCGCGGCAAACGCTCGAACAACTCGACGCCGAGCAGGTCTTCGGCCTCGTGGAGCATCTTGGTCGCCGCCGGCTGGGTCATGCCGATCTCGTCGGCGGCGCGGCGCAGCGAGCCGAGTTCCTCCAGGGCCAGCATCAGGCGCAACTGGCGCAGGCGCAGGCGGCTGTGGATGATGCTGGCGTCGGGAATCCGGGACATGGCGTATCTCGCTGGCGGCGGGGAGACCCAGGGTGACAAGAAATCCACCCCGCCGCCAGACGCAGGCTCAGGCGGCATGCCGGAGACTCCGCCGGCCACGCCGGCACAGCGCCCCGGCGCACCGCGCCAGCAACGGCCAGAGCAGCATCGCCAGCGCCGCGCCGGTCAGGCTGGCCACCAGCGGGTTGGACCAGAACACCGAGAGTTGCCCGTCGGAGAACAGCATCGACTGGCGGAACGCGTCCTCGGCCTTGTCGCCGAGCACCGCGGCGAGCACCAGCGGGGCGATGGGGTAGCCAAGTTTCTTGAACAGGTAGCCGAGCGCGCCGAACAGCAGCATCAGGACCACGTCGAGCATGGCATTGTGCACCGAGTAGGCGCCGATGGCGCAGACCATGACGATGATCGGTGCGACGATGGCGAACGGAATCCGCAGGATCGAGGCGAACAGCGGCACGGTCGCCAGTACCACGATCAGGCTGACCACGTTGCCCAGGTACATGCTGGCGATCAGGCCCCAGACGAAGTCGTGCTGTTCGACGAACAGCGTCGGCCCGGGATGCAGCCCCCAGATCATCAGGCCACCGAGCATCACCGCGGCGGTCGCCGAGCCGGGGATGCCGAGCGTCAGCATCGGCAGCAGGGCGCTGGTGCCGGCGCTATGGTCGGCTGTCTCCGGAGCGATCACGCCTTCCACCTCGCCCTTGCCGAAGTTCTCGCGGTTCTTCGAGAAGCGCCGCGCCAGGCTGTAGCTCATGAACGAGGCGGCGGTGGGGCCGCCCGGAGTGACGCCCATCCAGCAGCCGACCAGCGCGCTGCGCAGCCAGGTCAGCCAGTAGCGCGGCAGCCTGGCCCAGGTACGCAGGATCACCATCGGCGTGATGCGTGCGCGCTCGCCGCGAAACACCAGTCCTTCCTCCACCGTGCAGAGGATCTCGCCGATGCCGAACAGGCCGATCACCGCCACCTCGAAACTCAGCCCGGAAAGCAGCCAGGGCTGGTCGAAGGTCAGGCGCAGGTCGCCGGACACGGTATCCATGCCCACGGCGGCCATGGCGAAACCGATGGTCATCGCCACCAGGGTCTTCAATGGCGGGTTGCGGCTCATGCCGATGAAGGTGCAGAACGCCAGCAGGTAGACGGCGAAGAACTCGGGCGAGCTGAACGCCAGGGCGAAGCGAGCGATATGGGTGGACAGGAAGGTCAGCAGCAGCACGCCGACCAGCGCCCCGAGGAGCGCCGAGGTGAAGGCGGCGGTCAGCGCTTCGCCGGCCTGGCCGTTGCGCGCCATCGGGTAGCCGTCGAAGGTGGTGGCCACCGACGACGGCTCGCCGGGGATGTTGAACAGGATCGAGGTGATCGAGCCGCCGAACAACGCGCCCCAATACATGCAGGAAAGCAGGATGATCGCCGACACCGGCGACATGCTGAAGGTCAGCGGCAGCAGCAGCGCCACCCCGTTCGGCGCACCGAGGCCCGGCAGCACGCCGACCAGGATGCCGAGCAGCACGCCGATCACCATCAGGCCGAGGTGATGGGCGCTGAGGACCAGGCTCATGCCCTGCATCAGGGAATCGAATTCGCTCATGGCCTGGCGCTCCCGACGAAGGCCGCGAGGTCGGCCAGTATTCCGGCATCCAGCGGCACCTTGAACCAGATGGCGAAGACCAGGTAGCTGGCCAGCGCCGCGCCGCAGGACAGCGTGACGATCAGCGGCACGCCGTAGGGTTTGTCGCGGCTACGGTCGCGCCACATGAACCAGGCGATGAACAACGCGGAGGCGAGGTAGATCCCGGCGAACGGCATGGCCGCCACGTAGGCGGCGATCGGCAGGAACACCGCAAGCACCCGGCGAAAGGCCGTGCGGGCGACGAACGAGGTACCCAGCGCCCGCCAGCGGCACAGGGCCAAGAGCAGGTTGCCGAGGCTGGCGGCGCTCAGCAGCAGGCCGATGTAGAAGGGGAAATAGCCGGCCTCGGGGCCGCTGTCGCCCCAGCCGATGCCGATATCCTGGCTGCCGTACATGACGATCGCGCCGAGCGCGGCGGTGAACAGCGCCAGGCCGATCTCCACCCAGCGGGTGGCGACCAGCGGCGCATCGGATGAGCTGGACATGTTCGTCTCCTGGTCGCGCTACGCGGGTTACTGGCGAAGCCAGCCGGCTTCCTGGAACAGCGGGATGACGCGCTGGCGGTCCTTCTCGATGTAGCTCACCAGGTCCTCGCCTGCGAGGAAGGTCGGCGCCAGCGCCGAGCGTTCGACATAGTCCCTGAACTCGGCGGTCTGGCTGACCTTGCGCATCAACTCGACGTAGAAGGCGCGCTGCTCGTCGCTGACTCCGCCGGGCAGGAACACGGTGCGCGGGAAGCGGTACTGGTCGATGCCCAGGCCCTGCTCGTGGCAGGTGGGGATGTCCGCCCAGGACTGCTCGGCAGCGACCTTGGCGGTGTAGATCATGCGCTCGTGGCTGAACACGCAGAGCGGCCGGACCTGGCCGCCGCGCCACTGGCTGAGGCTTTCCGCCGGGTTGTTGAGGTTGGCGGCGATGTGCCTGCCGGCCAACTGGATGGACGCCTCGCTGCCGCTCTTGAAGGGGATGTAGGTCAGCTTGCCGCCGACCTGCTTGCCGAGCAGCAGGCTTAGAGTCTGGTCGACGTCCTTCGACTGGCTGCCGCCGAAGCGCATGCCTGTCGCGTCCTTCTTCAGATCGGCGAGGAACGCCGCGGCGTCCGCCCACGGCGCCGCCTGGTAGGTCCAGAGGATGAAGTCGTCCTCGGCCACCGCCGCCACCGGCGTCAGGTCGGTCCATTGGTAGCCCAGCCGGGCCACCAGCGGCAGCAGGTAGACATTGTTGGTGCCGATCACCAGCTTGTGCGCGTTGCCCTTGGCCAGCTTCAGGTCGAGGAAGGCTTCGGCGCCGTTGCCGCCGCCCTTGTTCAGCACCACGGTGTTGACGTCGAGCAGCTTGTTCTGGCTGATCGCCGACTGGACCAGGCGGGCGAGTTGGTCGGTGCCGCCACCGGGACCGCCGGCGACGACGATCTCCAGGTTCTCTTCGGGTTTCCAGGCAGCCGCCAGGGCGGGCAGGGCGGTGCAGCAGAGCAGGGCGCAAGCGGCCAGGAAGGAGGGGACGGAGCGCGCATATGCGGTACGCATGGAGGACCTCTGGTTGTCATTGTTGTTATGGGTAGAGCGGAGTGTGCGAAGCGCACCGATAAGCGTCCACTCAAAATAAGGCATACACCGATAGCCTGGGGTTATGAGTGGAAGCGGATGTCGGATACCTGGAGCGATAACCGTAGGAAATGGCCGTATGAGCAGCTTTGATTAGACGGTTATCGATGGAAAGCCGGATAGTGGGCGTGCCGGACCTGCCAACCCAGTTCCGCAGCACAAGAACAACAATAAAAGAGGTACGACCCATGGCTCAGGCACAGACCGCCGTGCTCCAGGCTGATCCTGCCCAGGACAAGGCCACTGCCGCAAAACCCAGCAACGTCCGCTGGCGCATCTTCGCCATCGTCTTCGCCCTGACGGTGATCAACCTGGTCGACCGGGTCTCGCTGTCCATCGCCATGCCCACCATCGCCGGTGAATTCCAGCTCACGCCGAGCATGCAGGGGCTGATCCTCAGCAGCTTCTTCTGGGCCTACGCGCTGTTGCAGATTCCCGGCGGCTGGCTGATCGACCGCTACGGCCCGCGCCGGGTGATCGGCTGGTCCACCGGCCTCTGGGGAGCCTTCCAGACCCTCGCGGCCTTCGCCAGCGGCGGCCTGTCGCTGATGTTCGCCCGGGTCGCCCTGGGCGCGGCGGAAGCGCCGCTGTTCCCCTCCGGCGGCAAGCTCAACTCGCTGTGGCTGGGCTCCAGCGAACGCAGCCGCGGCGCCGTGCTGATGGACTGCGGAGGGCCGCTGGGCGTCGCTCTCGGCGGACTGGTCATCGCCTACCTGATCGCCGTGCTCGGCTCCTGGCGCAGCGCCTTCTTCATCGCCGGCATCGCCACCCTGGCCATGGCCTGGCTGGCCTGGCACTACCTGCGCGACGACCCGGCCGAGCATCCCGGGGTCAACGCCGCCGAGCTGGACCGGATCAACGCCGACCGCACCACCCCGCTCGCCGAAGCGGACTGCCAGGCCGGCGGAAGACTGGGCATCGCCGGCCGCTCCCTGGTCGGTATCGTCCTCGGCCGCGCCAGTTGGGCCATGGTGTTCTTCGGCCTGCTGACCTGGGGTCCTAGCTACCTGGCGCAGGCGCGCGGCTTCGATATCAAGGGTATCGGCGCCGCGACCTTCGTCATCTTCCTCTGCGGCGCCGTCGGTTCCCTGGTCGGCGGCTTCCTCTGCGACCTGCTGATCCGCAAGGGCGTGCGCCGCGGCCTGGCGGCCAAGGGCCTGCTGACGGTCTCGGGCCTCGCGGCGCTGGTCGCCTTCCTGCTGTTGCCGAGCCTGGAAGATGCCTATGCCGCCGTGACCCTGCTGGCGCTGACCGCCTTCTTCCTGATGTGGGGCAGCCTGTACTGGAGCTTTCCGGCCTTGCTCGCCACTCCGGCCCGGGTCGGCCTGGTCGGCGGGGTGATGAACATGGCCGGCAGCCTCGGCGGCATCGCCGTGCCGATCCTGGTCGGGCTGCTGCTGCAACACCTGGGCGGATATGCCGCGGTGCTGGGCTTCTTCGCCCTCTGCTCGGCAGCCTTCATCGCCGGCACCCTGCTGATTTCCCTGGACAAGACCGAGGCAAAGCATGGCTGAGCTGTACGACGGGCCGATCGTCGACGCCCATCATCATTTCTGGGACCCGCAGGCGAACTACCACCCCTGGCTCGCGGAGGACGCCAAGATTCCGTTCCGCTACGGCGACTACAGCGCGATCAAGCGCCGCTACCTGCCGGCGGACTACTTCGGCGACGTCGGCGCACACCGGGTGGTCGAGACGGTCTACGTGGAAACCGAGTGGGACCCGCGCGATCCGCTCGGCGAAACACGCTTCGTGCATCACCTCGCCGAACGCCATGGCGCGCCCCACGCAGTGGTGGCGCAGGCCTGGCTGGACGCGCCGGACGCCGCCGAGGTGCTGGCGGCGCAGGCGGGCTTCGCACGGGTCCGCAGCGTCCGCCACAAGCCCGGCGGTCCGCAACGCCCGCAACAGGTCGGCGAGCTGCGCAGCCTGATGAGCGACGAGCGCTGGCGTCGCGGCTATGCCGAGCTGGCCCGGCACGGCCTGCACTTCGACCTGCAGACACCCTGGTGGAACCTCGCCGAGGCCGCATGCCTGGCGCGCGACTTCCCCGATACGCTGATCGTGCTCAACCACGCCGGCCTGCCGTCCGATCGCAGCGAGGAGGGGCTGGCCGCCTGGCAACGGGCCATGGCGCGCTTCGCCGAATGCCCCAACGTGGCGTTGAAGATCTCCGGCATCGGCCAGGCCGGCCGGCGCTGGAGCGTCGAGGACAACGCCTGGATCGTCCGCGAAAGCATCGCCCTGTTCGGCGTCGAGCGGGCGATGTTCGCCAGCAACTTCCCGGTGGACAGCCTGTGCGGCTCGTTCGACGACATCTATGGCGGTTTCAAACGCATCGTCGCCGACCTGCCGTACGCCGACCAGGAATGGCTTTTCCATAGCAACGCGCGGCGCATCTACCGCACCGTACCCGACACCGTGCGCCTGCAGCAGGCGTCGCCCGACCCGAGGACTTCCCCATGAACGCTCCATCCCTACCGCGACTGGCCATGGTCCTGGGCGATCCGGCCGGCATCGGCCCGGAACTGATCGCCCGCCTGCTGGCCGACACCGAGGTGCGCGAGAAGGCGCACATCGTGCTGATCGCCGACGAAGCGGAAATGCGCCGCGGCATGCGCATCGCCGGCTGCGAATTCCCCTACCGGCGCATCGACGCGCTGGAGACCCTGGATTTCGCCGACGCCACGCCACTGCTGCATCC
Source organism: Pseudomonas sp. 203-8 (assembly GCF_020708595.1). Lineage (NCBI taxonomy): Bacteria > Pseudomonadati > Pseudomonadota > Gammaproteobacteria > Pseudomonadales > Pseudomonadaceae > Pseudomonas > Pseudomonas sp. 203-8. Next base: position 137,103 of record NZ_JAJFDF010000010.1, on the reverse strand, counting down.
CTGGCTCAGCCAGGGCGGGGACGAGTTCCCACGCAGCGAAGCGAGCGCCGTCGGTGGCCGCTACAGCCTGGAGACCCTCGCGCTGGCCCTCGAACTGACCCGCAGCGGCAGGACCGACGCGATCCTCTTCGGCCCGCTGAACAAGACCTCGCTGCACATGGCCGGCATGGACCACAGCGACGAGTTGCACTGGTTCGCCGAGCGCCTGGGGTTCGGCGGCCCGTTCTGCGAGTTCAACGTCCTCGACGACCTCTGGACCTCGCGGGTGACCTCCCACGTAGCCCTGGCCGAGGTGCCGGGCCTGCTCAGCCAGGAGCGGGTAGGGGAGGCGATCCGCCTGATCGACGACGCGCTGCGCCGCAGCGGCCTGGCGCGGCCGCGCATCGGCGTCTGCGGACTGAACCCGCACAACGGCGACAACGGCAGCTTCGGCCGCGAGGAGCTGGACATCATCGCTCCGGCGGTGCAGAAGGCGCGCGAACAGGGGATCGCCGCCGACGGCCCGTATCCCGCCGACACCATTTTCCTCAAGGTGCAGGGCGACGCCCGTGCCTTCGACGCGGTGGTGACCATGTACCACGACCAGGGGCAGATCGCGATCAAGCTGATGGGCTTCTCCCGCGGCGTGACCGTCCAGGGCGGCCTGCCGATCCCCATCGCTACGCCGGCCCACGGTACCGCCTTCGATATCGCCGGGCAGGGAAGGGCCGACGTCGGCGCCACCCGCCAGGCGTTCGAGATCGCCTGCCGGATGGGCAGGCGCAAAGCCTGATCGCCTGCATGCGACGCGACAACCAGAGCGCCGCCCCTTCGTAACGCGCTCCCTGGCGCCTCCCTGTACCGTCGCGGCGGGGCAGGAGGCGTCGCACCTTCGACGAGAGACACATCGCCTGGAGCCGCAGCGCTCCACGGCTCGCTTCGGCCTGGGAAAAGGAAAAACAACAATGACCCGTTCCGCTCCGAACCTGCTGAAATCCGCCTCGCTCGCCCCGGTCCTGCTGGCCGGCCTGCCGTCGCTCGCCGGCGCCGAGGGCTTTATCGAAGACGCCAGCGTCAGCCTCGGCCTGCGCAATCTCTATTTCAATCGCGACTTCCGCCAGCCCGGCGCGGCGCAGTCGAAACAGGAGGAGTGGGCCCAAGGCTTTCTCCTACAGGCGAAGTCCGGCTATACCCAGGGCACCCTGGGCCTCGGCGTCGAGCTGATCGGCCAGCTCGGCCTGAAGCTCGACAGCAGCCCTGATCGTGCTGGCTCCGGGCTGCTGCCACGCCACGCCGACGGACGCGCAGCGGACGACTACGCGCGACTGGGCGTGGCGCCGAAGCTGAAGCTGTCGAATACCGAGCTGAAGCTCGGCGAACTGCTGCCGGAACTGCCAATCCTCCTGCGCAACGACGGCCGCCTGCTGCCACAGACCTTCCAGGGCGGCATGCTGACCTCCAGGGAAATCGCCGGCCTGACCCTGCACGGCGGGCAGATGCGTTCGCTCAGCCAGCGCAACTCCAGCGACCACCAGGACCTCTCGGTGGATGGGCGCGGCGGGGCGTTCTCCGACCGTTTCGACTACCTGGGCGCGGAGTACCGCTTCAATGCCGAGCGCAGCCAGGTCGGGCTGTGGCAGGCGCGACTGCAAGACATCTACCGGCAGGACTACTACAGCTTGAGCCACAAGCAGAGCTTCGGCGGCTGGCGCCTGGGCGCCAGCGTCGGGCTCTTCGACACGCGCGACGAAGGTGCCGCGAAGCTCGGTGATCTGGAGAATCGCGCGCTGACCGGTTTCTTCAGCGCGACCCGCGGCGGCCACAGCCTCGGCGCCGGCTACCAGCGCATGTACGGCGACGACGGGATGCTCTACATCGCCGGCACCAGCACGCCGTTGGTCAACGACATCCAGGTGCGCAACTTCACCAGCGCCGGCGAGCGCTCCTGGCAACTGCGCTACGACTACGACTTCGTCGCCCTGGGCATTCCCGGGCTGACCGCCATGGCCCGCTACGCCAGCGGCGCCCATGCCCGGACGAAGGCGATGGACGACGGCCGCGCCTGGGAACGCGACGTGGACGTCGCCTACGTGATCCAGAGCGGCCCGCTGAAGAACCTTGGCCTGCGTTGGCGCAACGCCATGCTGCGGTCCAACCATGCCGCCGATGTCGACGAGAACCGCCTGATCCTCTCGTATTCCCTGCCGCTGCTCTGAGCGCAGGGCCGTTCTCGCTGCTGCCCGATAACCGGCGATTGGCTGATTGGTTAAAAGGTATTGCCTGGGGTTATCGATGAATGCGCAGAAGTGATTATCCGCGCGGGAGCGGCCTGGCTACAGTCGGCCCAACGCAAGCGGCCATGCCGCCTCCGCGTCGAACAACAACAAGAAGGAAGCCCTCCATGAGCGCCATGAACGACCACGCCAGGCTGCTGTCCTCGGCGATCGCCACCAGCCGCCTGCGGCTCCTGCCTTTCCTGGTCCTGATGTATGTACTGGCTTTCATCGACCGGGCCAACGTCGGTTACGCGCGGGCCTTCCTGCAAGCCGACACCGGCCTCGGCGATGCCGCCTTCGCGTTCGGCGCGAGCATCTTCTTCATCGGCTATGCCTGCTTCGAGGTACCCAGCAACCTGATGCTGCACCGCCTCGGCGCCAGGGTCTGGCTGTGCAGGATCATGGTCACCTGGGGCCTGGTCTCGGCGGCGATGATGTTCGCCGACGACGCCATGACTTTCTATGTCCTGCGCTTCCTGCTGGGCGTCGCCGAGGCGGGCTTCTTCCCCGGCATCATCCTCTACCTCACCTACTGGTTCCCGCAGCGCAGCCGTGCCCAGGCGCTCGGCCTGTTCTATTTCGGCCTGCCGCTGGCGCTGGTGCTGGGCGGTCCGCTGTCCGGCTGGCTGCTGGAGTTCCACGGCATCTTCGGCCTGGCCAACTGGCAGTGGCTGTTCGTCACCGAGGGCCTGCTGGCCTCGCTGGTCGGCATTGCCGCCTACTTCTACCTGGTCGACCGCCCGCGCGATGCCGGCTGGCTGAGCGACGAGCAGAAGCGGGCGCTGGAAGGCGAGCTGGCCGAAGAAGACACCCGCAAACAGGCACGCGGCCCGCACGGCTTCCTCAGCGCCCTGCGCAGCGGCCAGGTGCTGAAGTTCTGCCTGGTCTACTTCACCATCCAGATGAGCGTGTACGGCGTGGTGTTCTACCTGCCGACCCGCATCGCCAGCTTCCTCGACGGCCAGGTCGGCCTGAACGTCGGCCTGATCACCGCGATTCCCTGGGTCTGCGCCCTGGTGGTAACGCGCCTGGTGACCCGCCAGGCCGACCGCAGCGGCCAGCATCGCCAGCTCGCGGTGGCCATGCTGGGCATGGCCGCAGCCGGTATCGCCGCCTCGGCGCTGGCCGGCAACCTGGGCCTGGCGGTGATCGCCTTCTGCTTCGCCGCGTCCGGCTTCGTCTCGGTGCAGCCGCTGTTCTGGACCCTTCCCACCGGCTACCTGAGCGGTGCGGCCGCGGCCAGCGGCATCGCCCTGATCAACTCCCTGGGCAACCTCGGCGGCTTCGTCGCGCCGAACCTCAAGACCCTCATGGAAAGCCAGTTCGCCGACCCGCGCGCCGGCATGTTCGCCCTGGCCGCCGTCGGCCTGCTCGGCGCCTGCCTGCTGGCCCGGCTGAAGACCTCCGGATCGTCGTCCGTCCCGCTGCGAGCGCGGCAGGCCGGCTGACCCACACTACGCACCGATAGGAGCTGCGACATGAAAATCAAATCCGTCCGTACCCGCGTCTTCGAATGGAAGGGCAAGGTCGTCCCGCCGCAGGCGCACTTCTGCACCAATGCCAGCGACATCCTGTTCGAGAAGGGAGACGCCATGGGCTCGTTCCGCTTCCACGGCTGGCTGGTGGTGGAGATCGAGACCGACGACGGCCTCGTCGGCATCGGCAACTGCGCCCTGGCGCCGCGCGTGGCGAAGGAAATCGTCGACCTCTACCTGGCGCCGATCTGCATCGGCGAAGACCCGTTCGACAACGAGTACATCTGGCAGAAGATGTATCGCCGCACCCACGCCTGGGGCCGCAAGGGCATCGGCATGGCAGCCATCTCGGCGGTGGACCTGGCGATCTGGGACATCATGGGCAAGGCGGTGAACAAGCCGGTGTTCAAGCTGCTCGGCGGCCGCACCAAGGAGAAGATCTGGACCTACGCCTCGAAGCTCTACGCCAACGACAACCTCGACGCCTTCCTCGAAGAGGCCCAGGGCTACCTGAACCAGGGCTTCACCGCGCTGAAGATGCGCTTCGGCTATGGCCCCAAGGACGGCCCGACGGGCATGCGCAGGAACATCGAGCAGGTCCGCGCGCTACGCGAACTGGCCGGGCCGGACATCGACATCATGCTCGAATGCTACATGGGCTGGACCCTGGAATACGCCCGGCGGATGCTGCCGAAGCTCGCCGAGTTCGAACCGCGCTGGCTGGAGGAGCCGGTGATCGCCGATGACATCGAGGGCTACGTCGAGCTGAAGAAGATGGGGATCATGCCGATCTCCGGCGGCGAGCACGAATTCACCGGCCACGGCTTCAAGGACCTGCTGGAGCGCCGCGCGGTGGACGTCATACAGTACGACACCAACCGCGTCGGCGGGATCACCGCCGCGCGCAAGATCAACGCCATGGCCGAGGCCTGGTCGGTGCCGGTGATCCCGCACGCCGGACAGTTGCACAACTATCACCTGACCATGGCCAGCACCGCCTCGCCGATGGCCGAGTTCTTCCCGGTGTTCGACGTCGAGGTCGGCAACGAGCTGTTCTACTACGTGTTCAAGGGCGAGCCGCAGCCGGTCGACGGCTATATCCAGCTGGACGACCACAAGCCCGGCCTGGGCCTGGAGATATCCGAAGAGCACCTCAAGGATTTCATCATCATCGAGTGATAGTCGGAGCCCACAGGAGGAGCCGAGATGCGGCTGATTCAATTCGAGGACCGGGCAGGGCAGCGCCGGGTCGGCGTCGTCGAAGGCGCCGGGATACAGGTGCTGCGCGGCGTGCGCAGCACGCGCGAACTGGGGCTGGCGGCGATTCGCGCGGGCAGCGGCCTGCAAGACGAGGTGCTGCGCCGAGGCAGCGAGCCAGGCCCGGACTATGCCGGGTTGCTGGAGGAGGGAAGGGTGCTGCCGCCGCTGGATCATGACGACCCGGCCCATTGCCTGGTCAGCGGCACCGGCCTGACCCACCTGGGCAGCGCCGCGACGCGCGACCGCATGCACCAGCAGAACCAGGGCGACGAGACCGCGCTGACCGACACCATGCGCATCTTCAGGTGGGGCCTGGAGGGCGGCAAGCCACCGGCGGGCCAGGTCGGCGCGCAGCCCGAATGGTTCTACAAGGGCGACGGCGGCATCGTCGTGCGCCCCGGCGCGGACTTCCCGCTACCGGCCTTCGCCGAGGACGCCGGCGAGGAACCGGAGCTGGTCGGGCTCTACCTGATCGGCGATGACCGCCGGCCTTACCGGCTCGGCTACGCCCTGGGCAACGAGTTCTCCGACCACCTGATGGAGCGCCGCAACTACCTGTACCTGGCGCATTCCAAGCTACGCGCCTGCTGCTACGGGCCGGAGCTGCGAGTCGGCGAACTGCCGCGCCACCTGCAGGGCGAGAGCCGGATCCTGCGCGACGGCGAAGTGCTCTGGCAGCAGGCGTTCCTTTCCGGCGAGGACAACATGTGCCACAGCCTGGAGAACCTCGAGTACCACCATTTCAAGTACGCGCAGTTCCTCCGTCCGGGCGACGTCCACGTGCATTACTTCGGTACCGCCACGCTGTCCTTCGCCGACGGGATCAAGGCTGCTCCGGGGGATGTCTTCGAGATCGCCATGGCCGAGTTCGGCGCGCCGCTGCGCAATGGCATCGCCGCCGTCGAGACCGCACTGACGCCGGGGCGGGTGGTAGCGCTCTGAAGCCCCACCGCCGTGCATAGGCCGGAGCTCCACGAGAGACCCGCGGCACGGTTTCCTTCATTCCTGCGGAGCCTTGGCTCCAACCCCGCCGGCCATCCCCGGCGGGGCTTCCCCTGTATGAGGTCGACATGACAGCCATCCTCGGACACAACTTCATCGGCGGCGCCCGCAGCGCGGCCGGCACGCTCTTCCTGCAAAGCCTCGACGCCGCCAGCGGTGAGGCGCTGCCGTACCGCTTCGTGCAAGCCACCCCGGAAGAAGTGGACGCCGCCGCCGAAGCCGCCGCCAGCGCCTACCCGCACTACCGGCAACTGCCGGCCAGCCGCCGCGCGGAATTCCTCGATACCATCGCCGCCGAACTCGACGCGCTGGACGATGATTTCGTCGCCATCGTCTGCCGTGAAACCGCGCTACCGGCCACGCGCATCCAGGGCGAACGCAGCCGCACCAGCGGCCAGCTGCGCCTGTTCGCCGAAGTCCTGCGGCGCGGCGACTTCCATGGCGCGCGCATCGACCGCGCCCGGCCCGAACGCAAGCCGCTGCCACGCGTCGACCTGCGCCAGTGCCGGATCGGCCTCGGCCCGGTGGCGGTGTTCGGCGCGAGCAACTTCCCCCTGGCGTTCTCCACCGCCGGCGGCGATACCGCCGCGGCCCTGGCCGCCGGCTGCCCGGTGGTGTTCAAGGCGCACAGCGGACACATGGCCACCGCCGAACGGGTCGCCGCGGCGATCCTCCGCGCGGCCGAGCGCACCGGCATGCCGGCGGGCGTGTTCAACATGATCTACGGCGGCGGAGTAGGGGAGCGGCTGGTACGCCACCCCGCGATCCAGGCGGTCGGCTTCACCGGTTCGCTGAAGGGCGGCCGCGCCCTCTGCGACATGGCGGCCGCCCGGGCGCAGCCGATCCCGGTGTTCGCCGAGATGAGCAGCATCAACCCGGTGGTGCTGCTGCCGGCGGCGCTGAAGAAGCGCGGCGAGGCCGTGGCCGACGAACTGAGTGCCTCGGTGGTGCTCGGCTGCGGCCAGTTCTGTACCAATCCCGGGCTGGTCATCGGCATCCGCTCTGCGCAATTCTCGGCGTTCCTCGAACGCTTCGCCGCCCGCATGGACGACCAGCCGGCGCAGACCATGCTCAACACCGGCACGCTGGCCAGCTATGAAAAAGGCCTGGCGGCGCTGCACGCCCACCCGCGCGTCCGCCATCTCGCCGGGCAACCGCAGGAGGGCCGCCAGGCCCGGCCGCAACTGTTCCAGGCGGACGTCAGCCTGCTGCTGGAGGGCGACGAGTTGCTGCAGGAAGAAGTCTTCGGCCCGGCCAGCGTGGTCGTCGAGGTCGCCGACCACGCCGAACTGAAGCGCGCGCTGCATGGGCTGCACGGGCAGCTCACCGCGACCCTGATCGCCGAAGCGGAAGACCTGGCGTCCTTCGCCGACCTGGTACCGCTCCTGGAACAGAAGGCAGGACGCCTGCTGCTCAACGGCTACCCGACCGGCGTGGAAGTCTGCGACGCGATGGTCCACGGCGGCCCGTACCCGGCCACTTCGGACGCCCGCGGCACCTCGGTGGGCACCCTGGCCATCGACCGTTTCCTGCGCCCGGTGTGCTACCAGAACTACCCGGACGCGTGGCTGCCGGAAGCGCTGAAGGATGGCAACCCATTGGGGATTGCGCGGTTGGTGGACGGGGTTGGGACGCGGGCGGCGATTGACTGAAAGAGGAACCGGGCAAAGACGAGGTTCGGAGGATATCGGAGCCTCAGAGGTGTGCAGCAGGACACTGGAGGAGCCCCGGAAGAGGCCCGCCGGTGTTCCTGCCTGTAAAGCGAGTATCGATCCAGGGCTACCCGAGTGCTCCTATCGTCCCATGCCTGGACGCGGAAAAGCCGCTTCTCGGTGTCGAGGGATTCTCGGCCGATACCGCCACTTGCATCGGCATGAGACAGGAGGCGCGCCACAATCTCTCCGGGGGTCCTTCCTTCCGTGGCGAATGCCATGATGCCTCCCTGGCAGGATCGCCGCTTGGCTCCGTATAGCGCGATGGAGAAAAACACATGAGACAATATTGACTCATGTGAACTATATAAGCATCATGCGATCCCAGCGCTCGATCATCGTCCAAGCGGCATGAATAGCGAGTCCGGCCCAGCCTGGCCAGATCGAGCCGAGCGGACAACTGATGCGCGTGAGTGGCCGAACCCATGCCATCGCTGTAACGCCCCGGACAGAATCGTCTTCCGACGGCAGCCTCCCCCGACAGGTGGTTTCCCCGTGCCCATTCCCTGCCGGGCAAGGCACAGGTTGGCCGCCGCGCTGGACGACGACAAACCATCACCGTCCCGGCAGAGATCCTGGAGAACGACAATGCGTGCGATCGATGCCGGCATTCTGGTCTGCGGCGAGTGCCACCAGTTGAATCGCGCCGACGGGAACGAGCATCCGCGTTGCAGTCGCTGCGGCGCGAAGCTGCATCCTCGGCGGCCGAACAGCATTGCCCGTACCTGGGCGTTGCTGATCTCGGCGATGATTCTCTACGTTCCCGCCAACCTGTTGCCGATCATGACCGTCAACATGCTCGGCAAGGGCTCCCCGGCGACCATCATGGGCGGGGTCGTGACCCTGATCCAGGCCGACATGTTTCCCATCGCCCTGGTGGTGTTCGTCGCCAGTATCGTCGTCCCCACCTTCAAGCTGGTCGGCATCGCCCTGCTGCTCTATTCGGTGCAGCGGCACCAGCCGATGTCGGCCCGCCAGCGAATCATGATGTACCGCTTCATCGAATGGGTCGGGCGCTGGTCGATGCTCGATATCTTCGTCATCGCCATCCTCGTGGCGCTGGTCAATTTCGGCAACCTGGCGAGCATCGAGGCCAATCTCGGCGCCGCCGCCTTCGCCAGCGTGGTGGTGCTCACCATGCTCGCCGCCGTGACGTTCGACCCCCGGCTTATCTGGGACAACACCAATCTGGACGACGAGAATGAGTGATTTGCCAAGCCCGAAGAAACACAAGACCTCGAACTGGTCGGCGATCTGGGTGCTGCCGCTGGTGGCCCTGGCTATCGGGGCCTGGCTGGGCTGGCGCGCCTACGACCAGGCAGGGGTGCTGATCCAGGTGCGCTTCGAGAGCAGCGATGGCATCCAGGCGAAGAAGACCGAGGTGCTGTACAAGGGCATCGCGGTCGGCAAGGTCGTCGCGCTGGATGTCAGCGAAGATATCAAGGGCGTGGTGGCCACCATCGAAATGGACAAGGAGGCGCGCCAGTACCTGAGCAAGGGTACCCGCTTCTGGCTGGTCAAGCCGCGGGTTTCCCTGGCTGGCGTCACCGGCCTGGAAACCCTGGTATCCGGCGTCTACATCGCGGTCGATCCGGTGAAGGGCGAGAAGGAAGAACGCAACTTCACCGCGCTGAAGCAGCCGCCCCCCCTTTCCGACAGGCTGCCCGGCCTGCACCTGACCCTCAAGGCCGATCGCCTGGGCTCCCTAGAGCAGGGCAGCCCGGTGTTCTACCGGCAGATCCAGGTCGGCCAGGTGAAGAGCTTCCAGTTGGGCGATGACCAGAGGACCATCGAGATCAAGGTGCACATCGAGCCGGCCTACGCCGACCTGGTGCGCAAGCACACGCGATTCTGGAACGCCAGCGGCATCTCCATTTCCGGCGGCCTGTCCGGCTTCAAGGTGCGTAGCGAATCGTTGCTGACCCTGGCGGCCGGCGGCATCGCTTTCGCTACTTCCGATAGTCGAGGCGACAGCCCGCCGACCGATCCGAGCAAGCCGTTCCGTCTGTACGACGACTACGACGCGGCCCAGGCCGGTCTGCGCGTGAAGCTGAAGATGAACGACGTCAGCGGCATCGATCCGGGCCGCACCCCGGTGATGTTCAACGGCGTGCAGGTCGGCCTGGTCAAGTCGATCGACATGGACAAGGACTACAGCAGCGCCACTGCCGACCTGGCGATGGATCCGCGGGTCGAGGACATGCTGCTGGAAGGCACCGAGTTCTGGACCGTCAAGCCAAGCATCTCCCTGGCCGGCATCACCGGCCTCGAGGCCCTGGTGAAAGGTAACTATATCGACGTGCGCTTCGCCAAGAGCGGCGCGCCGAGTCGCGAGTTCACCATCCGCCCGAAAGCGCCGCCGCTGAACACCGACGCGCCCGGCCTGCACCTGGTGCTGACCAGCGACAAGCTCGGCTCGATCGATATCGGCGCGCCGATCCTCTACCGCCAGGTCCGCGTCGGCAGCGTGCAGAGCTACCAGCTGTCGCGCGACCGCCAGCGAGTGGTGGTGGGTGTGCACATCGAGCCGGAGTACGCGCACCTGGTGAATACCTCGACGCGCTTCTGGAACTCCAGCGGGATCACCCTGACCGGCAACCTCAGCGGCGTGCAGGTGAAGAGCGAGTCGCTGCAGACCCTGATCACCGGCGGGATTTCCTTCGACACCCTCGATCCGAAGGCGCCGACCGTGACCAAGGTGCGTCGCTTCACCCTCTTCGACAGCGAGGAGGCGGCGATGGCCCGTGGCGTGGAAATCCAGCTGAGCATCGACAATGCCGACGGCCTGCGCGAAGGCACGCCGATCCGCTTCAAGGGCCTGGACATCGGCAAGATCGAAAGCGTCGAGCTGAACCCGGACCTCTCCGGGGTACTGATGAAGGCCCGCCTGACTTCCGCCGGCGAGCGCGTCGCCCGCAGCGGAACCCGCTTCTGGGTGGTGCGTCCGGCGCTCGGCCTGCTGCGTACCGAGAACCTCGGAACCCTGGTCAGCGGCCCCTATATCGAGGCGCTGCCGTCGAGCACGCCGGGCGAGCGCCAGGCACGCTTCCAGACTCTCGCCGAAGCACCCAACCTGCTGGGTCGGGAAAACGGCCTGCGGCTGACCCTCAGTGCGCCGCGCAAGGGCTCGATCAAGCCGGGCAACCTGGTGACCTACCGGCAGATCCCGGTGGGCAAGGTCGTCGACCTGGCCTTGGGCGAACAGGCCGACCGGGTGCTGATCAGCATCCTCATCGAACCGCGCTACGTACCGCTGGTGCGTACCGGCAGCCGTTTCTGGAATGCCAGCGGCTTCGGCGTCGACGCCAGCCTGTTCAAGGGCCTGTCGCTACGCACCGAGTCGATGGAGGCGCTGATGGAGGGCGGCATTGCCTTCGCCACCCCGAACAATGCGCAGATGGGCGAGCCCGCCAAGCCGGGGCAGACCTTCGCCCTGTTCGATTCGGCCAATGACGAATGGCTGGAGTGGGCGCCCAGGATCGCCCTGAGGAACGGGGCCCGTTGATGTCGCATCGCACCGCGGCAGCATGAATCCATTCGATCAACCCAGAAGGAGAACGCCGATGTCCAGGCGTTTGCTTTTCGTGGCCACCCTGGTCGCGACCCTTTCCCTTGCCGCTCATGCCGACGAACCCCTGCCATCGGTCGAGCAGGTGATGAACGAGCACAAGGAAAAGATCAGGAACCAGCTGGAAACCATCAACTACAAGCGCAAACGGATGGTCGAGGCAAACATGGCGCTGGACGGCACCGAAGCCGAGACGTTCTGGCCGATCTATTCACGCTACCGAGGCGAGACGGACAGCCTGCACAAGGAGACATTCCAGCTCCTGCTCGAATATGCCCGCGCCTATGGTTCCGGCAGCATTACCGACGCGGAAGCTTCGAGGATGGTCGACCTCTATCGGGGATTGCAGGAGAAACAGCTGGCCGTGCTGCACCGGTACGTGCAGGAAGTGGCCGAGAAGATGTCACCTCGGCGGGCCATGCGCTTCCTGCAGATCGAAGCGCAGCTGGACGCGCTGGAGGCGTTGCAGATCGGCAAGCAGGTTCCGCTGATCAATTGAGTTTCACGGCACCGGCCGCGTCCATGCCTGGGCGAGTTCCGCATCGCCCAGGCGCATCGTTTTGCTCAGCGTGCCGAGCGAAGCCGCCGCCACAGCGTGGTCCGGCTGATCCCGAGCCGACGCGCAGCCTCGTCAAGGCTGCCCTGGCAGCTGTCCAGGGTCTCCTGTATGTAGCGCAACTGCGCGGTTTTGCCGATGGCGTGCAAATCCTTTGTGCGCGATGGCTCTTTCCGGGACCTGGGCTGAGGCTGGCCTTCGAATAGCTCGGGCAGCACGCGAGCCAGGTAATGCTCATCCACGCCGTGCTCATGGAAGATTTCGCTGGCGGAGAGCATCGCCCGTTCGATGACATTCTCCAGTTCCCTGACGTTTCCGGGCCAGGAATGGCGGACGAGGTAGGGTAGCAGGAGCGTCGTTATGCCTGCGGCACCCGGTGGCTGGCCCTGGACCAGCAGGCGCTGGCTGATTCCCTGGCAAATCAGAGGAATGTCCTCGGGCCGCTCGCGCAGGGGCGTGGTCTGCAAGCGCAGGATATTCAGCCGGTAATACAGGTCGGTGCGAAACTCGCGATCCTTCATGGCGGCCCCCAGGTCCTTGTGGGTGGCGGCGACGATGCGCACGTCGATGGAGATCGGCTCGGTGCCGCCCAGGCGCAAGACCTCTCGCTCCTGCAATACACGAAGGAGGCGAGTCTGCAGCGACACAGGCATGTCGCCGATCTCGTCGAGGAACAGCGTGCCACGGTGAGCCGCCTCGAACAGGCCGGGCTTGCCGCCTTTGCGCGAACCGCTGAAGGCGCCTTCCTCGTAGCCGAACAGTTCGCTTTCCAGTAGCGACTCGGGAAACGCCGCGCAGTTGATGGCGACGAAAGGCCCGTGCCGGCGAGGGCTCTCGTTATGGATCCCTTGGGCGAGCAGTTCCTTGCCGGTGCCGCTTTCGCCAGTGATCAGGATGGTCGAATGGCTGGCGGCAAAGCGCTTGGCCAGCTGCAACATCTCACGGTTGGCCTTGCTCGCGCCGTTGAGTTGTTCGAGCCGGTAACGCGCGGTGAAGGCACCTGGACGGCGAGTGGAGCGGATGCGTTGATCCGCGCGCTGCACGGCGGTGATGTCCTGGCAGGTGAGCACCAGGCCGGTACGCTCGCCATTCTCCAGGATCGGCAGGAGATTGCTGACCACGGCGTGCGAGCCCAGCCGGATCACCCGGTTTTCCTCGCCACCGCCATCCTCTAGCGCCTGCTGCAGGTCAAGCTCCGGGCATAGCTGCTGTAACGGTCGCCCCAGAGCCGAGCTGACCGGCAACTCCAGCAACTGGGCAAGGGCAGGGTTGAGCGATTGCACCACACCCTGGTTGTCGACCGCTGCCACACCGCTTGGAATGTGTTGCAGCACCGCGTCCAGATGCCGCCGCTTGGCGATCTCCAGGCGCTGGCTGTCGAGGACTCCCATGGCTTCCTCGAGCGCCTTGCGCGCAGTGTCTTCGCTCAGCGACAGCACGCCGTGCAGGCCTGCCTGTTCCGCCAGCTCCACCACCGTCGACGAACCGATGATGCTGCGGCAACCCAGGCGGGATACCTCCAGGACAGCCTGGCGAGCCTCTTCCAGGGTGGTGTAGGCGACCTGGTGAACCTGCACCGTGAACAGCGTTCGCATGGCTTGCAGGTCCCGGTCGATGCGGTTGTAGCTGAGCAGGGCGACATGGGAGGAGTGTTCGCGGGCTTGCTCCAGCGCACGCAACAGGTCTCCGCCGCCAACGCGCATCGTCAGAACCGGACGTGCCAGGTGTCTACGCAGGTAGGCGGCAGTGGCGCCAGCACAGACGAACACGTCGGCCTTGCCGCGCTGTTCGAGATCGCGGGCGGTTTGCAGGGCTTTGGATACCGAGGTGTCGAGCACCTCGATATGGACGTCCGGGTAGCCCGCCGCCAGGCCGGCCACCAGGCTGGCGAGGCGACTGCGCTGCCGAGGTCGTTGAAGGTGACTGACCAGCACGACGACCTGGGAAAGGGGAGGACGCATGTCGAGACCTGTTCAGAATTGAATTGTTTCGATACTGAATCAGTTCGTTGCAAAAGTGAAACCCGGATTGCTTCGTCGAGCGCCATGGAAAAACCTGGCGCCAGAGAGCGCGCGGGTTACAGGCATATCCCGAAAATTGGCCCAGGCGTTGCTAAAGCTGTCTGACAACATGACTACAGGCAGGCCCTACAACCCCATGAGCACTCCTCCTACGACCGTACGGGACGGCGAGACATTCGTGGCCCCGGACGACCAGCCACTGGTCGAGTTCATCCGCGAGCACGCCGCAGCGAAGCGGGTGGTCATCCAGGCACGCCAGCGCCTGAGCGGCGGCGCCATCCAGGAAAACTGGCTGCTGGACCTGCTGATCGAAGGCGGCCCCTGGGCTGGCGCCCGGCGTTGGGTGCTGCGCAGCGATGCGCTTTCCGCGCTACCCGCCAGCCTTGACCGCGAACAGGAGTTCGCGGTGCTGCAAGTGGTTCATCAGGCCGGTGTGAAAGTACCGCGCCCGCTGTGGCTGTGCCGCGATATGCGCGTGCATGGGCGGGTGTTCTTCCTGATGGAGTACGTGCCGGGTGTCGCCGCCGGTCGCTTGCTCAGCGCTGGCGCCGGCACCCAGGGCCGGGCGCAGCTGGCGGCGCAGCTTGGCGCCAACCTGGCGCGCCTGCATCAGGTTCGCCCGCCGTGCGCCGCGCTGGATTTCCTGCCGATGCCAACCCGCTCACCGGCCTTGGCGACCATCGACGCCTATCGCCACTACCTCGACACCCTCGCCGATGCCTATCCGGTGCTGGAGTGGGGCCTGCGCTGGTGCGAGCTGCACGCACCGCGCAACAGCATCCTGTGTCTGTTGCACCGTGACTACCGCACCGGCAACTACCTGGCCAGCGAACAGGGACTCGAAGCCGTACTCGACTGGGAGTTCACCGGCTGGGGCGACCCTTGCGAGGACCTAGGCTGGTTCACCGCCCGCTGCTGGCGCTTCACCCGCCCAGACCTCGAGGCCGGCGGTATCGGCCAACTGGAGGACTTCCTGGGGGGCTACCACGAGGTGTCTCCGCTGCGTATCGAGCGCAGCCAACTGCACTACTGGCAGGTCATGGCCACCCTGCGCTGGGCGGTGATCGCCCTGCAGCAAGGCCAGCGCCACCTGTCCGGCGAAGAGCCGTCCATTGAGCTGGCACTGACCGCACGACTACTGCCGGAGCTTGAGCTCGACATCCTGCACATGACCGGAGCCGAAGCGCCATGACCCAGCCCGATGCCCATGAACTGCTCGACATCGCTCGCTCGACGCTTCTGGAGCAACTGCTGCCAGCGCTGCCCGGCGAGCTGCGTTACCCGGCCCTGATGATCGCCAATGCCATGGCCATCGCAGCCCGCGAAAGCCGCCTGGGGGCTCTGGCCGAGGACCAGGAGCGGACACGTCTGGCCGCCTTGGTCGACGAGGCGCCCGCAGCCTTGCCCGACCTGCGCCGCCAACTGGCACGGGCCATTCGCCTGGGCAGCCATGACGCCCCGCAAAACCATAGAACCCTGGTCGAGACATTGCGCCAGGTCACCCTCGCCCGATTGGCCATCAGCAATCCCAAGGCCTTGCCCTGAACGGCGTCAGCCATCTCATTCCCGACAGACAAGCACCCAGAAGGACAACCATGAACTTCACCCTCCCGGACGAACTGCTCGCCTTGCAGGCCAAGACCCGAGACTTCATCGCCGAACAGGTCATCCCGCTCGAGAACGACCCCCGCCAGGACAGCCACGGCCCCAGCGACGCCCTGCGCCAGGACCTGGTGGCCCGCGCCCGCGCCGCCGGCTTGCTGACGCCCCACGCCAGCCGCGAAATGGGTGGCCTGGCGCTGAGCCACGTGGCCAAGGCGATCGTCTTCGAAGAGGCCGGCTACTCGCCGCTGGGCCCGGTGGCGCTGAACATCCATGCCCCGGACGAAGGCAACATCCACCTGATGGACGTGGTCGCCACCGAGGCGCAGAAAGACCGCTGGTTGCGCCCGCTGGTCCAGGGCCATGCCCGTTCCTGCTTCGCCATGACCGAGCCTGCGCCAGGCTCCGGCTCGGACCCCTCGATGCTGCGCACCACCGCCACCCGCGATGGCGACGACTACCTGATCAATGGCCGCAAGTGGCTGATCACCGGCGCAGAAGGCGCCGACTTCGGCATCATCATGGCGCGCATGGAGGATGGTACGGCGACCATGTTCCTGACCGACATGAAACGCGACGGCATCATCCATGAGCGTCAGCTGGACTCGCTGGACAGCTGCTTCACCGGTGGCCACGGGCAGCTGCGTTTCGACAACCTGCGTATTCCGGCGAGCGATGTGCTCGGCGAGATCGGCAAGGGGTTCCGGTATGCCCAGGTGCGCCTGGCGCCGGCGCGGCTCACCCACTGCATGCGCTGGCTGGGCGCCGCGCGTCGCGCCCACGACATCGCCTGCGACTATGCGCGCACCCGCGACGCCTTCGGCAAGCCGCTGGGCGAGCACCAGGGTGTGGGCTTCATGCTGGCCGACAACATGATGGACCTGCACGTGGTGCGCCTGGCGGTGTGGCACTGCGCCTGGGTGCTCGACCAGGGCCGGCGGGCCAATGTCGACTCCAGCATGGCCAAGGTGATCAGCGCCGAGGCGTTGTGGCGGGTGGTCGATCGTTGCGTCCAGGTACTGGGCGGGCGCGGGGTGACCGGAGACACCGTGGTGGAGCGGATCTTCCGCGACATTCGCCCGTTCCGCATCTATGACGGCCCGAGCGAGGTGCACCGCATGAGCCTGGCGAAGAAACTGCTCGACCAGCGCCTGGAGGCCCGCTGATGCAGCCGAACCTGACCCGACTGTTCGCCCTCGACGGGCGCCGCGCCCTGTTGACCGGAGCCTCCAGCGGCCTGGGCCGCCACTTCGCCATGACCCTGGCCGCCGCAGGCGCCGAGGTGGTGGTGACTGCCAGGCGCCAGGCGCCGCTGCAGGCACTGGTGGAGGCCATCGAGGTGGCGGGAGGGCGGGCGCAGGCCTTTGCCCTCGATGTGACCTGCCGTGAGGATATCTGCCGGGTGCTCGATGCCGCCGGCCCGCTGGATGTGCTGGTCAACAATGCGGGGGTGAGCGACAGCCAGCCCTTGCTGGCCTGCGACGATCAAAGCTGGGACCGCGTGCTCGACACCAACCTCAAGGGCGCCTGGGCGGTGGCCCAGGAAAGCGCCAGGCGCATGGTCGCGGCGGGGAAGGGCGGCAGCCTGATCAATGTCACTTCGATCCTCGCCAGCCGTGTGGCCGGCGCCGTCGGCCCCTACCTGGCGGCCAAGGCCGGCCTGGCCCACCTGACCCGCGCCATGGCGCTGGAGTTGGCGCGCCATGGCATCCGGGTGAACGCCCTGGCGCCCGGCTACGTGATGACCGACCTGAACGAGGCCTTCCTGGCCAGCGAGGCCGGCGACAAGTTGCGCTCGCGTATCCCCAGCCGCCGCTTCAGCGTGCCGGCGGACCTGGACGGCGCCTTGCTGCTGCTCGCCAGCGATGCCGGGCGGGCCATGAGCGGCGCCGAGATCGTGGTCGATGGCGGCCACCTGTGCAGCAGCCTGTAACGCGCCCTGGCGCAATAACAACAAGAACAGGAGGTATGTATGTGCGTGCAAGACCCGAGCAATGTGTCGATGAGGTGGCTGCCATGATGGTTCCGACCCTCGAGCACGAGCTTGCTCCCAACGAAGCCAACCATGTCCCGCTGTCGCCGCTGTCGTTCCTCAAGCGTGCCGCGCAGGTGTACCCGCAGCGCGATGCGGTGGTCTATGGCGCAAGGCGCTACAGCTACCGCCAGTTGCACGAGCGCAGTTGCGCCCTGGCCAGTGCCCTGGAGCGGGTCGGCGTACAAGCGGGCGAGCGGGTGGCGATACTGGCGCCGAATATCCCGGAAATGCTCGAGGCCCACTATGGCGTACCCGGTGCCGGGGCGGTGCTGGTATGCATCAACATTCGCCTGGAGGCACGCAGCATCGCCTTCATCCTGCGCCACTGCGCGGCCAGGGTGCTGATCTGCGACCGTGAGTTCGGTGCCGTGGCCCAGCAGGCGCTGGCCATGCTCGATGCGCCGCCCTTGCTGGTGGGCATCGACGATGATCAGGCCGAGCGCGCCGACCTCGCCCACGACCTGGACTATGAGGCGTTTCTGGCCCAGGGCGACCCGGGGCGGCCGCTGAGTGCGCCGCAGAACGAATGGCAGTCGATCGCCATCAACTACACCTCCGGCACCACGGGGGATCCCAAGGGCGTGGTCCTGCATCACCGAGGCGCCTACCTCAACGCCTGCGCCGGCGCGCTGATCTTCCAGTTGGGGCCGCGCAGCGTCTACCTGTGGACCTTGCCGATGTTCCACTGCAACGGCTGGAGCCATACCTGGGCGGTGACGCTGTCCGGTGGCACGCACGTATGCCTGCGCAAGGTCCAGCCAGATGCGATCCACGCCGCCATTGCCGAGCATGCGGTGACCCACCTGAGCGCCGCGCCGGTGGTGATGTCGATGCTGATCCATGCCGAGCATGCCAGCGTCCCTGCCGTGCCGGTATCGGTGATCACCGGCGGCGCCGCGCCGCCCAGCGCGGTCATCGCCGCCATGGAAGCACGCGGCTTCAGCATCACCCACGCCTACGGCATGACCGAAAGCTACGGCCCCAGCACCCTGTGCCTGTGGCAGCCGGGGGTCGACGAATTGCCGCTGGAGGCCCGGGCCCAGTTCATGAGCCGCCAGGGCGTCGCCCACCCGATGCTCGAGGAGGCCACGGTGCTGGATACCGACACCGGCCGTCCGGTCCCGGCCGACGGCCGCACCCTTGGCGAACTGGTAGTGCGGGGCAACACCGTGATGAAAGGCTACCTGCACAACCCCGAGGCCACCCGTGCCGCGTTGGCCGACGGCTGGCTGCACACCGGCGACCTGGCCGTGCTGCATCCGGACGGCTACGTGGAAATCAAGGACCGGGCCAAGGACATCATCATTTCCGGCGGCGAGAACATCAGCTCGCTGGAGATCGAGGAAGTGCTCTACCAGCACCCCGAGGTGGTCGAGGCCGCGGTGGTGGCGCGCCCGGATTCGCGCTGGGGCGAGACACCCCACGCGTTCGTCGCCTTGCGGGCGGATGCCTTACCCAGAACCACGGGTGACGATCTGGTCCGCTGGTGCCGCGAGCGCCTGGCGCACTTCAAGGCACCGCGGCATGTGACGCTTACCGAACTGCCCAAGACCGCCACCGGCAAGATCCAGAAGTTCGTCCTGCGCGAGTGGGCCCGGCAGGAGGAGGAGGCCGGCGACGCCGGCCGCTGATGGCGCTGCCGCACCCGCATATTCCATAACAATAACTAGGTTGCCCGAGGTGTCCCATGTCCAGCCTGCTATACGCGCGTATCCGCGCCAGTGCCCGGTTCCAGCAACTGGTGGCGCGCCGAAACCGTTTCACCCTGAGCCTGCTCCTGCTGATCCTGGCCACGTTCCACGGCTACATCGCGCTGGTATCGTTCTGCCCCGAGCTGATTGCCAGGCGTCTGGCGCAGGGCTCGAACATGACCTTCGGCGTCGCGGCCGGCGTGTTCCTGTTCGTGTTTTTCTGTGCCTTGTCGGCGCTCTATGTGTACCGCGCCAACGGCGAATTCGATCGCCTGACCCAGGCTCTGGTCGCTGGGCTGGAAGAGGAGCAGGGCGCATGAAGAAGCTCCTTCCCCTGGCGTTGTCGCTGCACTCCGGCCTGCTGTTGGCCTCGCCCGCGTTGGACGCTGGCCAGCGCCAGCCGCTCAACCTGCATGCCATCGGCATGTTCATGGTGTTCGTGCTGTTCACCCTGTGCATCACCTGGTGGGCGGCGCGACGGACCCATTCGACGGCGGATTTCTATAGCGCCGGTGGCGGTATCCGGGGCTGGCAGAACGGCCTGGCGCTGGCCGGCGACTACATGTCCGCCTCCACGCTGCTGGGAATCACCGCGCTCATCTACAGCTCCGGGATGGATGGCTACATCTATCTCATCGCCTTCTTCGCGGGCTGGCCGGTACTGCTGCTATTGATGACCGAGCGGCTGCGCAACCTGGGCCGCTTCACCTTCGCCGACATCACCTCGTACCGTCTCGACCAGGGCAAGGTGCGCACCATGGCCGCCATCGGATCGCTGACCGTGGTGTGTTTCTACCTGGTGGCGCAGATGGTCGGGGCCGGGCAGTTGATCAGGCTGCTGTTCGGCCTGGACTACCAGATCGCCCTGGTGATCGTCGGTGCGCTGATGATGCTGTATGTGACCTTCGGCGGTATGGTGGCAACCACCTGGGTGCAGATCGTCAAGGCATTCCTGCTGCTGGTCGGCGGCTCGCTGGTGCTGTTCCTGGCGATGCGCGAATTCGACTTCAGCTATGACAGGCTGGTCAGCCAGGCGATGGATAGCCATGCCCTGGGCGAACGCCTGCTGGCCCCTGGTGGCTTGCTGGCCGACCCGTTGACCGCGCTATCGCTGAGCCTGGGGCTGGTGTTCGGCACCGCCGGGCTGCCGCACATCCTGATGCGTTTCTTCACCGTCGGCGATGCCCGGGAGGCGCGCAAGTCGGTGCTCTACGCCACCGGGTTCATCGGCTACTTCTTCAATGTCATTTTCCTGCTGGGCCTGGCGTCGATCGTGATCGTCAGCCAGCAGCCCCGGTTCTTCGAGGGCGGGGAAGCGGGAGGCAAGCTGCTGGGCGGGGGCAACATGGTGGTCATGCACCTGGCCCAGGCAGTGGGAGGCAACCTGCTGCTGGGCTTCCTCTCCGCCGTGACCTTCGCCACCATCCTGGCCGTGGTGTCAGGCCTGGCCCTGGCCGGGGCGTCCGCCATCGCCCATGACCTGTATGCGCGGGTGATCATGAAGGGCGCGGCCAGCGAGGCGCAGGAGCTGCGGGTAACCAAGCTGGCAACCCTGGGCCTTGGCTTGGTGGCGATAGCCCTGGGCATCGTGTTCGAGAACATCAACGTGGCCTTCATGGTCGCCCTGGCCTTTGGCATCGCCGCTTCGGCCAACTTCCCGGTGCTGTTCCTGTCGATGTTCTGGTCGGGGCTGACCACCCGTGGCGCGTTGGCCGGTGGCTACGTCGGGTTGTTCAGCGCCATGGGCTTCGTGGTTTTCTCCAGGCTGGTGTGGGTGGATGTGTTGCACTTCGCCGAGCCGCTGTTCCCCTATACCCAGCCTGCGCTGTTCTCCATGCCGTTGGCGTTCCTGGTGGCGTATGGCGTTTCCCGCCTGGACCGGACCAAGCGGGCCATGGCGGAAAGGGCAGCCTTCGCCGACCAATACGTACGAGGCCAGACCGGCCTTGGCGCCAGCGGAGCCATAGACCACTGAGGCGCACACGATCGCTGTCGAACGGGTGGCAGGCTTCGAGGCTGTCTGTCGCCCGAGGCCTGGCTAGTGCCCCCGGAAGATGTCTCCGATACCGACGGTGGGGTAGTGCTCCATGCGCTGAGCCGTCCCGCGGTTGACGACGGAAGGCTTCGAAAACAGTGCACTCAGGAAGATGACCAGTACAAGGACAGCCAGTAGAAAACCGAATCGGCGCATATGATTCTCCAGCGATTTTTTATAGTTGTTGTCTTCGGGCGCTATCCATGCGGACCTTAGAAGCGCAGCGCAGTCACTGTCCCGCCGCGCTTGCGGTGTCGCATTCGCGGGCGAACAGGTGGGTGACGGCTACGATGTCCTGGTCGCCATAGCCCATGGCTGCCGCGCGTTGCACGGCCTGGCACAGCGCGTCGAAGACCGGCGTCCAGGCCCCTTGTGCGTGCAGGGCTCCGGCGATATGGGCGAAGGCCTGGGCATGCACATCGAGCCTCGCCTGATCGCCTGCGAAATCCTGCGCTTCCAGCCGACGGACCGCTTCCTCGAGTGCATCGGCGACGAAAAAGCGCGACGTGTCGAGCATGAGCCGAGCGGTCTTCGAAGGCGGCAGGCCGAAGTGGACACCAGCCCCCACGGCCTCGAAGAAAGCCACCATCGCGGCAAACGCATGCGCGTGGAGCACGGTGGCGAAGGCCAATGCTTCGTCCCAGGGGAGGAACGTCGTATGACCGGCAAGCCCCTCAAGCAGCGCCCGATGCCGTTCGAAGGCCTCAGGATCACCGGTATGAATGCTGTGGCTTTCGCGACGACCAACGTTGCGCGGGTAGGCCACGATCATCCCTTTGACGTAATGGCCGCCCGCGCGGTTGACGAGACTCTGAAGCACCAGGCCCTCGTCCCGGGCGTTGGTCGTGTAATCGACGATCGTACGGTTGGCCAGCGCCTGCATCACACCTGGCATCCCGAGCACCTCGTGGGTCGCCTGGTTGTCCAGGAGCACGAAGATCGTGGCCGGGCTTGCAGCCAGCGCGGCTTCGGCGCTCTCGCACAGGTGAGCGCCAGCGGCGACGAGCGCCGCGGCCTTGCCGGGTGAGCGGTTCCAGATCGCCACGCGCCTGCCTTGCCTGAGCAACGCTTGGGCCATGATGGTTCCCATGGCTCCGAGCCCGATCACGGACACTTCGAACTCGAAGCTTTCATCATTGTGTTCACGCACGCTCGAGGTCTCCTGATTATTGTTCTGGCTGATGTCCAACAGGTCTCCGGCCTGCGCTTCAACACAGGCCGAAGGGTGACCCTGGCAGCTATTCGCCCAGCGCTGCCGCGACCGATTCGCCGAAGGCCCTGAGGCCGTCTTCGAGTTGGTCGGTCGGAGTGTTCAGCGGTGGCATCAGCTTGATGATTTCGCCATTCGGGCCGCAGCGGTCGACCAGCACGCCCGCTTGCAGCACGCGCTGCTGGGCGTCCTTGGCGACCTCGACGTTGCCGCGGCCGAAATCGATGCCGGCGATCATGCCGCGACAACGCGCGGACGCGACGCCTGGAATTTCCGCAAAGCCGGCAACTGCGCGCTCCATGGCCGCGCAGTTGTCGGCCAGCAATTTCAGGAACTGCTCATCGTGCCAATAGCTGAGCGCGATGCGGGCGGTCAGGAACGCCAACTGGTTGCCGCGGAAGGTGCCGATGTGATCGCCCGGTTGCCATACATCCAGCCCGGCACGAAGCAACACGATCGCCATCGGCAGGCCGAAGCCGCCGATCGATTTGGCGCAGGTGATCAGGTCCGGCACCACCCCGGAGCGCTCGAAGCCGAAGAAGTCGCCGGTGCGGCCGCAACCGGCCTGGATCTCGTCGCAGATAAGCAGCACGCCGTGGTCGGTGGTCCACTTGCGCAAGCGTTGCAGCCATTGGTTGGAAGCCGGGTAGACGCCGGCCTGGATCTGCACCGACTCGACGATCACCGCCGCCGGCAGCTCCGAGCCGCTGCCCTGGTCGTTGGCCAGGCGCTCGAGGAAGCCAATGCTGTCGAATTCGCCATAGGGGCTGTCTTCGTAGGGCACGAACACCACGTCGGTGGAAAGCCCGGGGCCACGGCGAGTGCGGTTGCCGGTGACGGCCAGGGCGCCGGCGGTCATGCCGTGGTAAGCCCCGTAGAACGATACGACCTTGGTACGCCCGGTCGCCTTGCGCGCCAGCTTCAACGCCGCCTCGACGGCGTCGGCACCGGTCGGGCCGGTGAACTGGACCTTGTAGTCCCAGCCGCGTGGCTTGAACAGGTCGCGCTCGATCGCTTCCAGGAACTGGCGCTTGGTGGTGGTGTGCAGGTCGAGGGCGTGGGTCACGCCGTTGGCCGACAGATACGCGATCAGCGCATCGCGCATGCGCGGGTCGTTGTGGCCATAGTTCAGGGCGCCGGCGCCGGCGAAGAAGTCCAGGTATTCGCGGCCATCTTCGCCGCGGATCCTGCTGCCTTGGGCGGTATCGAACACCAGGGGCAAGTCGCGGCAGTACATCCGCACGTTGGATTCGAGCCTTTCGAACGTCTCGATGTTGTTCATGCAAACCTCTTGAAAAATGATCTGGGTAGTCCGGGGTGTGGGCGGTCAGTGCTTGAACATCACGTGGCGCACCACGGTGTAGTCTTCCAGGCCGTACATCGACAGGTCCTTGCCGTAGCCGGACAGCTTGACCCCGCCGTGGGGCATTTCGCTGACCAGCATGAAGTGGGTGTTGACCCAGGTGCAGCCGTATTGCAGGCGGGCGGCCAGGCGATGAGCGCGCCCCACATCGGCGGTCCATACCGAAGACGCCAGGCCGTAGTCGGAGTCGTTCGCCCAAGCCAGCGCCTGGGCTTCATCCTCGAACGACGAGACGGTCACCACCGGGCCGAAGATCTCGCGGCGCACCACCTCATCCTCCTGCGTAGCGCCGGCCAGGACCGTCGGCTCGAAGAAGAAGCCGGCACCCTCGGCGCGCTTGCCGCCGGTGACCACTTCGATGTGCGGCAACTCCCTGGCCCGGTTCACGAACCCCTCGACACGCTCCAGATGCTCCTTGGTGATCAGCGGTCCCATCTCGGTCGCCGGATCGTCCGGCAGCCCGCACCGGATGCTGGATACGGCCTCGCCGAGCTTGCGAACGAACTCCTGGTAGACCCCTTTCTGCACATAGAGGCGGCACGCGGCGGTACAGTCCTGGCCGGCGTTGTAGAAGCCGAAGGCGCGGATGCCTTCGACGGCGGCATCGATGTCGGCATCGTCGAAGATCAGTACAGGAGCCTTGCCCCCCAACTCCATGTGCATGCGTTTCACGCTCTCGGCCGTACCTTCGATGATCCGGCTGCCGGTGCGCACGGAGCCGGTCAGCGACACCATGCGCACCTGGGCATGGCTGGTCAGCGGCTCACCCACCGAGGCACCTCGACCGTGGACGATGTTGACCACGCCGGCGGGGAAGATCTCGGCAAGCAGCTCGCCCAGTTTCAAGGTACTCAGCGGCGTGTGCTCCGACGGTTTCAGCACCACGGTGTTGCCGCCGGCCAATGCCGGGCCGAGTTTCCACGCTGCCATCAACAACGGATAGTTCCACGGCGCGATGGAGGCGACCACGCCCACCGCGTCGCGGCGGATCATCGAGGTATGCCCCGCGACGTACTCTCCCGCCGCCGAGCCCTGCAGGCAGCGCACGGCGCCGGCGAAGAAACGGAACACGTCCGATACGGCGGGCAGTTCGTCCAGCAGCACGGCGTTGAAAGGCTTGCCGCAGTTGTCCGCCTCCAGGCGAGCGAACACGTGCGCCTGGGCATCGATGCGCTCGGCAAGCTTGAGCAGCAGGGCCGCGCGATCCTTGGGCGGCGTTTGCGACCAGGCGTCGAAGGCCGCATCCGCGCTCTGCACCGCGGCATGGACCTGGGCGCCGCTGGCCTCGGTAATTCGCACCAGGACGTTGCCCTGGGACGGGTTGTACACCGCGTGGCTCTCGCCTTCGCCGGCCACCAGGGCACCATTGATCAGAAGTTTGGTTTGCATATCGATTCTCGCCATTGAAGGGCAGGCTCGAAGCCGGCCTTGTGGTTGTTGTCAGAGCGTTCGATAGAAGGGTGGTCACTACGCCAGCGCGTCGGGCACCGGGTTGCGGAAGAAGCTGGTCCGGCAAGCGAGATAGACCGCCCCCAGGCCCAGCCAGCTACAGCCCATGATCAGCGCGTCTTTATCCAGGCTGACCAGCATCCACCCGGCCGTGACCAGGCCAACGAGCGGGCAGAGCACCCCGCGCAACAAGCCCGCCCCGTCTCCGAGGCGGGTATCGAAGGAGAGCCGCAACGCGCAAAGGTTGACTGCGCTGAAGGCGAGAAACGCGCCGAAATTGACCAGGGACGTCGCGGTGGCGATCGTCAGGGCAAAACCCGCGCAGCCGAAAATGCCGCAGAGCAGAATGTTGAAGGCCGGGGTCTTGTAGCGAGGATGCAGGACACCGAACAGCTTGCGCGGCAGTTGGTTGTCCCGCCCCAGGGCGTACAGCAGCCGGCCCACGCTGGCCTGGAACGACATGCCTGCGGCGAAGTGGGCGATGATGATCCCCGCCAGGACCACGGCGAAGAACAGGTCGCCGCCGATCATGCGGGCGATCTCGAAGGCGGCGCCGTCCACATGCTCGAAGGCGGGGGAGGGGTGCGCCAGGTACATGAAGTACGACGAGCCGACGTAGACCGAACCGCCGATCAATGCGACCAGCAGGATCGCGCGCGGCAGTGTCCGGCCCGGGTCGCGGGTCTCCTCGCTGAGCGTGGACAGCGCGTCGAAGCCCAGGAACGAGTACGCGGCAATGGCAGCGCCGGCCATGCTGGTGGCGAAGGACACGTCCGGGTTGAAGAACGGCTTGGCCGACAGCAGCCCGCCAGGGCCGTTGGCCGCGACGATGTAGTGCACGCACAGGCCGATGAACACGACGATGATGGCCAGTTGCGCGACCATCAACAGCACGTTGAAGCGGTTGGCGACCTGGATGCCCAGGATATTAAGCAGCGAGGTGGAGACGATGAAGCCGATGATCCACACCCATTGCGGCACCTCTGGAAAGGCCATGTTGAGGTAGCTGGCGCCGAGCAGCCAGATCAGCATCGGGATGAAGAAGTAATCGAGCAGGGCGGCCCAGCCCACCATGAAGCCGAGGTTCGCGCTCAGCATCTTGCGAGTATAGGTGTAGGCCGAACCGGCGACCGGGAACACCCTGACCAGCCGGCCATAGCTCAAGGCCGTGAACACCACGCCGATTGCCGCGATCAGGTAGGCCATCGCAGTGGTGTTGCCGCTGGCCTGCGTGATCACGCCATAGGTGCCGAACACGATCAACGGAGCGAGGAACGCCAGACCGAACAGCAGAACGGAAAACGGACCCAGCGTGCGCTTCAATGAAGCGCCGGCGATTGATTCGCTCATGACTGGCCTCCTTCACGCTACGTAGTGGTAAGCGGCGGCGACGATTTCACGGTAGGTTTCCACCGTCATTTGCTTGGCATTGCTGCCGTCGGAGAAATTCTTCTTCGACTTTTCGGCGATGCTCAGGAAGTCTTCCTCGCGCACGCCTTTCACCTCGGCGAAGCGGGGGATGCCCAGGTCCTTGCTCATCTGGAACAGGTAGCCAACGGCGGCCTCGGCGGCCTCGGCCGGCGAGAGGTTGGGGTCGATACCCAATGCGTAGGCGACCTGCGCGTGGCGGGTGATGTCGGCGTCGCGGTTATGGCCGAACACGAAGGGCAGGAAGATCGCGTTGCCCACGCCGTGTGGCGTGTCGTACATGCCACCGATGGCTTCGGAAATGCAGTGCACGCTGCCGACGTCCGCGTTACCGAAGGCCATGCCGGCGATCAGGCTGGCCACCAGCATTTGCTCGCGTGCATGCAGGTTGCCCGGCTCCAGTACGGCGGGCCTGAGGTATTGGCTGATCAGGCGGATGGCATGCAGCGCCAGCCCGTCGCTGATCGGATTCGACACACGGCAGGTGTAGGCTTCGATGGCGTGGGTGAGGGCATCCATGCCGGTTGCGGCGGCAATCGATGCAGGCAGCGTGTCGAGAATGCGGGAGTCGAGCAATGCCAGAACGGGGCCCACCCGGTAATCCTGGACGCTCATCTTGAAATGCCGGGCGGTATCGGTGATCACCGAGAAACAGGTCACTTCGCTGCCGGTTCCGGCGGTGGTCGGGATGGCGACGATAGGCGGGATGGCGTGCCTGAGGGTGAAAGAGCCCTCGTAGTCTTCGATCCGGCCCTCGTGGGTCAGCAGCAGGCTGATCGCCTTGGCCGCGTCCATCGCGCTGCCGCCGCCGATGGCCAGCAGGCCTTGGATACCTTTGCCGCGATACAGCTGCGCCGCCTGGTTGATGTCTTCGCTGCGAGGGTTTGCCTTGACGTCCGATATCTCGTCGAACGCGATCTCCCACTCATTCAGGCTGGCATACACGCCATTCAACAGGCCTGCGGCCTTTACCCCGGCGTCCGTCACGATCAGCACATGCGCCATGCCGAGTTCCCGCAGGTATTCGCCGGTGCGCTCACGCAGGTCGGGTCCCATCACGACTTTGGCGGGGAGTAAGAACTTGAATTCCATACGTACCTCTTGCTCGATTTTTGTCGTTGTTGAACGGCAGTGGAGGAATTCACGCGCAGGGCGAACCAACGGCTCCGGCGTGTGATGCATGGCTCTGCGGTCGAGAATCAACCGGGAACCTTTTTGTCTTATGTGGGCCTGGATAAGCACGAACTTCGAAAAGCCCCATGCAAGTCCCGAGGTGTAAAAAGAGGGGCGGCACCCACCCGCCCCTGAAGGGATGCTCCGTACTAATGCATTTGGCCTGCGAGCAGGGAAAGCAGCGTTCCTGTCAGGCAGGCGGGGAAGTCATGCCCCATTCCCGGCAACAGCACCAAGCGCGCCCTGGGAATGGCCGCCGCCGTGGCGAAGCCTCCGCTGGTGGCGACCATGAGGTCTTTCTCAGCATGGATGACCAGCGTGTTGCAGCGAATTCGCTGGAGTTCCTGCGTTCGGTCGCCCGAGTTGATGATGGCGCCGATCTGCCTCGCCATCCCGAGGTTGCTCGCTTCCCCGCCGCCTCGCTCCCAGGCTTGCATGGCGTAGTCGCGATGGGCCTGCTCGTCCCATTCCAGCGTCGTACCGACGGAACGCATGATCTCCACATAGTCGCGAACGCTCTCCCGCTGGTTCCGGGGAGGACGCCGGAGAAGCTGCAAGATGGTCTTGAACGCTGGCTGGCCTACTCGCAGCGATCCTGTCGTCGAGAAGATGGACGCCAGGCTCATGACTCGCTGCGGATAACGAGCGGCAAGTGTCTGGGCGATCATGCCGCCCATCGACATCCCTACGACGTGCGCCGCACCCAGGCGCAGGCCATCCATGAGGCCGATCACATCGTCGGCCATGTCGCCCAGGTCATACCCCGCAGTCGGTTTGCGGAAGAACTGTTGCAGGGTCGTGGGCGGGGTGACCTCGGTGAAGAAAGACCTGCCCGAGTCACGGTTGTCCAGCGTGATCACGCGCAGGCCCCGCTCGACCAGGCCGGCGATGAGCGCTTCAGGCCAGTAGATCAATTGCAGCCCCAGGCCGACGATGAGGATGACCGCAGGCGCGGTTTCCGGACCGTGGCTGCGATAGCAGAGGCTACGCTTGCCCGGTAGCTCGCAGAACCGATCCGCAGTCATCGCCCGCCGCCCTGAGTCTGAAGCGCCACGCTTCTGTGCAGGTAGGCGTCAGGCACCGTGCTGAACCGGAGGCATTCGTCGGCGACCTTCCCTCGGCGCAAAAGCTTGATGTCACGGAAGTAATCCATCGACATCACCCAGGGCTCGCGAGGCCCCTGGCGCGGCATGCTATCCAATGCCCGCTGGACATATCCGGCCCCGAAATCCAGCAGGGGACGGGTTTCGACACCATCCGGCGCCTTCGGCTCGCAGACGTTATGGCCCTGGCTGTCCATGAAGCCCAGCAAGCGACAGAAGTGGTCGCACAGCAGGCATACTTTCAGCGTCCAGGATGAGTTGGTATAGCCCACCGCAAAGGCAAAATTGGGTACGCCGGAAAGCATCGTGCCCTTGTACGCCAGCGTCTGGCTCAACACTACCGGCTCGCCATCCTTGTGCAGGGCGATACCGCCGAACAACTGCACGTTCAGACCGGTGGCCGTGATGATGATATCGGCCTTCAGTTCCGTGCCGGACTTGAGCAAGACACCGGACTCGGTAAAGCGCTCGATATGGTCGGTAACGACCGAGGCTTTACCTGCACTGATGGCCTTGAAAAGATCGCCTTCGGGAACCGAGCACAAGCGTTGGTCCCAGGGCTTGTAGGGCGGGTTGAAATGAACGTCGACCGGATAGCCCTTCGGTAATTCTCTACGGGTCAGCCATATGAGCAGCTTGCGGGCGAGCCCGGGGAAGCGCTGGCAGAATCGCCAGAAGACCAGGGTGATCTTGGCATTCTTGTAGCGCGTCAGTGAGTAGGCGGTTTGCGCCGGCAGAATCTTGCGAAGAAAAGCGGCAACGGAATCGTTGGCGGGCTGGTTGACGATATAGGAGGGCGTCCGCTGCAACATGGTGATGCTGGCGACCTCGTCGGCCATGGCGGGAATCAGGGTCACCGCCGTTGCGCCGCTGCCGATGACCACCACATGCTTGCCCCGATAGTCCAAGCGCTCGGGCCAGTGTTGCGGGTGGATGATTTGCCCCTTGAACTGCTCCGCGCCCTCGAAGCGTGGGCTGAAGCCTTGGTCATAACGGTAGTAGCCGCCTGCGCTGAACAGCCAGCGGCATTCGATGGTGCGGGTTTCTGCCGTGTGGCCGTCCTCGACGCATACTGCCCACAGCCCTTTGTCGCTCTGCCAATTCGCCGAGACCACTTTCTGCCGGTACTGGATGAAAGGGTCCAACTGGTATTCAGCGACGGCTTCTCGCAGGTATTCGAGAATGTCGGCGGCATCCGCCAGAGATTTCGCCTTGGTCCAAGGCTTGAAGTCGAAGCCGAAGGTGTACAGGTCCGAGTCGGAGCGTATGCCGGGATAGCGGAACAGGTCCCAGGTGCCGCCCATTCGCTCCCGGGACTCGAGAATCGCAAACACCTTGTGCGGCTGGTGACGTCGAAGGTAAGCCGCAGCGCCGATGCCAGACACACCGGCTCCTATGATCAGAACATCGAGCGGCTCAATTGGAAGAGCAGTGTGAGAGGACATGTCGCCTCCTATTGTTGTGTTATAGAGACTTGATCTTTTGACTTGATCGTTTGACCAGAATAGGCGCGAGCGAGTTGCTGGTACAAGGTGCGAAATGCACCAGGTTTCCATCGGTTTGGGTTTATTTGCACCTAGGTGCCGCAGCCAGTTCCCGCCAGGCCATGGCGGAAGGCCTGTTGCATGGACGAGAAGCGCACAGTCAACTTGCAGGACTATGAGGGGGAAGGACCGGCGAGATAGCCGCCCAGGATTCCGCTGGAAGCGGAGGCGGGGAGAGGAGAACTAGAAGAGGCGCCGCACCTGAACTGGCAAGAGGCCCGAAGAGCAGGGGCACGGCGAACCGTGTCACCATGCCCCTCTCTAGAGATGCGCCTTCGAAAAGATCAGAAGCTGGCCACCAACAGCTTCACAGCCTGGCAGGCGGCTTCGGTCTCGGCATTCAGCCGCTCCTGGTCACCATGGGCGGACCAGGCGAGAAGCAAGCCATCGAACAGGTTGATGAGCAAGCGACTGACAGTGGCCAGCGCTTCCTGGTCCAGCACCGAGCCAGCGACCTGTTCGATGGCCTGCTTCGTCGCTTCGACGGAATCGGTGTAGATCTTGCTCGCCATCGCGGGGTTGTTACGCAGATTCCAGAAAAACAGCTCGAACTGCGTAGTCGCCAGTTCCGGATGCGTGGTGAACCACCCGACCAACTGGCGCAATATCTCTGCTACCGAGTCTGCCGCCGTGGCTCCCGCCGTAACATGCAGCAAGGACTGCTGTGGCTTGTCTATCAGGGATTCATAGACCGCGTCGAACAATTCGTCCTTGGTGTGGAAGACATAGTGCAGGGAGGCCAATGGAGAATTCGCCGCGGCCGC
Source organism: Pseudomonas sp. 203-8 (assembly GCF_020708595.1). NCBI lineage: Bacteria > Pseudomonadati > Pseudomonadota > Gammaproteobacteria > Pseudomonadales > Pseudomonadaceae > Pseudomonas > Pseudomonas sp. 203-8. The sequence continues at coordinate 105,857 of NZ_JAJFDF010000010.1, read as the reverse complement.
GATGCGACGGGTAGTGGCATTCGCCACACCATATTCCGCGATCACCTTCACGGCGGCCTCAATAAAGTCTTGCCTGCGCACTTCGGCGCCCACTCGAGCCATTCAGCTTCTCCTTCTTCGGTGTTGCCGCCAGGCGACTGGTCCGCTGTCGACCGGGACGAATGCTAACGCATGGCCGTCCCCCAATCCATGAGTCGACACGCTTGAGGACCGAGGCAGCGACCCTTTGTCTCTCCAGATGTTTCGCTCCGACCGCCGGCGATGCGTAGCCGAAGCGAAACAGGATCGAGCCTGGGCAATCCGCTATCGCCAGCGCGAACCCGCGTAGAGCCGGATCTTGATTCGGCAGGCCTTTCCTGAGCGCCGAGATGCCACGCAGAATTATTAATCGTTTGACTTGATCACATGATCATGTCGTATGATCAAACCTCCTTTCCGCGCCAGGCGCAAGGAGAGGGCGGTCTGACCGCATGAGAGTGAACGCTCATGGGCTGAGGTTGATTGCGGAAGCCCTGCAGAACAATGACAACACCACACAGGTAGGCATCAGATGAGTACGCGAAGATTGACGACAGTCAGCTGCGACACCCCGATCGAGCAGGTAGTGGAAATCATCAGGCGTGATGGCGCTGTCGCTATTTGCAACTTCGTCTCGGAAGAAACCTTGAAGTCTCTTACCGAGGACCTGGACAGCTATCTGGGCGTTACCCCCTGCGGCATGGACCCTTACTTCGCCGGCACCCAGACTCGACGTACCGCGCGGATCCTGGCGAAAAGCGACTCCGCCGTGGAAGTGGCACTGAACCCCCTGTTCCTCGAGACGGCAAAGCAGGTATTGCAGACTCCCACCCATGTCTGGGTAGGGAACGATCGGGTCGAGATCACGCCCGATATCCAACTGAGCATGACCCAGGCGATACAGATCGGGCCTGGACAAGGTCTTCAACCCCTGCATCGCGACGATGCCACTTCGCTCTGGCGGCATCCGCAGTATGGTCGCGAGGCTCGCTTGCAGCTCATGCTGGCGATTACCGACTTCACCGAAGAGAACGGCGCGACGCGGGTCATTCCTGGCAGTCATCAATGGGATGACGAACGGATGCCCACCCAGGAAGAAACCATCGGCGCAGAAATGAAAGCAGGCACTGCGCTTCTCTGGCTGGGATCGGTATATCACGGCGGTGGCGCCAACAGATCCGACGCTCCTCGCACAGGCCTGACCATGGCCTATGACCTGGCCTTCCTGCGCCTGGAAGAAAACCACTTCCTTTCCATACCCGTCGAGCGCGTTCGGCAGCTCCCCTCGCAAATGCAGCGTCTGCTGGGGTGGAGTGCCAGTTCCACGCTACTGGGTTGGGTGGAGATCGATGGTCAGATGCGTGACCCGCAAGAGCTGTTGGGCATGCCCTCCTTTTCCGAGGCGGGGAAGGGGTTCTAGCGGCACTGCCATGGATCGGCCCATGAGAGGAACAACGTCCGGCAACCCGGGAGTGATGTGAATGAATGCCTTCAACGGAGCGGCACGCAACAATGCAGAACCCATGAGATTCCGCAGCCTTGGCGGATGGGTGGAGCAGCCAGACGACCTGCAGCCGGCGCTGAAAGGCCACGAGCACGCAGACGTAGTCGTGGTCGGCGCCGGGTTCGCCGGCCTGTCAACGGCGCTGGAACTAAGGGCGCGTGGAGCGAACGTCATCGTTCTGGAACAGCAGTTCGCAGGCTTCGGGGCCAGCGGGCGCAATGCCGGCTATCTGCTCGGCAGCATGGGCATAGAATGCGAGGTTTTCGTCAAGCGAGTGGGGCTTGAGCAGGCACGTAAGTTCGTCGGTTTCTATGACGAGGCCGTCACCTATGTGGAAGAGCGTTTGGCTGCGCTGGACATCGATTGCGATTACACGCCCTCGGGAATCATCCGGGCCGCCGTCCATCCCAGCCAGGAAAAGCGACTGCGAGCGAACATGGAGCTTGGCCACGCGCTGGGCTCTGTCACGCGCTTCGTGGATAGCGCCGAGATGCGCGCGCGAGGCATACCGCCCGCATTCCTGTTTGGCAGCGAGCAGCGTGGCGGCACCTTGAATCCGGGAAAGTACGTCAACGGCCTGCGTCGTGCGGCAATCAAGGCTGGCGTGAAATTGTACGAACGCACGCCGGTGCTTTCCTACTGTGAAGGGCAGGTGATTACCTGCAATACGGCCCAGGGTATCGCCACCGCCCCTGTAATGGTTCTGGCGACCAACGCCTACACGCCTCAGCTGGGAGTGCTCCGCAACAAGGTTGCACCGATCCGGGTTTCGGCAATCGAAACCCAGCCGCTATCGGCGGAGCAACTGGCGTCCCTGGGTTGGCAAGAGCGTGAAGGCCTCATTACGCCGCACTACACCATGGAAAGTCATCGCCTGACGGCCCATGACACCCTGCTGCTGACCGTGAAGCAATTGGGTTATGCCTACGGCTCGAAGACACCCAATGTTCCGGACCACGCCGCCTACGCCGCGTTGTCGAGAGTGTTGCGCGAGCGTTTTCCTTCCTTGCAGGGCCTTGCCATTCGGCATTGCTGGAGCGGGTATATCAGCGGGGCCTACGACTTCCTCCCCGTGGTCGGGGTGACAGGGGCCAGGCAGAACATCTTCTATACGGCGGGATGTTCAGGGCATGGCCTCGCCACTCAATCGCTCATGGGCGCGCTTTTCGCCGAGCGAATCGGCGGTGGAGAGCCTCCGCTGCTAGCGGCGCTGGAACACAAGACGCCATCCATGCTACCCGAGCCACTTCAATGGTGCGCCATAAAGACGGCCTTTGCGGCCGCCAGGCTACTGGATGCATGGACCGACAAGAAAGTGCGCAAAGACAAAGCCTTGAACGGCTGATAACGATGCGGGGAGTTAATGGGGTTATGCCCGTACTCCCTTGCACCGATTAGACACAAGGCATCGATACAACTCGATCTGAAGGGGCAGTTAACGTGGAACCGAGAGACTTGTTCGCTCTGCTCTCATGTATTCTCCTGGTGATTTCCGGATTGTTTTATGGCGCTGCATTCATCAGGCGGAAAAACTATTTGCTTGGTCTGGAGTTCTTGATCGTAGGTATCTCGGCATCGAACTTCACTACATTCATAGCCACCGGCTGGCAAGCCAACTACAACATCGCGATCTTTCTCGACGCCTTTTCGCGAGGGGTGGGAGTGCCAGTTATCGCTACGCTCGGGCTAATGGCAGTTACCCACGATTACAAACCGTCGCCCGCCAAGGACATCCTCATTTTTGTAGCTGGCTTTGCCGCTACCGGCGTCTATTTCCTGTCTGGAATCATCGAGGGATTCCTCCCTTATTTCTATGTATTCATGTGGTCAGCCTATACCTTGTATCTTTGCTACTTCACCTTGCAACTGGCCCGTGCAGGCGAAGCCCTCCATACTCTGGCCACCATCGCTGGCGGGCTGGCGGGCCTGGTAGTAGCGCTCAGATATGACTTCTTCCCGATTCCGGGAGACGACACGAAGATGGTCTTCATGACCATGGCCTTCCTGGCTTGGTCCTATTCCATGGTGCAGTTGTACTATGCCTATGGTGCGCTGGAGCGTTCGAACAAGGTATACGGCCAAGCGTTTCCTCGTCCGCGATAAACAATACGGCGCGACAAGTTTCTCTTTCTGACCCGATAACCTGGCAGAACTGTTCTGCTGTAACTCCATGGCAGGCCCTGGCCCTGCCTTTTACCGCCCTTCGGGGCGGTTTTTTTTGCAGGCATTACATCCGCTATAGTCCCGCTCCGCCGCGGAGCGTGCATTGTCGGATAAAGTTGCTCGATTCATGACCGGTCATATCCGATCGCTCCCTCTGACCCGAGGCGAAACGACAATTAAAAATGCCCGAGCCGATATCTACGAAAGTTCCCCTCAAGCTCTCTTGTGCCCTGTTACCAAGCATCTCCAGGTAACACATGTTTCTTTACTTCCCAAGGTGGTGCACAGGGCACTGGGCCTGGAACAGAACTTTTTCCATAACCGCCTGATTTATAACAATTAAAAAAACATGAAAGAGAACTGGCATATGGTTTGCCTCATGATCGTCCGACATGGTCAATTGATCAGGTCAAATGATCATTATCGACAGGAGCCGACTTCTTCCCCTTGGGAGGTCGAGCAACCGGTCCATGCCCTGTGTGAGGAGCCATCCAATGAAAGATGTAACTGAACGGCTGGAAGGTGAAGCGCCCACCCGTCGTGTTTTCCAGCAGCAGTTGTTCATGACCCTCGCGGTATCGACCGTGCTCTGTTCGGTCCAGGCTGCGCCCCAGGGCCCCGAGGCGCTGGGGTCGAAACTAACCCCCTTGGGCGGGGAGATCGCAGCGAGTGCAAGCGGGGATATTCCTGCCTGGACGCAGCCTGGACAGCAGGACGAGGGATGGAGCTACGGCCAGGTGCGAGGAGAGCACTGGAAGTTCAAGGGCGACAAGCCGCTCTACAGCATCGACGCGAACAATCTCGCGCAACACTCGAGCAAGCTGTCCCCCGGACAGGTCGAGCTGTTCAAGAGGATTCCCGGCTATCGCATGGATGTGTATCCGACCCGTCGGACCTGTAGCGCTCCGGACTTCGTGGTCGAGAACACCCGGCAGAACGTTGGTTTCGCCAAGCTCGATGCTGCCGGCCTCGCTCTGGACGAGGCTCACGTTCCGGGCATCCCGTTCCCCATGCCGAGTACCGGTGCCGAGGTGATGTGGAACATGAAGATGCGCTACCGCGGCGTTGGCGTCGAAATTCCCCGGACCATTTCCGGAATTTCTCCACGCAAAGGGGGGGAATGGTTACGTCAGTCGACAGATACCTTCTTCTTCACGCCCTGGGGGAAAAAGGGGAGTGCGCTCTTCTCGTCAGTTGGCCGCCTGGAGAATGCGACCTTCTTCAACTACCTCGAGCCGGCTGCTCTGGCCGGCCAGTCCGCGGTACAGACTGCCGTGGCCGGCGAACAGGCCACGACCTTCTACTACTTCCCCGGCCAGCGCCGCGTGCGGCGAATGCCGTCGTACTCCTACGATGCGCCACAGATCGGCCTGGATAACCAGTACACCGTCGACGAGGCGAACGTCTTCTTCGGCACCATGGACCGTTTCGACTGGAAACTGATCGGCAAGCAGGAGTTGCTGGTGCCTTACAACGATTTCGGTGCCTACGACACTGGCGCCAAGGTGGAGACGTTTGCCGGCAACGACTCGATCGCGCCGCAGTCGCGTCGCTATGAGCTGCATCGGGTCTGGGTCGTCGAGGCCAATGTCCGTCAAGGCATGCGCCATCAGGCGCCGAAGCGCATGTTCTACATCGACGAGGACAGCTGGAACCCGTTGCTGGCGGTGGACTACGACAAGCAAGGGCAGATCTGGAAAGTGCGCGAAGGGTTCTCGATTCCCGTGTACGAGACAGGCGCCTGCGACGTCCAGGCCCAGGTCCAGTACAACCTGGCGGATGGCCGCTACCTCTTCGACATGACCTCGATCGGTGCGGGCAAGAACGATATTCGCTGGCTCACCGAAGACAACGGCTCCCCCCGCCTGAAGCGTGACTTCTTCACCTCCGACAATCTGCGAGCCATCAGCGAGCGCTAACCGACGCCAGATCGAGAGCCAGCATGAAAAAAATAATTACGAAAGCCTCAGGCCTTGTCATCGCGTGCACAACCCCACTGGCAATGGGATTCACGTTCGAAACCGAAACCCTCAATGGCTCCTTCGACTCCACGATCACCGCAGGCATGGGTCTGCGTACCGAGTCACGGGGCTGCAACCTGATCAACCAGGGACCGACCGGGCACAACGCGCCCTCCGGCTGCCTGGCGCAGAGCTCCGGCGTGGCCGACCAGGGCGACCTGAACTACGACCGCGGCGACATGTTCACCAACTACCTCAAGGGCACCCATGAGCTGTTGCTGAAGATGCCCGAGGACATCACCTTCATGGCGCGCGGCACCTGGATCCGCGACTTCGCTGCCACCGATACCACCGGCACGCTGTCGTTCAACGCCCCGGAGAGCGTCGGCAGCAACGGGCTGAGCGACGACGCCCGCGATGACCTCGCGTTCAAGGCCCGCCTGCTGGACCTGTGGGTGAGCAAAGGCTTCGACGTGGGCGGGCAGCGGGTCCGCGCACGCCTGGGCAACCAGGTGATCAACTGGGGCGAAAGCCTGTTCGTGGCCGGTGGCATCAACAATACCAACGCCTACGATTACCAGGCCTTGGCGCGCCCCGGCGTGCAGCTCAAGGAGGCCGTGCTGCCGGCGCCGATGCTCAGTGTCGCGTCGGGCCTGGGCTCGGGTGTCAACGTCGAGGCCTACTATCAATTCCGCTGGAACAAGAGCGAATTGCCGCCGGTAGGCAGCTACTGGTCCACCACCAACGCGCTGGGTGAGGGCAGGGGGGACTATGGATTCTCCGAAAAGGACGCCCGCGACAGCGGCCAGTGGGGCCTTTCGCTGCGCTGGCAGCCGGAGGACAGCGACGTCGCCTATGGCTTCTACGTAATGCGTTATCACGACAAGTTGCCATCGTTGCGTGTCGCCATTCTCGACCCGAACACCTTCGCGGCGGCACCGACCTGGGAGTACCAGGAAGACCGGATGATGTACGGCATCAGTGCCAACATGCCGATCGGTGACTGGGCCGTCGGTACGGAGCTGTCGTACCGGCCGAAGGACTCGGTCATGCTCAACCCGGTCATCGACCTGTGTACCGGCAACGGCGGCAAATGCTGGAAGGACGAGAAGAAATTCCAGTGGCACCTGACAGGCCTGTACAGCTTCACGCCGTCCAATTCCCCGACGCTTCTGGATTTCAGCGGGGCCAGCACGGGCAGCTTGCTGACCGAACTGGTGGTCATCAAGTACCCGGGGCTGCATGACGAGGTCAATGGCGAACCGCTCGCCGCGGGACTCAATGCCTGGCAGCTGGATCCTGCCAGAGCGCCGAAGTCCCGTGGCGACAAGACCTCTTCAGGGATCAACCTGGACTTCAGCCTGACCTATGACGGCACCTTGTTGCCGGGCTGGCAGGTCACGCCGGGCGTCTTCTATGCACGGTCGCTGGGAGGACGGACACCGAACCTCAGCGCAACCTTCACCGAGGACGCGAGAAGCATGAACCTGTACCTGAACTTCGTGCGGAACCCGGCCAGTTGGCAGATTTCCCTCAACTACGCGAAGTTCATGGGCGGTGAGACGCCCTACGACCAGCTTTATCGTGACCGCGATTATGTCGGCATCGCGATCTCCCGCACCTTGTGAGGCTTGCCGTGAACGGTTCTGTAAAGCTACCTGAGGCCCCGACACGTGGCCTGTTGTCATATGTCGAAGGTGTGTTGTTCAGGCATCGCCGGCTGGTGCTGGCGAGCCTGGCGGTATTCACGCTGATCATGGGCTGGTTCGCCGTACAGCTGCGCATGGATGCCGGCTTCGAAAAGCAATTGCCAGTAGGCCACGAATACATCGAGACATTCGAGGCCTACCGCAATGACCTGCTGGGGGCGAACCGACTGACCATCGTGGTCAAGGCCCGAGAGGGCGATATCTGGAGCGCCCCGGGCCTGAAGCGGCTGTATGACGTCACCCAGGCGGTGACCTTCCTCCCGGGAGTATCGCGCAGCAGCGTGCGCTCCCTGTGGACGCCCAACGCCTTCGTCAACGAAATCACCGAGGAAGGTTTTCGTGCTGATCCGCTGGTACCCGGAACGGTTTCTCCCGAGCACCTGGATGACCGGATCATCGCGAAGATCGCCAACTCCACTGCCCAGGGCGGCTTCATCGGTACGCTGGTTTCCCGGGACCAGAGCAGCGCGATGATCACGGTGGAACTCAACGAGTACGATAGCCAGGGCGCCCATCTGGACTACGTAACCTTCAACCATCGGCTGGAGAAAGAGATCCGCCAGCGCTTCGAAGACGGCGATTTCGAAATCCAGATCATCGGTTTCGCCAAGCAGATCGGCGACATCGCCGACGGAGCTTCAGCCGTGCTGGAGTTCTGTTTGCTGGCGTTGCTGCTGACGGCGGGGGCGGTGTACTGGTATTGCCACTCGCTGCGTTTCACCTTGCTGGCGTTGGTCTGTTCGCTGGCCTCGCTGGTCTGGCAGTTCGGCAGCTTGCGCCTGTTGGGCTACGGGCTCGATCCGCTGGCAGTGCTGGTGCCCTTCCTGGTATTCGCCATCGGGGTTTCCCATGGGGTTCAGCAAATCAACTTCATCGTGCGCGAGATCGCCATCGGCAAGAGCGCCGAAGAGGCGGCACGCTCGAGCTTCACCGGGTTGCTGGTTCCCGGGACGCTGGCGCTGGTGACCGCGCTGGTTTCCTTCGTGACGCTGCTGTTGATCCCGATCCCGATGGTGCGGGAACTGGCGATCACGGCTTCGCTTGGCGTGGCCTACAAGATCGTCACCAACCTGGTGATGCTGCCGTTGATGGCGTCGTTGCTGCGCGTCGACGACAAGTACGCAGCCGCCCAGGAGGTTTCCCGGCAGCGTCGCAGCCGTTGGCTGCGGGGCCTGGCCCGGCTCGCCGAGCCACGCAAGGCGCAGTGGGTGCTCGGCGCGGCCTTGGCGGTGTTCCTGGCGGCGATCTGGCAAAGCCATGACCGCGTCGTCGGCACGCTGCAGGCGGGTGCGCCGGAGTTGCGCGAGGACTCGCGCTTCAATCGCGACGCTGTCTCCATCGCCAGCAACTACGACATTGGCCTGGACTGGCTCAGCGTGGTGTTCGAAGTCGACAAGGCTCCTTCCGAGGTGGCCTGCGAGGATGTTGCCCTGGGCCAGTACCAGGATCGTTTCGTGTGGGCCATGCAGGGGGTGCCCGGCGTCCTCTCGGTCGCGTCCTTTTCCACCACCATGCGTCAGTTCAACGAGGGCTACAACGAAGGCGACCCGAAGATGGCGGCGGTGCCCATCGACCCGATGAACTACGCCGCGCTGGCCACCGAGGTTGCGCGAACCCCCGGGCTGATGCGCACCGATTGCAGCATGTCGGCCGTGCACCTGTACCTTGCCGATCACAAGGCCACGACCATCAACCGAGTGGTGGACGCCGCCAAGGCCTTCCGCAGCGAGTATCCGATGTCAGGCATTTCGATTCGCCTCGCCTCCGGCAACGCCGGCGTCCTGGCAGCGATCAACGAAGAGGTGGAGAAGAGCGAAACCCCCATGCTGCTTTACGTCTATGCCGCCATCGCCTTGCTGGTGTTCGTGGTCTATCGCGACTTGCGGGCAGTCCTGGTGTGTTGCCTGCCGCTGACCATCGGCACCTTCATTGGCTACTGGTTCATGAAGGAGCTGCAGATCGGCCTGACCATCGCCACCTTGCCGGTGATGGTGCTGGCAGTGGGCATTGGCGTCGATTACGCCTTCTACATCTACAACCGCCTGCAACTGCACCTGGCCCATGGCCAGACGATCACCAAGGCGGTGGAGTACGCGCTGCTCGAGGTGGGCGTCGCCACCATTTTCACCGCCATCACCCTGGCCGTTGGCGTGGCCACCTGGGCCTTCTCGGAGCTCAAGTTCCAGGCCGACATGGGCAAGCTGCTGGCCTTCATGTTCGTCGTCAACATGGTCATGGCCATGACCGTGCTGCCGGCCTTCGCCGTATGGCTGGAGCGGGCGTTCCCGCGCAAACGTCCCGTGCGCATGATCGGCGCGCTGGTGCACTGAGGAGAGAAGCATGAAGTTCAGGGTTTCATTCACCGCGGCCTTGCTCGCAGCAGGATTGCCGCTGATGTCTCTCCAGGCCGCGCCGTTGCAGGCCGTGCCGGCCGTGCAGGCGGGCAATGCCACGCAGGCCACCATGCTGGCCGCCGGCTGGGCCGGAGAGCGGGTGGTTGCCGTGGGCGACCACGGTGTCGTGTTGTTGTCCGACGACCAGGGCAGGCAGTGGCGCCAGGCACGCTCGGTCCCACTATCCACGCCATTGACGGGTGTGTCCTTCGTGGATGCCAGGCACGGCTGGGCGGTGGGTCACTGGGGGGCGATCCTGTCCACCGCCGACGGCGGGGAATCCTGGCAGGTCCAGCGCCTGTCGAGCGAAGAAGACCGGCCGCTGTTCGCCGTGCACTTTTTCGATGCCCGGCAGGGCGTTGCGGTAGGGCTCTGGTCGTTGGTGCTGACCACCGAGGATGGCGGCAAGACATGGACGGAGCAGCCGTTGCAAGCGCCTCCAGGAGCCAAGCGGGCCGACCTCAACCTGATGGGGCTGTTTGCCGACAACCACGGCACCCTGTACGCCACGGCCGAGCATGGGCAGGTGCTGCGCTCCGACGACCAGGGGAAGAACTGGCGTTACTTGGATACCGGCTATGAGGGCACCCTGTGGTCTGGCGCGGTGCTGGCCGATGGGCGTCTGCTGCTGGGTGGTCAGCGTGGCACCCTGTTGCAGGGCTCTGCCGATGGCAAGGCTTTTCGCAGAGTGCCAACGCAAGGCAAGGGCTCGGTCACATCCATAGCAGTGGCTGGCGCTCGGGTATTGGCGGTCGGGCTTGACGGACTGAAGGTACGAAGCAGGGATGGTGGAAACAGTTTCCAGGAAGCACCGTCGGCTGACGGCCTTTCGCTGACGGCGGCGCTGTTCAACGCCGACGGCACGCCGCTGCTGTTTTCACGTCGCGGAGTAATGCCCCGCCAGGAATGAAAGTGTTCACCGGCCTCTTTGCTTGTCCGGGGATGCGGTTGGGCCTGGCGCCTTCGGGGCCAGGCCGGCCAGCGTGGAAGGCTTCTAGAGCTGGAGATAGTCGGCCAGGTCTGCGTAGTTATGTTGCCACAGGCCTGGGCTGCCATTGGGGTACTGGGAGCGGAAGCCGAGGATCTTCTGAACGCGCGGAGCAAGCGTTCTGACCAGTTCGAGCGGCACGATCAACGGGTAGGCCTCTTCAGGCGTGATGATCGAAGCCTGCATCGGGATGGTCAGCCCGCGACGGTAGAAGTCAGCGGTCACGTTGGCCCCGCCGCCATGAACGACTTTCCCGCCGAACAGCACGGCATCTCCTGCTTTCAACAGGGCAGGGATCGTCATTTCTGGGGTTCCTACATCGTCGAAGTCATCCCAGTCCTGGCTCCCGGGGATCAAGCGCGTGGCACCGTTTTCCTCGGTGAAATCGGTCAGCGCCAGCATCAGGTTGGTGATGGTGCGCGGCGCATGTTTATTCATGGCCACGAACGGTTGGTACTGCGCCATGTCGCGGTGCAGCATTTGCGCTTTGTTGCCTGGGCCGATCTCGATCAACTGGGCCGTGGTCAGCCACCAGTCACCGCACTCCGCGGCGTAGAGCACGTTCCCCAGGTCGTGAAAGAGGTCGTCATCGAGGATCTCCTCGCGAAAGGTCTTGCTGTGGGTGACGAGGTTGGTGAGCCGTTTGGTCTGGCGGCCATGGAACTCGGCGATCAGCTCGTGCTGGTGCTTGGAGCCGGCCTCGAGCGCGGCCAGGGGAGCGTCCAGTTCGTTGTTGATCCGTGCGACTTGTTCGGGGGTCATGAAGTTGCGGATGATCACCGCACCTGCCTGGTCGCTCAGCAGTGCAATCTCTTGCGCTGGAGTCGAGCGGGTTACGACGGGCAGGCTGAAGGTATCGCGAGAGGCTGACATTGAAAGAACTCCGGATTGAAGGAACGGTTGGCGCAGGCGGGTCGCTGCCCGGGCAACGGGCACCGGCGAACAAGCCCGCTTGCCACTGCGCTAAACCCCAAAAAAAGAACATGGAGCGTCACGGCGCCTCCTTGTATTTTTTTGTTCAGGCAGTGAGTTCATGCTAGGTTTCCCCCAACCTTGCGCCAAGGTACGAACTGCACCATTTCCTCTGTGATTTTTGAGTGTTTTGCACCGCCCATGACCAGTACGCCATCCTCCTGGCCACGCCCATCGGAAGCCGTTCGTGAACTCATGCGCAAAGGCGCCGAGCTCGCTCAGACGCTGCCGCCGGAGTGGGTCGAGCGCCTCAATCAGGCGCTGTTCTCTTCACCGGAAGATGCCAAGCTGCTGGAGGACCCGGTCATCCTCGCGGCGTGCCGGCGCGCCAACCGCGCAGAGTTGCTGCATTGGGCGAACGCCAATCTGCAGCGCCCCGGAGAACCGGTGCAACCCTACGTCTCGGCCGACATGGTGGACACGGCCAGGGAACTCGCCCGCAGAGGGCTGTCCGAGCTGCTGATGAATGTCGCGAGGTCGACACAGAACACCGCCTGGGAGCTATGGATGAAGATGGCCTTCAACCTGACGCAGGATCCCAGGGTGCTCGAGGAGTTCCTGGAGGTCTCGTCGCGGTCCATCTCGGAATTCATCGACAGCAACATGCGTGTGGTGACCCAGATCATCCTGGAAGAAAAGAGCGCCCAGGCCCATGACGACCCGATCGACAAACGAAGCCTGGTCAGTCGGCTGCTCGACGGCAGGGATGTGGATACGGAGCAATTCGGCAGGCGGCTGGGCTACAGCCTTTTCCAGAAGCACTACGCCGGCCTGGTCTGGTGCGAAAGCCCGGACGCCGAGATCCGCCTTCTGGAGGATGTGGCGCGTACCCTGGCGCAACTCACGGGCACGGCGGCGCCGTTGATCGTATTCGCCGGCCCCGCGACCCTGTGGGTCTGGAGCCATGCGGCGAAACCGCTGGACCTGAACCTGCTGCAAGGCATCGCACTGCGGTTTTCAGGGATTCGCGCGGCAATCGGCTCGCCGGGCACGGGAGTCAATGGCTTCCGTCGCTCGCATCTGGAGGCCCTGACGACGCAAAGGCTGATGGGCCGCCTGGCGGGCGCGCCCGCCGTTGCCACCATCGACCAGGTGAGGATGGTGTCGCTGATGACCCAGGACGACCGCGCGGCCAGGCAGTTCGTCTTGAGCACCCTGGGGCGGCTGGCGACGGAGCCTTCGGTGCTTCGGCGCTCGCTGCACGCCTTCCTGGCCAATGGCTGCAATGTCACCCAGACCGCAGAAGCGCTGGGCACGCATCGCAACACATTGCTGCGCCGGCTGGAGCGTGCCCAGGACCTGTTGCCCGTCCGGCTTGCCGATCATCGCATTCAGATCGCCGCGGCCCTTGAACTGGTGATCTGGAGTACTCCCCTGATCGATGATGATAAATAACCATAAAGACCGAACGCGCTCTTCACAGTAAAAAGGATGCCCCGGTCAGGAAAAGACCGCCAATAAGGAAGAGGGTGATCAGACGAGTGCTGAGCCTGAGAGGAGGCTGATGCTCGACAGTCTTGTCCAGGGCGAAATAAAGCTTTCTGAGTATTTGCCGCTCATCGATATCGTCTGCATCGAATATTGAATCGATCACCGAGTCCGCGCTTGGAAATGGGTTATGCAAGAGCGGAGCGACATCGAATGCACTTTTCTGGAGCGCCCGCGCGGAAAGCAGAGCCGAAGTGACCAGGGCCGCAAGCGCTGCGATAGCAAGAACCACCTCCAGGGGAGTGATCATGCTGATACTGGCCGAAGTGCCAAAGCGAAGCATGGTCCCATATAGAGTTATCACGCCGGCGAGGGCACCGAGTGACAACGTGAACATGAGGCGAAGGTAGACCGTCACCAGGTTCCTTGAGGAAGAAACCTGCTCAAGATAGATTTTCACCAGTGCTTCAATGGTCAGTCGGCGCGCTTCGAATACAAGCCGACGCTCGTCGGGGGAGGGGCTAGGTGACATCCGTCGTCCTTCTGCTATGGTTGCCTGCTCGTTTCATCTTCGAATAGAAAGATGAGTCCCGCCAGAGCACTTTTTGAATATTCAATGCAGGACGGCGCTTGCTGCAGCAGCGCCGTCATCGTCAATGGAACATACCTACAATTTCATCTTCATGTCATGTTCCGGTTTCGACCCAAGACAGCGGACGTCGTCCCAATGCATTCAACGTCGATCTATCCATTCGACTGTTGATTGCCAATCCATTGTCCAGACGGAGTGCCAGAGCAGCCGGCAGGCTGCGAATATGCGGCATAGATGGACCGTCATGGCTGCGGGACATTCAGCGAGAGGATGAGTATTTGCTCATGACGGGCCCGTATCGGCGATACAGCATTTCATGCAGTGGGCTCCGTGCAGAGGCGGTGACCTGCCCCCCGGTTTCAGTACCACGTCAAACTTAGTAGAGTCCGTTTTCCGAGCAGGAGACGGCAGTGAAAAAGCGTTTTATCGAAGAGCAGATTCTCGACTTCCTCAAGCAGGCGGAGGCCGGTGTGCCGGTGAAGGAACTGTGTCGCCGACACGGCTTCAGTGATGCCTCGTTCTACACCTGGCGGGCCAAGTTTGGCGGTATGACCGTGGCGGACGCCAAACGGTTGAAGGATCTTGAACTGGAAAACAGCCGATTGAAGAAATTGCTCGCCGAGGCCCACCTCGACATCGAGTCGCTGAAAGTGGTCGCCCGGGGAAAAGGGTAAGCCCGACAGCACGGCGGGAGGCGGTGCAGGAGATGCAGGCGCGAACCGGCATCTCCGAGCGTCGTGCCTGTCAGTTGATCGGGCTGTCCCGCTCGGTGTTGTGCTACCAGCCGCGAGCCAGTGTGCAAAACACCGAGCTGCAAGCCCAACTGGTGGAACTGGCCCAAGAGCGCCGGCGCTTTGGCTATCGCCGCCTGCACATCCTGCTGCGGCGTGCTGGCGTGCAGGTCAACCACAAGCGGATCTATCGCCTGTACCGCGCTGCCGGCTTGATGGTGAAACGGCGGCGCCGCCGCCATGGCGTCGCGGTGGAGCGCGAACGCCTGAGTTTGCCGAGCGCACCAAACCAAGTCTGGTCGATGGACTTCGTCTTCGATGCACTGAGCAACGGGCGGCGGATCAAATGCCCTATCAGCGCGACATCAAGCTGAAGCTGATTCAGCCTGGTAAGCCCACGCAGAATGCCTTCATCGAGTCGTTCAACGGTAAGTCCGGGACGAATGCCTCAATGAGCACTGGTTCTGTTCGCTGGCCGAAGCGAGAATCCGCATCGCGGCCTGGCGGCGGGATTACAACGCACACCGACCGCACAGCGCGATTGGCAATCCCACCCCGGCAGAATTTGCTGCAAGTTGGCGAACTCGCCAGCAGCAGCTGAAGCAGGAAAAATTAATATCAACCCCAGGGCCTACTAACTAGGCAGCGGTACTAAAACTGGGGGCAGGTCACTGCAACGCGGGCACATTGACTGCCTTGATCATCACACCTACCCAGTCTTACGCCAAGATGTTTTGGTCGGCCTACTGATGCCCCCTACCGTAACGTCATTCAGAGCAACTTGCGCTGACTTGCTTCTTCCAGAGTGCTCCGTGCCAACTTGGCCAAGATCTCATCAGTCGATTCGTTGAAGGGCAGGGCGAACACCAGCAGTAGCTGCGTCCAGGTAGTCGTTATCTCCCGTTTGACCACGCGTCCTTGTTCCTTGCCATTGGCATCGAAGAAACGAGTCTCCATGATCCACTCATTGTCAAAGGTTCCCGGAATCACCAGTAAAGTAGCGCCTGAGAGGATCGCCAGAAGCATGCTGCCGGTTTCATGGTTGCTAACCTTCACCTTGGCGTAGACGTCCGCAGTATTGAGTCCGAGCGCGACTTGCTCGAACGCTTGACTGCTCTGGTACTCTTTGATCAGCAGTCTCTCCAGGCGAGGTAGATTGAATCCGCGCTGACTGGGGGTACCGTTGAACTGATAGTCGGTATCGACCTTGAGGCTGACGGTGGGCTTGGCCGAGTTCAGTGGAATCGGCCAAGCGCTGGCGTCTGCCTGCTGCTGGTGCGAATAGGAAATGCAGCCGGTGAGTTGCAGGCAGAGAGCGCCTAATAGCGCGAGGTGGTATTTCTTCATCAGTCTTGCGCGAGAAACCTCGTCCTTGGGCGAGGAGGGATAGCGCGTCACGCGAAGCGTGACCCTGCTCTCGCTGCCTCCTTCTGGGGGGTGCTATCGGTAGGGTGTGAGAAAAAGGCGTAGCCATCGGCCTTCTGGATGATCTTGCAGTGGCTAATGCTTTGAATCGCCGTTGTTGCTGTTTGGATGGTGAAACTACCGGTTTGGCGGACTGCAACCGTTCCCTGGTCAATCCGGCTTGCTTTCACAAGGCTCCCCCTCAGGGCAGGGCAACTGCGCAGTGGCATCCTTCAGCAGCGACTCCACCAGTTGAGTGAGTTGCACACTGCCCAGGGAGAAGGCGGCATAGTCGTGATCCCAGAGGCCTGTGTTCTGCTGGACGTCCAGTGCTTTGTGGCTGCTGGCCAGCGCCTTGCCCTCAGCGTTTTCGATCAACAGGTCACCGACCAGATCGTACTTGTCCACGTAGATTGGGCCGTTCACCCAGATCCATGCAGTCAGTGTCAGCAGGGCACCTGGGATATAGCCGGGATGCGGGGTTCGCTTGCCTTCTAGCGAGGAGAAGCTGAACTTCAACACAACGTCATTGCCTTCGACCTTCGCTGGAAAGCTGATCAAGCGCCCGAAATACTCACCGCGCTCGACATGCTGCCCGATCTGTTGGGTCAGGGCCGCGCTGACGGTGCGGCGCCAGTCAGCATTGGTAATTTTCCTGTCGGTGATCTGTACCTCTTCCACCTGAACAGCGTGCGGGTAGGTGCTTTGCGCTGTTTCTGAAGGTGCGCCGATGGGACCGGCGGGATGGAACGAAACACACCCGCCCAGACCAAGCATCAGCAAACCAGTGAGTGGTGGCAGAGTCGAACGCACGGTCTCTCCTTGAACTACCCGCAACTCTGGTCGTTGCATCGAGAGGGTAGTGATGATTTACGGATATCAAGAAATGACGGAAAGCAAGGGAAGAGCATTGCGGGGCGACTTCCTTATCGCTACGTCATCGCTTCCTGGCAGCAAGCGATGCAGGTGGCTGCATTATGCCATTATGCCCTTCTTGTGTCAGGCCCTGAAGGGGAGAGAGGATTACAACGAGGAACATCCGCAGCGCACTGAACTACCGCTCGCCGCTGCGCAATTGCGCTTACTTGACCACCTGATTGCATTTGACTAGACCAAGCATTTGCATCGGATCTGAGACCGGCAGAGAACGACCAATAGCTAGCTTTGAAGGGCAGTTTGTAATCCCGGACACCGATTTAGGCGACAATCCTTGCCGTGAGAGAGGTGTCTGATGAGCAAGCAACGACGTACGTTTTCCGCCGAGTTCAAGCGAGAGGCCGCGCCCCTGGTGTTGGACCAAGGCTACAGCCATATCGACGCCTGCCGTTCGCTGGGTCGGCCTTGCGCCGTTGGGTGAAACAGCTCCAGCAGGAGCGCGACGGCGTGACCCCGAAGAGCAAGGCGCTCGCCCCAGAACAGCAGAAGATCCAGGAGCTGGAGGCTCGGATCAACCGGCTGGAGCGGGAGAAAGCGATCCTAAAAAAGGCTACCGCTCTCTTGATGTCGGACAAACTCGATAGTCGGTGGAAGTGGTCTGTTCAGCTTTCGATGTGGCGCGGTCTTGCTACTACGTCCACCGTCTTCGACGTCGTCGGGTCGATGCGCGCCGCGTTGATGCGTGAGCTGGGCCTGGTCAGCAAGCAACCGGGCTCGCACGCCTATAGACAGGCCATGGTTGAGCGGCCGGATATCCCGAATCGGCTGAACCGCGAGTTCGCGGTCCAGCGTCCCAATCAGGTGTGGTGTGGCGACATCATGTACATCTGGGCGCAAGGCCGCTGGCATTACTTGGCGGCGGTGCTGGATCTGCAGGCACGGCGGGTGATCGGCTGGGCGTTCTCGGCCAAGCCGGATGCCGAGCTGGTGATCAAGGCCCTGGACATGGCCTACGAACAGCGCGGCAAGCCACAATAGGTGCTGTTCCATTCGGATTCAGCCAGTTACGCCAGCCGCTTGTTCCGGCAGCGACTGTGGCGCTACCGGATGCAGCAGAGCATAAGCCGCCGGGGGAACTGCTGGGACAATTCGCCGATGGAGCGTCTGTTCCGCAGCCTGAAGTCGGAATGGGTCCCGCCGACTGGCTACCTGACGGTGCAGGAAGTCCAGCGGTACCACCTGCGGTGGCCGAAGAAAAACTCAACCCACTGTCCGGCCACTACAAACGGTGTTCACCGATTTCATCGTTCGGAACGCATCGTCTCTCAAGGGCAAGCTGTGGCAGTCAACGAGCGCAGACTGGTCGCTGCAACAGTATCTTCTGAGCTCCACCAGTATCAGTAATGACGTGCTCAAAATATTGCTCGATGGCGTCGTGCTTCAAGACCTATCAATGATAAAAGCAGCGCTACCTGAAGGGCGGTGGGTCATGCTGGTAGCCTCATCATTTCTGCCATACAGCTCGGAAGTCAGGGAGATCGTACTGAATACTTGCCCACATCTCGAAGGCCAGTACCTGGTTGAACGGTGGGATCTAGCAAAGGCAGAGATCGATATCAGTTCTCTCCAGCTCGACTCGATGCTCACTCTGAGCAAAAGCAAAGCGCTGCCACTCACACAGAAAATTCAGATGTGGTCAGGGCTTAGCCTAGAGACGATTGAAAGCAAACCGGAAGCGGTTCCAGAGCTCGGCCGTGTATCTATGCTGGCCAATAAAGCTGGCGAAAGGTTTGCTGATCCGCTGATGCCTGTGCTGCGACATCTGGTTCGCAACGCGAGCCTAACCTCGGAGCAGCGCTCTGAAATGCTGACACAATGTCTTCCTGGGATGAAGTGGCCGGAGGTTGCCGCAGCTCTAGGGTTGCTCGACGATGAGGACTTCAAAACCGTGAGCGCGAAGGTCAAGAAGATCAAGGTAAGAAACACCGAGTCAAACCGGAGGTTAGTCAACGAGATGAGATCTGAGGGGTACTTGGCAAGGGTGACCTCAGAGGACGACGTCATCATCGCAACCACCAGGCCCTCGGCAATGACATCTGAGGACGCCTGAGCGTTGAAGGTAGCAGCTTAGCGACCACCGTACAGCGCCAGATCGGGCTTGATGCTGACCTGCGTGGGAACAACTCGACCCTCACACATGGCTTCTCTGGCTGTTCGTAAAAGCAGCATGGACGAGGGGAGTGCTGACGTAAATCGAAGGGCTGTTCTGTGCCAACAGGTAGGCGATTCTGGAGCTCTACCGTAGATACAAACCAACGCGATAGCCCCTTAGCCTTGACGCTTTAGGACTGAATCATCCTGGCTTCTAACATAGCATTTAATTTAACATAATATACATTATGCGAAGCCAGAGGTCACAACGTGCGAGGTAAGCGGCTGTTATCAGAAACCACCGTCACCCGGGTTCCCTGCTGCGGCTGATGCGGCTGAAACGAATGCGGGGTCTGCACCTGCGCACCGGTCGCGGCGGACGCTGCGCTACGCTGGCTGCCGCCGCTCGCGGTGCTTGTCGCATCCATCACTGTCGATATCGCTCCACGGCCCGTCCAAAACGTCACACGCTCACCGTCGATATCACAGTACAAGTCAGGCGTGCGCTCGAAGAACCGGCACTTCTCAAACGGCCAGAACCGCGTGCGGCCATTGTCCGAAACGATCACGACGCGCGACGTCTTGCTGATCGGCTGGTCAGGCTGCGCATTGTAGCCATCACGCGATCGCCACGCGTCAGCCTTGCCCAGGCCAGCATGAACATACCCGGCAATCCGCCACACCGACGACAAGACCGGACCGTCTGAAGGCGTCCCATACACCGCCTGAGCGGCACGCGCTCCAGGCGCAACAGCCGGATGAACCTGCTCGGCAACCTTGGCGATCGGCACCGGCGCTACAGCATGTTTCGGCTGAGGCGGCGTGAAGAACTTGATGATTCCAGGCACGCCCACGGCCAAGCACACAACGACCAACCCAACCAGCGACCAGAAGCCCCAGGATCGCCAAAACGAACCCCGCGCATCGGCCTTGGACTCATCCCCTACACTGCCCGTTTCCGACTGCGTAGCTGACTTGTAATAGCGGTACACGTCCGGCTTGAATCGCCCCGCGGTGCTGCGCAGCAGCTTCGACTTCGGCGGGCTGTCGCCCTTGGCCACGCCGTTGTAGATATCGACCCGGAACATGGTCTTTGACTTCTTCACCATGCGGTACGTCGTTTCGACCAGCAACGTGGCCCAGCTCGCCAACTGGTCGAGGTCCTGAGTCACCATGACAACCCGCATCGAGCGGTTTTTCTTGTCCACCCGGTGCCGGTGCTCGGCCAGCAACTTTTTGTCGGCCATCGGCGCGTCATTGGTCTTCTGCCCCTTCGGCCACCGCCGCCACAATTCGTCCAGCACCAGGACCGAACCAGGCGGCGCAAAATCGGCCAAGTCTTCACGCTCAAACCAGTCTTCCGGCAGTTGCTCAATGGTCCCGCCGAAATCCATCAGCAACATATCGACTTCGAGCGGAATATTCGTCACAACATGCCGATCCTGTTTCAGCGACGGGATAATTACATGCTCGACAACGCCGTAACTTTTACCGTGCCCAGGCTTGCCCACATATGCATCAATCGCCATACATCACCTCAACCGATAATCGGAATGCGCCGGAGAATAAAGCGCAGCAGATACGCGCCCAGGACCATGGTCACGCCTGGACCAATCTGGAATGCATTGGCGAAATAAACGACCGATGGCGGAATGCCCTGGAACGCATTACCGGCTGTAACGAAGAAGTCAGGCACCGGCAACCACTCGAAAAACTTCACAACCGCAGAAGTCATCCTATGGAACACATACTCCGGCAAAACAGGGAGCAGCTCCCAAAAATAATCGAACGCATCTTGCACCCACTTAAAGAATTCATCAATTGCCTTAAGTGCACGCTGAAAGAAGTCGGTCGCCGTCTGAATAAGCTGTTTAATCGCACTAAGAATACCGTCCATATATCACCTCATGCTGACAAGAACACACGGACCGACAGCAGCGCCCAGAACGCCAGGAACACTGCCCGCAAGATCGGCTCGATCTGCGCCCACAGATCACAGTGGGAACTGAACGTAATGTTGGAGCCGAACAGCGAGATGCTCTGCGTCGGGCAGGCGCCCCCGCTGGGAAAGTTGATGCGACCCAGCGCCTGACCTATCGGTGACTTCTGAATACCCGTCCAGGCCGCTTGTAGCGACTCATCAAAGCCGGGCACCTTGTCTGTGCCGAAGGGGTTGTTCTTGACGAACGCGCAGCTATCGTCTTTGCAGCCACCCGTAAGACCCGAGCCGCCGCCAGTTCCACCACCCTCCCCTGAGCCGTCGCCACCCGTACCGCCACCATCGCCACCACCGCCAGTTCCAGGCGTGCCGCCATCGCCACCACCATCGCCGCCACCACCTGTACCGCCATCACCACCACCGCCAGTACCACCATCACCACCGCCGCCCGTACCGCCGCCACCAGTACCACCATCACCGCCACCACTGCCCGGATCAGTGGGGTCAGTTGGATCGGTGGGATCAGTCGGGTCGGTCGGATCAGTAGGCGTCTTTACGCACGTCGTGCCAGACCAGCTATAGCCAGCCGGACAACCCGGATTGTTTGGGTCGGACGGCGGCTCATCAGGATTGGTCGGCGGCGTGTCGTTCAGCGATGGGCCGGTCATGCCAGGGTTATTCGTGTCGGCTGCACAAGAGTCGCCATTCGTTTCGAGCCAGTAATTACAGAACCCCTCATTAGTCGAGCCCGGCATAAAGAAACAACCACCCGTTTTCGAACTGGTAGGAACATATTGGCACCCGTTCTTACAGCCGGTCGGCGGCGTGGAGTTCACAATGTTTCGGCCATTCAACTGATAAACCGGAGACGGCGGAGAACTAAACAAATCCGTCAGCCCCTTGATGCAATCTTCTGGAGGAGGCGGAGGCTCTTTACATGTACCGGTTATTTCGTCAGGAATCTTAGGCGCGGTGCACCCATCCCCTTTCCTGTAAATCGGGTTGTTATAGGAAGTGCTACACATCCTTTCCACGCCCTGACTAAGGCAATAAAATTCAAGGCCATAAGTCGCCATATCCTGCCGACCATTAGCCGGATAAACAATGCGCACAGCCTCGACACGCGAATAGCCAGGACTG
This sequence comes from Pseudomonas sp. 203-8, assembly GCF_020708595.1. NCBI lineage: Bacteria > Pseudomonadati > Pseudomonadota > Gammaproteobacteria > Pseudomonadales > Pseudomonadaceae > Pseudomonas > Pseudomonas sp. 203-8. The sequence goes on along the minus strand of NZ_JAJFDF010000010.1, from coordinate 83,888 downwards.
TTAGCAATCGCAGCCTTTCGAGCCTCTTCGACAACTTCCGTATAACTTCCGTATTTCTGGGAACCACGAGGCCAATAATAATCCTCAGCAACGGCACCGAAAGAGACAAGACACAGGACCAACAAGAGTGCACGCATGATCACAGCCTCGAAAAAATGGCGTAACTACACGCCGCACCAATAACAAAGAATGCGAACTCATATAAATCCACCATCACTCAAACTCCCCTGCCAGAAACAAAAAGGGGCGACCGAAGCCGCCCCATCGAACCGCCCTCCTCGATCAGCTCCGCAGGAAGCCCAAGACCACGCGAGCGCCTTTAATGCCGGCATACACAGCGGCCAGCAGCGCAGCGACGGCCAGGACGCCGGTAGCAATGGTCGAGAAATCGATATCGCCGGTCAGACCGCTGTAATCCCAGCCAGCCGCCGAGGCGGATTGCGAGACGACCAGAGCAGCGCCTACAGCAACGGCAGAACCACTGCGAACGAACAGTTTCTTCAGGTTTTTCATGGACTTACTCCTTACATTTTTTTGATAAAGTCGAGCACGGCCTTGACGCCCAGAGCGCCGACAAGGACCGTCGCGACAAGACCGAACCCGACCGAGAACGCCTGGGCGAGTGCCTCGGTGTCCAACATCGACGGGTCGAACTGCTCAGGCACCTGGGTCAAGACCCACATGCCCGAACATAGTGGTGCCCCATCCGGCGCAATCGAGATGGAGCCATCGCAGGACAGGGCGGAAATCACAGGAAAGCCGCCATGGTGTCGGTCCAGCCCCACAGGTAGCCCGTGGCGAGGCCTACAGCGAACATCGAGAGATAACGCAGCATGGCGGCCCCCTATCAGCTAGCGGCTTGAACAGGCGCCTTTGCGGCAGCCGGAGACGCAACGCGGCGAGCTTGGCGCGGGTCAACTTCAAACCACAGTCGGTCATCTTTCACGCGGCAAGTAATGTCGCACTCATAATGACCAGCAGGCAGAATTTCATTCTGCTTAGCTGCGTAATATTCGAAGCGCTGCGGATAAGGAATACCCGGCAGATGTCCGAAGGCTTCACACATATGGTACTCATTGCCAGCTTTGGAATTACCCGAGCGAACAACGCCAGTGGTTTCAATACGGATAGTCAGTGCATTAGCCATTGTTGGTTTCTCCGGCTGTCGGTTTAGTAGTAAGCGTGCCGGCAAAGATAGACATTACTGAGTTCGTGACAGCCTGAACTTTGCCGTAACTTTCATTCCAAAGCTGGGCGCTTATGACCCGTTCAACTTCGGAGCGAAGTTTCTGGAGCTGGGATTCACTCATTCGAATACATCCCCCAAATAAAGAGTGCCTTTCTTGCTGCTGATCAACTTAGAACGATTCGCCTTATTGAAATCCTCAGCGGCCTGGACTTGTTCAGCCGGAGTTCTAGACGAAAGAACTTTCTCCAGATCATCCATAACGCTACCCTCAGTTCTGAGATTGCGCAGACGCTGTTGCATCTCCTGGCGGGAGGTAACTCGACCGCCGAAGTAAAAATCGAAGCCAGACTTCATACAGCCACCTGACGGGCCGATTTATGAATCAGCCCCCTTTCAAAGAAGAAGTTCGGAATGGCCGCAGGCTTAGCCTCAAGAATTCGAATCATCGGAACAACATTACTATCATCGCGACGATCACAACGAATATTGATATCTATGCCATACCCAAGAAGAACCTGACGATGACGATAATAAGTAGCCTTCGCTACCAAGTTTGAAATGTCATGCCCCTGCTTCCAGAGCATGTAAGTGCCGAGCACCTTGCTCGGGATTTTCATCATTTGCTCTGAATTAAGTTCTATTTGCTCTGACATATCCAGTTCCCCGATGAAATCACGGTAGAGCTTCCAAAGAACCGTGGGGGTGAGTTGAGAGGCATATTCAAGGTTCAGCGCCTTGAGTTTCTTTGAGCGCAACCGAAGTTCAACGCGGAGTTTGTTATCTATCCACTGATAGATTTCAGGGTACTGGTGAAACTCTTCCGGCAACTTATGCGAACCACCGGAAGTTATTTCATCGGCCTTGCAATAACAAACAATCGACCAATGACTTGAGCCTTTGCCGAAAGTTAGAGTCCCGCGATTATTTACCGGACGACCATGGCGTGACTTACATTTGAACTCGCCTGCACGCAACCAGGCTCGAACATCGGCCCGGCTTGGAAGTTCGAACATTCGGTTGTAATCGACGCGAGTGACGCGGTACTGCCCTGCCCTGACCTTCTGACGCTCAAAGTCAGTCGGCTCAAGGCCCACCAAGGCGCAGAGGCGTTGAAAAGCATCCCAGACGAGGGCAACGAGATCACAGGAACCAACAAGGTTATGTCCTTGCAACCACTTGCTTGGGTTGCCGTCGATGTACAGATGAGTCGCGTTGCCCTGCCCGTCCCCGCCTACGCTCCGAATATGGATTGTCGAGTCATGGGAGCCACGGACCAGCATCTTGCGCGGAGTTTCCCAAGCAACAGTCCCGTCAGCCTCGATGCAGACCACCGCACCACTGCTCAAAGGCGCGTGGTGCAGTTCGATCATGGCCGCGATCCAGTCGATCATCCCTAGAAACCTGTCAAGACGCATATATGAGCCGCAAAGGTACAAAATCTTGCCTCAGGCAGTCAACAGCATCTTGGCTTTACAGGGTTGAGATATGATCCGCCACTTTTCACTGGGAGATAGGATCGATGCACGATGAGTCAGCGATGAGTGACGTAACCATGGCGATAGGCGAGAACATACGGAAAGCCAGAGAGCGCAAGGGCCTGAGGCAAGAGCAAGTCGCTGAAATGGCAGGCATTCCCCTGTCTACATACAAGAACTACGAGCATGGCAAACAGCCACCACCCGGCGACCGAATAGGAGCCATCGCACGAACCCTCGGGGTATCAGCTGATGAACTTGTGTTCGAAGAGAGCGAGCGCCAAGTTGCTGACGAGCTACGAGCCCTATTCAAGAGGTTCGAAGTGCTTCCGCCAGACCTGAAAACCCAAGCCAAAGTGGCAATTCGGGGCCTGCTAATGAGCTATGAAGTCGAGGCCCTCAAGCACGAGGGGTAGTCTCAAAATGAGACAAAAGTCGGGTATCACCTATACCCGACTTTTCAGCCCCGCCACCCTCGCCCACCACCACCAAAACCGCACCAGAGAGCGCGTAACGATGCGAGCAGAAAGAGACGACTTCCCGCCCGTCAGAAGAACAGCAGAGCGGCGACTGGCCTACGAGATAGCCCTAGGGATATGGCTGGGCGGAATGGCTCTAGGCCTCACATCGTTCGCACTGTGGTTCTTCGCGCTGAGCGCAATGGTCGGAGCACTGAAGTTCGGCTGAACAAAGTCGTAAGGGCGCTGCCCTTACTATCCCGCTCTTGCCGCCGAGGGCTCGGGAGGCAGGGGAGATAGAGCTTCCCCTCCCTCCCTTGCGGAGGCTGTTTCAGGGGGTGCAACGTCAAGTGTTCGCTTCGCCCGGCGCTCCGTTCGACGCGACAAGTCGCGACGAGCCGGTGCGGCGGCACCTGACTGGGACAGATCGAAGGGGGGCTGCTAGCAGAAAACGAGATCCAGGACAGATCCCGCAGGAAAATTTGCTAGCACTTTTCGACCTGGTGCAGCAGCTGCAGAACGAAAACTGCTAGCGGCGACGATACCCAGGCCGCAGCGGGTTATCGGACACAAGCATATCGCGTTGCCCCGCAATCTCAGCCAGTTGCACAGCGGCGGCATGAGCATCAGCAAGCACGCCCTGGAACACACCGAGGGTCTCGCGCAGCGACCGAATCTCATCTTCCATCGCCTCGATCCGATCGCGCTGACGGATCATAAGCTCGATGCCGGCAATGAACGCCTGACTGCCAGTGCCCTTGCCGGTAGCAAGCTTGGCCTGGCGCACCAGGTCTTCGGGAACGTCGCGAATGGTCAGCAGCATGGCTTTCTCCCTGCTAGCAAAATTGATCCTGGAGCGAATGCACCAGGTCACGAAATGCTAGCAGTTCCATCGAGACGATTGCTAGCAATTTTCGTCCTGGTGCTCGCGCTCGAGGACGCAAAACGCTAGCAAACGGGGTCGCATCGCATAATGGGGATTACGTGTAAATCCAGCGCCTGGGCTGCGCATTGTCCAGGCGCTGGACTCGCCCCCTGGGCGGCTTCGCTAACGTAATCCCATCGTCATTATGCGAAGCCAGAGGTCACAACGTGCGAGGTAAGCGGCTGTTATCAGAAACCACCGTCACCCGGGTTCCCTGCTGCGGCTGATGCGGCTGAAACGAATGCGGGGTCTGCACCTGCGCACCGGTCGCGGCGGACGCTGCGCTACGCTGGCTGCCGCCGCTCGCGGTGCTTGTCGCATCCATCACTGTCGATATCGCTCCACGGCCCGTCCAAAACGTCACACGCTCACCGTCGATATCACAGTACAAGTCAGGCGTGCGCTCGAAGAACCGGCACTTCTCAAACGGCCAGAACCGCGTGCGGCCATTGTCCGAAACGATCACGACGCGCGACGTCTTGCTGATCGGCTGGTCAGGCTGCGCATTGTAGCCATCACGCGATCGCCACGCGTCAGCCTTGCCCAGGCCAGCATGAACATACCCGGCAATCCGCCACACCGACGACAAGACCGGACCGTCTGAAGGCGTCCCATACCCCGCCTGAGCGGCACGCGCTCCAGGCGCAACAGCCGGATGAACCTGCTCGGCAACCTTGGCGATCGGCACCGGCGCTACAGCATGTTTCGGCTGAGGCGGCGTGAAGAACTTGATGATTCCAGGCACGCCCACGGCCAAGCACACAACGACCAACCCAACCAGCGACCAGAAGCCCCAGGATCGCCAAAACGAACCCCGCGCATCGGCCTTGGACTCATCCCCTACACTGCCCGTTTCCGACTGCGTAGCTGACTTGTAATAGCGGTACACGTCCGGCTTGAATCGCCCCGCGGTGCTGCGCAGCAGCTTCGACTTCGGCGGGCTGTCGCCCTTGGCCACGCCGTTGTAGATATCGACCCGGAACATGGTCTTTGACTTCTTCACCATGCGGTACGTCGTTTCGACCAGCAACGTGGCCCAGCTCGCCAACTGGTCGAGGTCCTGAGTCACCATGACAACCCGCATCGAGCGGTTTTTCTTGTCCACCCGGTGCCGGTGCTCGGCCAGCAACTTTTTGTCGGCCATCGGCGCGTCATTGGTCTTCTGCCCCTTCGGCCACCGCCGCCACAATTCGTCCAGCACCAGGACCGAACCAGGCGGCGCAAAATCGGCCAAGTCTTCACGCTCAAACCAGTCTTCCGGCAGTTGCTCAATGGTCCCGCCGAAATCCATCAGCAACATATCGACTTCGAGCGGAATATTCGTCACAACATGCCGATCCTGTTTCAGCGACGGGATAATTACATGCTCGACAACGCCGTAACTTTTACCGTGCCCAGGCTTGCCCACATATGCATCAATCGCCATACATCACCTCAACCGATAATCGGAATGCGCCGGAGAATAAAGCGCAGCAGATACGCGCCCAGGACCATGGTCACGCCTGGACCAATCTGGAATGCATTGGCGAAATAAACGACCGATGGCGGAATGCCCTGGAACGCATTACCGGCTGTAACGAAGAAGTCAGGCACCGGCAACCACTCGAAAAACTTCACAACCGCAGAAGTCATCCTATGGAACACATACTCCGGCAAAACAGGGAGCAGCTCCCAAAAATAATCGAACGCATCTTGCACCCACTTAAAGAATTCATCAATTGCCTTAAGTGCACGCTGAAAGAAGTCGGTCGCCGTCTGAATAAGCTGTTTAATCGCACTAAGAATACCGTCCATATATCACCTCATGCTGACAAGAACACACGGACCGACAGCAGCGCCCAGAACGCCAGGAACACTGCCCGCAAGATCGGCTCGATCTGCGCCCACAGATCACAGTGGGAACTGAACGTAATGTTGGAGCCGAACAGCGAGATGCTCTGCGTCGGGCAGGCGCCCCCGCTGGGAAAGTTGATGCGACCCAGCGCCTGACCTATCGGTGACTTCTGAATACCCGTCCAGGCCGCTTGTAGCGACTCATCAAAGCCGGGCACCTTGTCTGTGCCGAAGGGGTTGTTCTTGACGAACGCGCAGCTATCGTCTTTGCAGCCACCCGTAAGACCCGAGCCGCCGCCAGTTCCACCACCCTCCCCTGAGCCGTCGCCACCCGTACCGCCACCATCGCCACCACCGCCAGTTCCAGGCGTGCCGCCATCGCCACCACCATCGCCGCCACCACCTGTACCGCCATCACCACCACCGCCAGTACCACCATCACCACCGCCGCCCGTACCGCCGCCACCAGTACCACCATCACCGCCACCACTGCCCGGATCAGTGGGGTCAGTTGGATCGGTGGGATCAGTCGGGTCGGTCGGATCAGTAGGCGTCTTTACGCACGTCGTGCCAGACCAGCTATAGCCAGCCGGACAACCCGGATTGTTTGGGTCGGACGGCGGCTCATCAGGATTGGTCGGCGGCGTGTCGTTCAGCGATGGGCCGGTCATGCCAGGGTTATTCGTGTCGGCTGCACAAGAGTCGCCATTCGTTTCGAGCCAGTAATTACAGAACCCCTCATTAGTCGAGCCCGGCATAAAGAAACAACCACCCGTTTTCGAACTGGTAGGAACATATTGGCACCCGTTCTTACAGCCGGTCGGCGGCGTGGAGTTCACAATGTTTCGGCCATTCAACTGATAAACCGGAGACGGCGGAGAACTAAACAAATCCGTCAGCCCCTTGATGCAATCTTCTGGAGGAGGCGGAGGCTCTTTACATGTACCGGTTATTTCGTCAGGAATCTTAGGCGCGGTGCACCCATCCCCTTTCCTGTAAATCGGGTTGTTATAGGAAGTGCTACACATCCTTTCCACGCCCTGACTAAGGCAATAAAATTCAAGGCCATAAGTCGCCATATCCTGCCGACCATTAGCCGGATAAACAATGCGCACAGCCTCGACACGCGAATAGCCAGGACTGTTAGCAATCGCAGCCTTTCGAGCCTCTTCGACAACTTCCGTATAACTTCCGTATTTCTGGGAACCACGAGGCCAATAATAATCCTCAGCAACGGCACCGAAAGAGACAAGACACAGGACCAACAAGAGTGCACGCATGATCACAGCCTCGAAAAAATGGCGTAACTACACGCCGCACCAATAACAAAGAATGCGAACTCATATAAATCCACCATCACTCAAACTCCCCTGCCAGAAACAAAAAGGGGCGACCGAAGCCGCCCCATCGAACCGCCCTCCTCGATCAGCTCCGCAGGAAGCCCAAGACCACGCGAGCGCCTTTAATGCCGGCATACACAGCGGCCAGCAGCGCAGCGACGGCCAGGACGCCGGTAGCAATGGTCGAGAAATCGATATCGCCGGTCAGACCGCTGTAATCCCAGCCAGCCGCCGAGGCGGATTGCGAGACGACCAGAGCAGCGCCTACAGCAACGGCAGAACCACTGCGAACGAACAGTTTCTTCAGGTTTTTCATGGACTTACTCCTTACATTTTTTTGATAAAGTCGAGCACGGCCTTGACGCCCAGAGCGCCGACAAGGACCGTCGCGACAAGACCGAACCCGACCGAGAACGCCTGGGCGAGTGCCTCGGTGTCCAACATCGACGGGTCGAACTGCTCAGGCACCTGGGTCAAGACCCACATGCCCGAACATAGTGGTGCCCCATCCGGCGCAATCGAGATGGAGCCATCGCAGGACAGGGCGGAAATCACAGGAAAGCCGCCATGGTGTCGGTCCAGCCCCACAGGTAGCCCGTGGCGAGGCCTACAGCGAACATCGAGAGATAACGCAGCATGGCGGCCCCCTATCAGCTAGCGGCTTGAACAGGCGCCTTTGCGGCAGCCGGAGACGCAACGCGGCGAGCTTGGCGCGGGTCAACTTCAAACCACAGTCGGTCATCTTTCACGCGGCAAGTAATGTCGCACTCATAATGACCAGCAGGCAGAATTTCATTCTGCTTAGCTGCGTAATATTCGAAGCGCTGCGGATAAGGAATACCCGGCAGATGTCCGAAGGCTTCACACATATGGTACTCATTGCCAGCTTTGGAATTACCCGAGCGAACAACGCCAGTGGTTTCAATACGGATAGTCAGTGCATTAGCCATTGTTGGTTTCTCCGGCTGTCGGTTTAGTAGTAAGCGTGCCGGCAAAGATAGACATTACTGAGTTCGTGACAGCCTGAACTTTGCCGTAACTTTCATTCCAAAGCTGGGCGCTTATGACCCGTTCAACTTCGGAGCGAAGTTTCTGGAGCTGGGATTCACTCATTCGAATACATCCCCCAAATAAAGAGTGCCTTTCTTGCTGCTGATCAACTTAGAACGATTCGCCTTATTGAAATCCTCAGCGGCCTGGACTTGTTCAGCCGGAGTTCTAGACGAAAGAACTTTCTCCAGATCATCCATAACGCTACCCTCAGTTCTGAGATTGCGCAGACGCTGTTGCATCTCCTGGCGGGAGGTAACTCGACCGCCGAAGTAAAAATCGAAGCCAGACTTCATACAGCCACCTGACGGGCCGATTTATGAATCAGCCCCCTTTCAAAGAAGAAGTTCGGAATGGCCGCAGGCTTAGCCTCAAGAATTCGAATCATCGGAACAACATTACTATCATCGCGACGATCACAACGAATATTGATATCTATGCCATACCCAAGAAGAACCTGACGATGACGATAATAAGTAGCCTTCGCTACCAAGTTTGAAATGTCATGCCCCTGCTTCCAGAGCATGTAAGTGCCGAGCACCTTGCTCGGGATTTTCATCATTTGCTCTGAATTAAGTTCTATTTGCTCTGACATATCCAGTTCCCCGATGAAATCACGGTAGAGCTTCCAAAGAACCGTGGGGGTGAGTTGAGAGGCATATTCAAGGTTCAGCGCCTTGAGTTTCTTTGAGCGCAACCGAAGTTCAACGCGGAGTTTGTTATCTATCCACTGATAGATTTCAGGGTACTGGTGAAACTCTTCCGGCAACTTATGCGAACCACCGGAAGTTATTTCATCGGCCTTGCAATAACAAACAATCGACCAATGACTTGAGCCTTTGCCGAAAGTTAGAGTCCCGCGATTATTTACCGGACGACCATGGCGTGACTTACATTTGAACTCGCCTGCACGCAACCAGGCTCGAACATCGGCCCGGCTTGGAAGTTCGAACATTCGGTTGTAATCGACGCGAGTGACGCGGTACTGCCCTGCCCTGACCTTCTGACGCTCAAAGTCAGTCGGCTCAAGGCCCACCAAGGCGCAGAGGCGTTGAAAAGCATCCCAGACGAGGGCAACGAGATCACAGGAACCAACAAGGTTATGTCCTTGCAACCACTTGCTTGGGTTGCCGTCGATGTACAGATGAGTCGCGTTGCCCTGCCCGTCCCCGCCTACGCTCCGAATATGGATTGTCGAGTCATGGGAGCCACGGACCAGCATCTTGCGCGGAGTTTCCCAAGCAACAGTCCCGTCAGCCTCGATGCAGACCACCGCACCACTGCTCAAAGGCGCGTGGTGCAGTTCGATCATGGCCGCGATCCAGTCGATCATCCCTAGAAACCTGTCAAGACGCATATATGAGCCGCAAAGGTACAAAATCTTGCCTCAGGCAGTCAACAGCATCTTGGCTTTACAGGGTTGAGATATGATCCGCCACTTTTCACTGGGAGATAGGATCGATGCACGATGAGTCAGCGATGAGTGACGTAACCATGGCGATAGGCGAGAACATACGGAAAGCCAGAGAGCGCAAGGGCCTGAGGCAAGAGCAAGTCGCTGAAATGGCAGGCATTCCCCTGTCTACATACAAGAACTACGAGCATGGCAAACAGCCACCACCCGGCGACCGAATAGGAGCCATCGCACGAACCCTCGGGGTATCAGCTGATGAACTTGTGTTCGAAGAGAGCGAGCGCCAAGTTGCTGACGAGCTACGAGCCCTATTCAAGAGGTTCGAAGTGCTTCCGCCAGACCTGAAAACCCAAGCCAAAGTGGCAATTCGGGGCCTGCTAATGAGCTATGAAGTCGAGGCCCTCAAGCACGAGGGGTAGTCTCAAAATGAGACAAAAGTCGGGTATCACCTATACCCGACTTTTCAGCCCCGCCACCCTCGCCCACCACCACCAAAACCGCACCAGAGAGCGCGTAACGATGCGAGCAGAAAGAGACGACTTCCCGCCCGTCAGAAGAACAGCAGAGCGGCGACTGGCCTACGAGATAGCCCTAGGGATATGGCTGGGCGGAATGGCTCTAGGCCTCACATCGTTCGCACTGTGGTTCTTCGCGCTGAGCGCAATGGTCGGAGCACTGAAGTTCGGCTGAACAAAGTCGTAAGGGCGCTGCCCTTACTATCCCGCTCTTGCCGCCGAGGGCTCGGGAGGCAGGGGAGATAGAGCTTCCCCTCCCTCCCTTGCGGAGGCTGTTTCAGGGGGTGCAACGTCAAGTGTTCGCTTCGCCCGGCGCTCCGTTCGACGCGACAAGTCGCGACGAGCCGGTGCGGCGGCACCTGACTGGGACAGATCGAAGGGGGGCTGCTAGCAGAAAACGAGATCCAGGACAGATCCCGCAGGAAAATTTGCTAGCACTTTTCGACCTGGTGCAGCAGCTGCAGAACGAAAACTGCTAGCGGCGACGATACCCAGGCCGCAGCGGGTTATCGGACACAAGCATATCGCGTTGCCCCGCAATCTCAGCCAGTTGCACAGCGGCGGCATGAGCATCAGCAAGCACGCCCTGGAACACACCGAGGGTCTCGCGCAGCGACCGAATCTCATCTTCCATCGCCTCGATCCGATCGCGCTGACGGATCATAAGCTCGATGCCGGCAATGAACGCCTGACTGCCAGTGCCCTTGCCGGTAGCAAGCTTGGCCTGGCGCACCAGGTCTTCGGGAACGTCGCGAATGGTCAGCAGCATGGCTTTCTCCCTGCTAGCAAAATTGATCCTGGAGCGAATGCACCAGGTCACGAAATGCTAGCAGTTCCATCGAGACGATTGCTAGCAATTTTCGTCCTGGTGCTCGCGCTCGAGGACGCAAAACGCTAGCAAACGGGGTCGCATCGCATAATGGGGATTACGTGTAAATCCAGCGCCTGGGCTGCGCATTGTCCAGGCGCTGGACTCGCCCCCTGGGCGGCTTCGCTAACGTAATCCCATCGTCATTATGCGAATCTACAGATTCACAGGACCTAGGGCAGCATCACGCATTTCGAAGCGACTCCATGGCGGCTTCCGTCTGGAGCCCTCGTGCGATCGCTCGCCGACCTAGCTTCTGCAACAGCCGTAACCCTGCACCTGCGTTTCGCTGTCGACCACTTCGCGCCACCAGCGTCGGCCGGCATGCGGTGCTTGCAGGTCGATCCGCTCGCCCATCATCGGCGTGGAAACCCGCACGCCATGTTCGGTGGCCAGTTCGAGTATCCGTTCGAACGGCTCGTACCAGGCATGCATGGCCAGGTCGAAGGTGCCGTTGTGGATCGGCAGCAGCCAGCGCCCGCCAAGATCCCGGTGAGCCTGGAGGGTCTGCTGCGGGTGCATGTGCACGTACGGCCAATGTTCGTTGTAGGCGCCGGTTTCCAGCATGGTCAGATCGAACGGTCCGTAGCGGCGGCCAATCTCGGCGAAACCATCGAAGTAACCGCTGTCTCCGCTGAAGAACAGCTTCAGTTCGGCGCTTTCGATCACCCAGGAACACCACAGCGTACGGTTCCCATCATGTAGCCCACGGCCTGAGAAGTGCTGTGCCGGCGTGGCAGTCAGGCGCAAACCGCCAGCCTCGATACCTTGCCACCAGTCCAGTTGGCACACCTTGCCTGGCGGTACGCCCCAGGCCAGCAGGCGGTCGCCTACGCCGAGCGGCGCCAGGAACAGTTCGACGAGCGGGACCAGGGCCTTGATCGCGGCGCGGTCCAGGTGGTCGTAGTGATCGTGGGAAAGAATTACCCCACGGATCGGCGGGAGATCCGCCAATGCCACCGGCGGCGCATGGAAACGCTTCGGCCCGGCGAACGGCAACGGCGAGGCGCGCTCGGAAAATACCGGGTCGGTCAACCACCAGCTACCGGCCAGTTTCAGCAGCAAGGTCGAATGACCCAGGCGGAACAGACTGCCATCGACGGTCGCATCGAGCTCGGCACGGCTCGGGCTGAGCACGGGTAAAGGCTGCCGCGGGACGGTGCTTCTCGGCTTGTTGAAAAGCGCGTTCCAGAGCACCCGGGCACCGGGTGCCGGCATGTCCGCCGGCCTGGGGCTGAGATTGTGGAAACGCCCCTGGCGCAATTGCGGGGAATCGTGATGTCCGCCGATGGCGGCTCGCCGTATCGAGGGAAGTTTCAAAGCGTCATTATTCCTGTCTGGCATTTCGACAACCGTAGCGCAGCCGCCGACATTCGTTCGCGGTCACTATTAGGCATCCTCCCCTCCTCGTCATTGCCTATTCCTCGGGAGTCCTTGCCCGATCGTGCGGGCCTGCTCAAGCGGTCGAATGCCCCGCTCGCCCCGATCGTTGAGCGTCATCGACGAGGCCGTTCCGAAGCGCCCGAAGCTGTCATCGGCGCAGAGTCAAATCGACTCCATGCGGGTCATTACGACCGCAAAAAGACCGTGTCAATATGACTCATAAACCTTCAAATCATTGATCTACATCAATAAAAAACCTGGCATGGGAAATGGAAAGCCAATGGCGACTCCTTCCCATTCAGGATTTCCCATGAAACACATGCTCCCCCTCATCGCACTGGCCCTGGCAACCACGACTCCCCTCGCCCACTCCGCCGAAGTGATTTCCGCAGATAGGGACCGAACGGTCGGCTACGGCGCCGGCGGCGTGGTTGGCGTCATGGTCGGCGCGGCCCTCGGCGGTCCCCTGGGCGCTATCGCCGGGGCCGCGCTGGGAGCCCTGGGAGGCGCCTCCGTCCAGCAGGCAACCGGTCTGAGCGAAAACGCCTACACCGTTCGCTACGAGGACGGCACGACCGAACGCTTCCGCTCTCCCAACGCCCGGTTCGACGCCGGCGACCAGGTGCAGGTACAGGGCATCCGCCTCATCCCTGCCCCGTCGCTCTCGCGTTGATCCATCCCTATCGAAGACCCGTATCTCCATCACCCCACGAGGGATTCCCATGAGTGAATTCAACGACCGGTTCGCCGTCGTCACCGGCGCGAGTTCCGGCATCGGCCTGAAACTGACCGAAACGTTGCTCGGGCACGGCGCGACTGTCCTGGCGATGGCAAGGCGCGAAGGACCGCCGGAAAGCCTGCACGCCCACTCCGGCAAGCGTCTGCACTGGCTGGCGGGCGACGTCACCCGCGAACGGGACCTGGACGCCCTGGCTTCGCGTGCCGCGTCCATCGGCCCCGTCGATTACCTGGTACCCAACGCCGGCATCGCCCAGCTCGCCGACGGCCTGGACAGCCTGGCGTTCGAGCAGCAGTGGCGGGTCAACGGCGCCGGGGCGCTGAACACCTTTTCCGTGCTCAGCCGGCAAACGAGCAAACCGGCCAGCGTAGTCTTCATCGGTACCTTCCTCAGCCAAGTGACCTTCCCCGGGCTCGCCGCCTACATCGCTTCCAAGGCGGCCCTGATCGCCCAGGCCAGGACGCTGGCGGTGGAATGGGCAGAAAAAGGCGTGCGGATCAACCTCGTCTCCCCCGGCCCTACCGCCACCCCGATATGGGCGTCGCTGGGCCTGAGCGATGCCCAGGCGGAGTCTGTCACCCGGAGCATCAACCAGCGCCTGGTCGACGGCAGCTTCCTCAGCCCCGGGGAAATCGTCGACGTGGTGATGTTCCTGCTGTCGTCGAAATCCGCCGGGCTCTACGGCCAGGAGTTGATCGTCGACAAGGGCTACGGGCTGCGCTGAGGGCCGCCGATGCCGGACGTCGTATCGCGACGTCCGGCGCCTTTGCGGTTTCCTGTCGGGACCCCACGGCAGCTCAACTAGGGGGCCTGGATGCCCCCGGCTCGCCGAGGCTATCGACGCATCCGGAGGGTCTGGCGGCTTGACAGCGGGCGAAGGCTTGGCGGACTCTATATTGTATTTAGTCGATACCATCTTGCATCTTAGAGAACCCTCCCATGCCCCTGCCTGCCCTACCCCTGGATGCCCTTCTCACCGGCCGCGCCCGGCCCTTCACCCGCCCCGGCTCGCGCAGCGGCATCGCCAAGTCTCCGCGCGACGGTGCGCTCAGGGTCACCCCCGTCGGCCTGGAAGGCGACGAACAGGGCGACCTGCGCGTCCATGGCGGCGTCGAGAAAGCGATCCACCATTACCCACGCGAACACTACGCCGCCTGGATCGCCGAACTGGGCGAACACCCCCTGCTGATGCAGGCGGGCGCCTTCGGCGAGAACTTCAGCACCAGCGGCTGGAGCGAAGCCGACGTCTGCCTCGGCGACCGCGTGCGGGCCGGGACCGCGCTGCTGGAAGTGTCCCAGGGGCGCATGCCCTGCTGGAAGCTCAACGACCGCTTCGAGGTCGCCGGGATGTCCCTGAGGGTGCAGGAGTCCGGGCGCACCGGCTGGTACTACCGGGTGCTGGAGGAAGGCGTGGTGGCGGCTGGCGATATCCTGCAACTGGTCGAACGGCGCCATCCGGATTGGTCGTTGTTGCGCCTGTCCGAGGTGCTGTTCGACAGGCGGGCCGACGCCGAGCTGCTGCGCCAGTGCCTGGCGCTGCCGCTGACGCCATCCTGGCGGCGCACCCTGGAGCGGCGCCTGGAAAAAGGCCAGGTCGAGGACTGGGGGCCGCGCCTGGAGGGAGCCCCCGGCCAGGCCGAGACGCCCAGGCCGACCTGAGGAAGCGCCGACGCCCCCCCGCAGGCAGGGAATCGGCCTGGGGATGCATGGAGTGCCGGAAAGCGGGTATAAAGCGCCAGCGTTAAGCGACCCAGACGTCTGCCAAAGGACCCCTTTCATGCTGCGGCTCTCGATGCCGGCCCTGCTCCTGGCTCTTGCCGGCTGCGCCACCAAGCCCCCCGCCAATCCCGACAACCTCTGCGAGATCTTCCGCGAAAAACCGAAATGGCACGAGGCGGCGCTGAAGATGCAGCAGCGCTGGGGCGCGCCGGTCCAGGTGCCGATGGCGATGATGTACCAGGAATCTTCCTTCAAGCATGACGCCCTGCCGCCGCGCTACTACTTCCTCGGTTTCATCCCCTGGGGCCGGGTCAGCTCCGCCTACGGCTACGCCCAGGCCAAGGACGAGACCTGGGCCGACTACAAGCGCGAGGCCGGCGGCTGGGGCGCCAGCCGCGACGACTTCGCCGACGCCCTGGACTTCATGGGCTGGTACATCCAGAAGAGCCAGCGGGTCAACGGCGTCTCCAAGTGGGACGCCTACGGCCAGTACCTGAACTACCACGAGGGCTGGGGCGGCTACCGCAACCGCAGCTACGACGCCAAGCCATGGCTGAAGAACGTCTCGCAGAAGGTCCAGTCCCGCGCCTCGCTGTTCGGCGCCCAGTACCGCAGTTGCCAGCAGGAGCTGTCGCGCGGCGGCTGGTTCTGGTAGAGCCGTCCGCGCACGCCGCGGGCCCGAACCTCTTCCGCCTTCGACGAGGGCAACGGACAACGTCCGCCAAGCCCCCCAGGTCGGACCGGCACGCTCGAACGGCCAACCTGCGTCATGGAACCGCAGGCGCATCCTGCCCAGGCAGCCCGCAGCGCCAGTGGACAGGCGGGTCTTCGAACCGGCGGCTGGCCACCTGACCGAGCGGCCTGCCCTCACCTTTCACCCCGCTTCGCTTCTCAGGCCAGAGCGCTCGCGGATTGGCGGCGTCAGATTTCCTCGTCTACTGTTTGGATAAAAGTTTGGCGCCAGAAATACGTCAATAAATTGACTAAAAAAACTTACCCAGACTACGGATATTTCCCTGGGAATGCTAAGATAGCTATCACAAAGCCACTATCGACGAATGAACCTATTCGACGGGAAAATGACTAAACCGCGTGGCAAATGAAAAATAGTCACTAAATTGACGCTTCACCGCCTTGCTCTTCCCTATCCACTCAATGGACTGCCCGTGATCGGCAGAGCAAACAACATGCATTCGAAGTCGGTAGATAGCCTGTCGCTGACACGGGCTGGATTCATCGAGTACTTCCTGGTCGCGACCAAACTGGTACACGCGCTCACCGCCATCGCCCCGGCGCTGTTCCTGCTGTACTACCCCGGCCTGGTTCCCGTGGAGCTGCGCAGCAACATGCTCGGGCTGCTGCTGTTCTTCGGCGCGCTCACGGTGATCATGTTCCAGGCACTGGACGTCTACTCCGACGATATCTTCAGCAACCGCCTGCGCTTCCGCATCATGTTCTTCGCCTGGGCCTCGGCGTTCTGCCTGCTGTTGTTCATGTACCAGGGCCTGGGCCTGTTTCCCTACCTCAGCAGCAAGCTGGTGATCTTCTGGTTCACCGGCAGCCTGCTGCTGTTCGGCGTGCAGCGCCTGCTGGTGCTGCGCCTGTACCGGGCCTGGATGAAACGCGGCATGTACCTGCAACGCACGGTGATCCTCGGCTTCACCGAGAGCGGCATGCACCTGGCCGAATACCTGGTACGCAACCACGACATCCGCTCCGGCATCATCGGCTTCATCGACGACCGCTCCGAGCGGGTCCCGGAGAACTACAACTCGCTGCCGCTGCTGGGCAACACCAAGGACCTGGAGAAGCTGATCCGCCAGGAACAGGTCGACCAGGTGCTGGTCGCCCTGCCCTGGTTCGCCGAGGGGCGCATCGGCGCCATCGTCCATCGCCTGCGGCAATTGCCGGTGAACGTCCTGCTGGTGCCGGACATGGCTGCCTTCCGGCATGCCCACAACCGCATCGTCGATGTCTCCGGGATCCCCATGTTCAACGCGTCCGAGCTGCCGCTGCGCGGCTGGTCGCCGCTGATCAAGCGCTGCGAGGACCTGGTCCTGGCGAGCATCGCGCTGGTCCTCTTCGCCCCGCTGATGGCCCTGGTGGCCCTGGCGATCAGGCTCGACTCCAAGGGGCCTGTGCTGTTCCGGCAGAAACGCTACGGCTACAACAACCGGCTGATCTGGGTCTTCAAGTTCCGCTCGATGTACACGGAAAGGACCGACGCCAACGCCGAACGCCAGACCACCCGCGACGACGACCGCATCACCCGGGTCGGCCGCTTCATCCGCAAGACCAGCATCGACGAGCTGCCGCAGCTGTTCAACGTGCTCGCCGGCAGCATGTCGATGGTCGGCCCGCGCCCCCACGCCACCGCGACCAAGGCCGCCGGCATTCCCTTCGAGGAGGCGGTCAGCGAATACAGCTCGCGCCACCGGGTCAAGCCCGGCATCACCGGCTGGGCGCAGATCAACGGCTACCGGGGTGAGACCGACACCCTGCACAAGATCAAGAAACGCGTGGAATACGACCTCGAATACATCGCCAAGTGGTCGGTGTGGTTCGACCTCTACATCCTGTTCCGTACGGTGCCAGCCGTACTCCTGACCAAGGAAGTCTACTGATGAACGCCGTCGCCCCGCTGATCCCCTGCATCGTTTCCGGCGGTTCCGGGACCCGCCTGTGGCCGGTTTCCCGGGAGAGCATGCCGAAACCCTTCATGCGCCTGGCCGATGACCAGAGCCTGTTGCAGAAGACCTTCCTGCGTATCGCCGGGCTGCCGGACGTCGCCCGCCTGCTCACGGTGACCAACCGCGATCTGCTGTTCCGTACCCTGGACGACTACCGCGCGGTCAACCGCAGCGGCCTGGCCCAGGACCTGCTGCTGGAGCCGATGGGACGCAATACCGCGCCGGCCATCGCCGCCGCCGCGCTGCATGTGCAGGAGCACTTCGGCGACCAGGCGCAGTTGCTGATCCTTCCCGCCGACCACCTGATCCGCGACGAGCAGGCCTTCGCCGCGGCGGTGGCCGAGGCTCGCGGACTCGCGGCCCAAGGCTACCTGGTGACCTTCGGCATCACCCCGGAGCGCGCCGAGACCGGCTTCGGCTATATCGAACAGGGCGCCCCGCTGGGCAACGGCTTCCGGGTCGCACGCTTCGTCGAGAAACCCGACCAGGCCACCGCCCAGTCCTACCTGGACAGCGGCAAGTACCTGTGGAACGCCGGCATGTTCTGCTTCCAGGCCGCCACCGTGTTGCAGGAACTGGAGCGCCACGCGCCGGAGGTGCTGATCGCCGCCCGCGCCGCCCTGGCCGACGGCAGCAGCCTGGAGAACGGCCAGTGCCGCCAGCGCGAGCTGGCCGCCGGGGCCTTCGCCGAGGCGCCGGACATCTCCGTCGACTACGCGCTGATGGAGCGCTCGGACAAGGTCGCCGTGGTGCCCTGCTCCATCGGCTGGAGCGACATCGGCTCCTGGCAGGCGCTGCGCGAACTCAGCGCGGCGGACGAGAACGGCAACCAGGTACGCGGCGAAAGCGTGCTGCACGACGTCAGCAACTGCTACATCGATTCGCCGAAGCGCCTGGTCGGCGCCGTCGGCGTGCACGACCTGATCATCGTCGACACCCCCGACGCCCTGCTGGTGGCCGACGCGGCGCGCAGCCAGGACGTCAAGTTCGTCGCCCAGGAACTCAAGCGTCGCGGCCACGACGCCTTCCGCCTGCACCGCACGGTCAGCCGGCCCTGGGGCACCTACACCGTGCTCGAGGAAGGCCGCCGCTTCAAGATCAAGCGCATCGTGGTGCGCCCCAAGGCTTCGCTGTCGTTGCAGATGCACCACCATCGCAGCGAGCACTGGATCGTGGTCAGCGGCATGGCGCTGGTGGAGAACGGCGAGCGCGAGTTTCTCCTCAACACCAACGAATCCACCTTCATCCCCGCCGGGCATAGCCACCGCCTGAGCAACCCGGGGATCATCGACCTGGTGATGATCGAGGTACAGAGCGGCGAGTACCTCGGCGAGGACGACATCGTCCGCTTCAACGATATCTACGGTCGCGCCCCCGCCAGCGACGAGAAGAAAGCCTGATGCGCTGCGCCCTGGTCATTCCCACGCGCAACGCCGGCGCGCACCTGGGCCGGCTGCTGCCGGCCCTGGCCGCGCAACGGCGGCAGCCGGACAGCATCCTGGTGGTGGACAGCCGCTCCAGCGACGACACGGTGGAGCGCTTCCGCGCCTTCGGCGCGCGGGTCGCGGTCATCGAGCCGGCCAGCTTCAACCACGGCGGGACGCGGCGCTGGGCCAGCCAGCAGGTCGAGGCCGACGCGCTGATCTACCTGACCCAGGACGCCATTCCCGCCTCGCCCGACAGTTTCGCCAACCTGCTCGACGAACTCTATGCCGAGGCCGACATCGGCGTGGCCTACGGCCGCCAGTTGCCGCACCCCGGCGCCGGCCTGCTCGGTGCCCAGGCGCGGCGCTTCAACTACCCGCCGGAAAGCCGCAGCAAGCGCCTGGCCGACGCCTCGGAACTGGGGATCAAGACCTGCTTCAGTTCCGACTCGTTCTCCGCCTACCGCAGCGACGCCCTGGCGGCCGTCGGCGGCTTCCCCGAAGACGTCATCGGCAGCGAGGACGCCTACGTCGCCGCGCGCCTGCTGCAGGCCGGCTACGCGGTGCGCTACGCGGCCAGCGCCGAGGTCTACCATTCCCACGATTACCGCTTGCTGGAAGAGTTCCGCCGCTATTTCGACATCGGCGTGTTCTACGGCCGCGAGCGTTGGATACGTGCCGCCTTCGGCGGCGCGGGTGGCGAGGGCAAGCGCTATGTCCTCGCCGAGATACAGGCCTTGCGTGCCGCCGGTGCCCTGTATCGCGTACCTGAAATAGCGCTGCGTAGCGCGTTCAAGCTGCTCGGCTACCGCCTTGGCCAGCTGGAACGCCACCTGCCGGTCGCCCTCAAGCGCCGCATCAGCATGTTTCCAGGCTACTGGAAGTGAACATCATGACCTACAGGAAGTGCTCCCTCATGAAACGCACCCTCCTCATGCTCGCCATGCTCGCCCTGGCCGCATGCAACACCCCCGCACGGATTCCCGCACCGGACAGCGACACCGTGGACAGCGGCAAGCGTGCCCTGGAAGAACTCGCCAGGCTACCGCCGGCGATGGAGCGGGTGCGCGTCGGGGACACCCTGCGGATCGTCCGCGATGCCGGGGAGATGCCGACCCTCTCGGCGTTCAACGTCGCCACCATCTATGAACTGACGCTGTACACCGTGCTCAACGACGGCAGCATCTACTATCCGTTCATCGGTCGCATCCAGGCCGCGCACCGCACGCCGCAGGAAATCGCCAACGAGCTGACCACCAAGCTCGCGCCGATCTACCGCGAGCCGCGGGTCACGGTGAACATCAACCAGGCGCCGGGCAATACGGTGTTCGTCGGCGGCGCGGTGCGCAACCCGTCGGCCGTGCCGATCCCCGCCGCCAACAACATGGAGCAGGCGATCCTCGGCGCCGGCGGCATCCTGCCGGTGGGCGACGCCCGCCGCGTGGCGCTCATGCGCGAGGACTCGGAAGGCCGCTACCACGCCTACTTCCTCGACTTCAGCCAGTTGATGAAGATCGGGCCGGAAGGCCGCAAGCCCCTGGCCATGCAGCGTGGCGACATCGTCTTCGTGCCCAAGTCGATGGTCGGCGACCGTATCGAGGGCGTCGACGTCTACCTGAACCAGTTGCTGCCCTTCGCCAAGTCCATCGGCGTCGGCGTCAGCTACACCGTCAACAACGATCGCTGAGGAGCGACATCGCCATGATAGAAATTCGTTCCTTGCGTGATCTGTTGCGCCTGCTGTTCATCTACCAGCGCGAGTTCAAGCTGGCGGCCCTCAGCGCGGTGGTGATCATCGTCCTCGGCGCCTTCCTGCTGCCGGCCAAGTACGAGTCCAACGCACGCCTGCTGGTCAAGCCGGGCCGTGACTCGACCCTGCCGATCGAGATCAGCAACCGCCAGGCGCTGGTGATGCCGAGCACCCAGCGCGACCCTATCGTCGACGAAGAACGCCTGCTCACCGGCCGGCCGATCGTCCGTCAGGTGGCCGAGCGCTACCTCGAGGTGCTGGCCAACCGGCCGCCGCCGGAGGGCCTGTGGAAGCGCACCAAGTTCTATGTGAAGAAGGCCATCGGCGCGGTGTTCGACGGGATTCGCGTGACCCTGGAAACCTTCGGCGTGATCGAGGAAACCACCGCGGTCGAGCGCCTGGCCAAGGACCTCGAGAAGAAATTCGAGGTCACCCATGCGGCCGGCTCGACGGTGATGGAGATCAGCTTCACCTGGAGCGAGCCGGAAGTCGCCCAGGAAGTGGTCAAGGCCTGGATCGAGATCTACATGGAAGAGCGCACCCAGGCGCTCGGCCGCAAGAGCCTGTACGCCTTCTACGAGGCGCAGACTGCCGACAGCGCGGCGCAGATCAAGAGCTACAAGGCGCAGATCCTCAAGCACCTCAACGAGATCGGCGCATCCAGCATCGAGGACCGCCTGCAGGACCTGTCCGAGCGGATCAACGTGCTGCGCGGCGAGCGTTTCAACTCGATCCGCCTGATCGCCTCCTCCGACAGCGCCCTGGAATCCACCCGCCAGCAACTCAAGGGGCTGCCCAGGGAGATCGTCACGGTGCGGCAGATCGCGCTGAACCCGGCGCAGCAGGACCTGCGCCGGCTGCTCAACCAGAAGCGCCTGGAACGCGCCGACATGATGCGCACCTACACCGACGATGCGCCGCCAGTGAAGGCCCTGGACGCCTCGATCCGTGCCCTGGAGAAGGAAGTCCAGGACGAAGGCGCCACCGTGCAGAGTTCCGAGGACCGCGCGCCGAACACCCTGACCACTCACCTGGAACGGGTCCTGCTGGACGAGACCAGCAACAACGCGGCCCTGCGCACCCAGCTCGCGGAGCAGGAAAAGCAGCTCGCCGAACTCGAGGCGCAACGGCGCGAAGCGCTGGACATCGAGCCGACCCTGGCGCGCCTGCAGCGCGAGCTGAACGCCACCGAGCGCAACTACGCGCTGTACGTCGACAGCCTGGAGAAATCGCGGATCGACCGTGAACTGGACAAGAGCCAGATCAGCAACATCTCGGTGATCGAGGAAGCCACCTACAACCCCGGGCGGATCTTCCCGAAAACCCTGCTGATGCTGTTCCTCGCCGTGCCCTTCGGCCTCGCCGTCGGCCTGCTGGTGGTCTATCTCTGCTACCTGCTCGACCAGCGCATCCACGACGGCGGCCTGGTCGAGGAGAAATTCGGCCTGCCGCTGTGGACCACCCTGCCGGAGCTGAGCAACAGCACCGCGGAGAGCAGCAACGCCTTCACCGCCAGCATCTACCGGCTGTACGGGCTGCTGCCCTACGCGCGCATCGAGGAAAAGGGCCTGACCCTGGGCCTGACCTCGGCGCGCCACGGTGAAGGCGTGACCTTCATCATCGAGCAACTGCGCCGCCTGCTGGAGGAAAACGGCGTGCGCGTGCGGATCGGCGGCGAACCGGCCCAGCCGGGTGAAGTGGTATTGCTCGACGCGCCGGCCCTGCTGGACAGCCGCGAGGCCTTCATCGCCCTGCGCCGCGCCGACCTGATCGCCCTGGTGGTAGAGGCGCAGAAGAGCACCGTGCCGGTGGTCGAGCATGCGCTGACCATCCTCACCACGGCGTTCGGCAAGGTCGACGGGATCATCATCAACCGGCGCCGCTTCGAGGTGCCGAGCAAGGTCCTGCAGACCATCGCCCGCTACCGGAGC
Organism: Pseudomonas sp. 203-8; assembly: GCF_020708595.1. Lineage (NCBI taxonomy): Bacteria > Pseudomonadati > Pseudomonadota > Gammaproteobacteria > Pseudomonadales > Pseudomonadaceae > Pseudomonas > Pseudomonas sp. 203-8. The sequence continues at coordinate 61,185 of NZ_JAJFDF010000010.1, read as the reverse complement.
GCGTTCTGATGCGGATCGCCCTCCTCGCGCCCCTGCCGCCGGAAAAGAATGGCATCGCCGACTACGCCAGTCATTTCCGCAACGCCCTGCAGGGTCTCGGCATCGAAGTAGCCACGCCGCTCGCCGGCGTGGCGGCCGACAGCGCGAATATCGCCAGCCGGCTGGACAGCGTCGACTGGAACGGCTTCGACCTGGTCCATGCCGAACTCGGCGGCGGCCGCCTGGGCGAGTTCATCGCCCTGCGCGAGCTGCGCAAGCGCTTCCCGCGCCTGCCGCTGAGCGCCACGGTACACGATCCGGAGCGCATGGTCTGGCGCCGCGAGCGCCTGCCCTGGCCGCTGAACCTGCTGGAACGCCTGCCCTCTCCCCTGCCCCAGGCCGCCGTGGTGCTCGCCGACCCGCTGACCCTGCGCGAAGAACGTGCCGTGGCCCAGGGCCTGACGCGCCTGGTGACCCTCACCGGCCTGGGCGGCGAGTGCCTGGCCCGGCGGATGCGCCTGCCGCCCGGGCGGGTCGAGGTGATCAACCACGGCAACCTGGAGATCGCCACGGTGCCGCTGCCGTCGCTGGACACCCTGCGCCTGCTGTACTTCGGATTCATCTATCGCGGCAAAGGCATCGAGGACCTGCTCGAGGCCCTCGCCGACCTGTTCGCCAGCGCGCCGGAGATGCGCCAGCGCGTGCGCCTGACCCTGGCCGGCGGCACCGCCGCGGAAATGGCCTTCGGCGCCGGCGGCAACTACCTCGACCAGTTGAAGGCACAGATCGCCGAGCTTGGCCTGGCCGACGCCATCGACTGGAACCTGAACCTGGCCGCCGCGGACATCCCGCGTACCATCCAGGCCCACCACGTGATGGTCCTGCCGTACCGCGAGTCGAAGAAACTCGGTCTGCTCGGCCAGCAGCGCGGCACCAGCGGCGCCCTGTCCTGGGCGGCAGCCTGCGGGCGCGGCGCGATCACCTCGGACGCTCGCGCCTTCGCCGAGGAAGTCGCCAGCGGCAACGGCGCCATCTACCCTCAGGGAGACGTGGCAGCCCTCTCCGAACAGTTGTTGAACCTCGCTCGCGAACCCCGCCTGGCACAGGCCTGGGCCGAGCGCGCCGGAGCGATCGGCCATGCGCGGACCTGGCCGCGCACCGCGCTGCGCTTCCAGGCACTGTTCAACGACATGGTGGGAACCGTTCATGGCACGTAAGGGACTCTATCTGGGCGGCAGCGCGCTGCTGCTCGCCGTGGTACTGCTGCTGGTGTTCTGGGGGCGTCCCGCCGACGCCGAGATCCAGGTACTGAAGGCGCCTCGCGCGGTGGTCTGGAAAGACTTCCTCGGGGTCAACGCGCAGTTCCTCTGGTTCAGCCCGGAGCGTTACAACAAGCAGATCGACCGCCTGCAGGACCTGGGGCTGGAGTGGGTGCGCCTGGACCTGCACTGGGACCGCCTGGAAACCGCCGAGGACCAGTACCAGCTGGCCTCCCTCGACCAGTTGGTCAAGGATCTCGAGGCGCGCCAGCTGAAGTCGGTGTTCTACCTGGTCGGCTCGGCCCGCTTCATCACCACCGCGCCGTTCTACTCGCCCTTCCAGGACCAGTATCCGCCGCGCGACCCGGAAGTCTTCGCCCGGCGCATGGCGATGCTCTCGCAGCGCTACCCGAGCGTGGCCGCCTGGCAGGTATGGAACGAGCCCAACCTGATCGGCTTCTGGCGGCCCAAGGCCGACCCGGAAGGCTACGCCAAGCTGCTCCAGGCCAGCACCATCGCCCTGCGCATGGTCGACCCGGAGAAGCCGGTGGTTTCCGCCGGCATGGCCTTCTTCAGCGAGATGCCCGACGGCCGCACCATGTTCGACGCCCTCGGCCACCTGGGCGTGGAGAGCCTCGGCACCATCGCCACCTACCACCCCTATACCCAGTTGCCGGAAGGCAACTACCCGTGGAACCTGGACTTCGTCTCCCACGCCAACCAGATCAACCGCGCCCTGCGCAACGCCGGCGTGCCGGCGATCTGGAGCACCGAGTGGGGCTGGTCGGCCTACAAGGGGCCGAAGGAGTTGCAGGACATCATTGGCGTCGAAGGCCAGGCCGACTACGTGCTGCGTCGCCTGGCGCTGATGAGTGCGCTGGACTACGACCGGATCTTCCTCTTCACCCTCAGCGATCTCGACCAGCGCGCCAGCGTGCGCGACCGCGACTACGGCCTGCTCGACCTGGACGCCAACCCCAAGCCGGTCTACCTGGCCCTGCAACGCTTCCTCAAGGTCACCGGGCCGAAGCTGCGCCCGGCCGACCCGCCGGTCACCGAGAACCTGCCCGACGGTTCCTTCAGCATCGGCTGGACCCGCGAGGACGGTCGCAACGTCTGGCTGTTCTGGTCGGCCCGCGGCGGCAACGTGCGCCTACCGAAGCTCAAGGAGGCCACCCTGCACGATCCGCTCAGCGGCAAGGTCACGCCCTTGAGCGGCAGCGACGGCCTGGAAGTCCCGGTGAAGTCCAGCCTGCAGATGCTGGTCTGGGAGTGAAGCCACCCATGCGTATTCTCTGGATCCTGCCCTACTCGCCCTGGCCCACCACCAGCGGCGGCAAGACCCGCCAGTACCACCTGCTGCGCAGCCTCGCGGCACGCGGCCACCGGATCACCGTGCTGCTGCACAGCAAGCAGCCGGTGAGCGCCGAGGACCGCCAGGCCCTGGAGCCCTTCCTCGAACGCCTGGTCGTGCTGCCGCGCCGACCGCTGCGCAGCCTCTCCACGCTGCTCGCCGCGCTGTTCGCGCCCTACCCGCTGCTGGCCAGCGTCAACGGCCTGTCGCCGGAGCTGCAACGCACCGCCACGGAGTTGCTGCGCGAGCCCTGGGACGTGGTCCAGGTCGAGCACAGCTATAGCTTCCAGCCCTACGAGCGACCGCTGCGCGACGCCGGCCAGCCGTTCGTGCTCACCGAGCACAACGTCGAGTCGTCCCTCGGTGCCGCCACCTACGACCGCCTGCCGGGCTGGGCGCTGCCCTTCGTGCGCTACGACCAGTGGCGTTACCGCCGCTGGGAACGCCGGGTGATGAGCCAGGCGGCAGCGGTCGTCGCCGTGACCGAGAAAGATGCGCGGCAGCTCGGCGCGATGCTCGGGCGCCCGGTGCCAGTGGTGGTCAACGGGGTCGACTGCGAGCACTTCGCCGCCGCCCGGCCGACGCCCGAAGCGCAGCGCGTGCTGTTCCTCGGCAACTACGAATACGCACCGAACGTCGATGCCGTGGAATGGATGCTCGACGAGATCCTGCCGCGGGTCTGGGCACACTGCCCCGAGGCGCGCATGAGCGTCTGCGGCTATGCGCTGCCGGCGGAGTGGGCGCAACGCTGGAGCGATCCGCGCATCGAATGGCAAGGCTTCGTTCCCGACCTGCTGCAACTGCAATCGAGCAGTTCGGTGTTCCTCGCCGCGCTGCGCCATGGCGGCGGTTCGAAGCTGAAGGTGCTCGAGGCCCTGGCCGCCGGGCTGCCGCTGGCGAGTACCGCGCAGGGCGTTTCCGGCCTGGAACTGCGGGACGGCGAGGACTACCTCGGCGGCGAATCCGCCGAGCAGCTCGCCAACGCCGTGGTGCGCCTGTTGCAGGACCCGGCGCAGGCCCGCGCGCTGGGCGAGAACGGCCGCGCCTACGTACGTCGCGCGCACGACTGGAGCGTCGCCGCCAGCCAACTGGAACAGGTCTACGCCGGCCTCGCCGAAGGAGCGCCGGCATGCGCATAGGACTCGACTACCGCACCGTCGGCAGCTCGCCGCACTCGGGCATCAGCCGCCAGGTCTATGCCATGGAGCAGGCCCTGGAAAGCCTACCCGGCACGCAGGTGACCCGCTTCACCGTGGCCCCTCTCGACGACCCGCTGCGCCAGCGGGCGGTCTGCCCGCCGTGGGGCTGCCCGCGCACCGCGATGCACCAGCCGCACCAGCGCCTGCGCTTCGAAGCCGGGTTCCTCCCACGCGCCTTGCGCGAACAGGACATCGACCTGTACATCAGCACCTTCAACATGGGCCTGCCGCTACCGCCGCGTCCGCCGGGCGTGCGCTATGCGCTGCTGATCCACGATCTGTTCCAGATCACCCTGAAGAACTACCACGCCAACCGCCTCAAGGCACTGGTCTATCGGATCAGCGACTACCTGTCGATCGCCTATGCGCTGCGTGTCGCCGACCGTGTCTGGACCCCTTCGCAGTACAGCGCCGACGAGGCTGTGCGGCTGTTTCCCGGGGTCGCCGGGAAAGTCCGGGTGCTGCCCAACCAGGTCGACGGCTTCGCCGGCGAACCCGCCGACCTCTCGGCACGCGGCCTGCCGCCACGCTACTGGCTGCTGGTGGGTACCCGCGAACTGCGCAAGAACGTGCCCTGGTTCGTCAGTGCCTGGACCCGGGCGCGCGCCCAGGCGCCCGGCGTGCCGCCGCTGGTGCTGGTCGGCAGCCTCGACCACCTGCCCGAGGAACAACGCGGCTTGCCCGGCCTGCACGCGCTCGGCAGGCTCGACGACGCCGAACTGCACGCGCTGTACCGCCAGGCCGAGCGGCTCTGGCAACCGTCCTACGCGGAAGGCTTCGGCCTGCCGGTGGTCGAGGCGCTGAGCGTCGGCACGCCGGTGGCGGTGGCCAGCGGCACCTCGCTGGACGAAGTCACCCCGCCGTCGGCGCCGCGCTTCTCGCCCAGCGACGGCGCCGCCCTGGAACGCCTGATGCTGCGCCTGGCCGATGCGCCGCGCGAAGCCTCGGCGGAAGAACTCATCGCCTGGGCCGCGCGCTTCAACCGCGAAGCCTACCGGCAACGGCTGGCCGCACTGATCGAGGAACTGAGTTGAGAATGTCGTTGGGAAACCTCGTCGCTGTCGTCTTCGGCCTGGCCTTCGGCGGAGCGCTGCTGATGCTCAGCCCGGCCAAGGCCGGCGCCGCCATGGTCGGCCTGGCGGCCGCGGTCACCATCCTGCGCTTTCCATTCTGGGGACTGCTGCTGTTCGCCCTGGTGGCGACCTTCATGCCCTACTCCACGGTCAACGTGGGGATCCGTTCGACGGTCAGCGAAGCGATTCTCGCCCTGACCTGGGGCGCGGTGCTCTGGCACATCTTCCTCTCGCGCCTGCCGCCGGCGCCGGCACTGCGCTACCGCTCCACCGAGCGCATGCTGCTGTGGCTGATGCTGTTCACCGTGCTGCCGTTCGTGGTCGGCCAGGTCAGCATCAAGGCCGAGGCCAGCGGCCTGTCGAACTGGCTGCGCTGGTTGCTCAACCTGTCCATCGTGTTCCTCGCCGGACGCCTGCTGGTGGAGCGCAAGAACCGCGAGACACTGGTCATCGCCCTGCTGCTGGGCACCCTGGCGATGCTGCTGATGTCCATCGCGGTGTTCATCCGCTACCGCTCGGCGTCGGGGATGGCGCCGATCCTGGCGATGTTCAACTACGCCAACCTGGACACCCTCAAGTTCGGCCTGGAGGCGCTTTCCTCGCGAATGGGCTCGCCATGGATGCACCCCAACGCCACCGGCGGGATCATGGCCCTGCTGCTGCCCCTGGCGTTCTGCTACGGGGTCGCCAACCAGGGCTGGCGGCGTGGCCTGGGCCTCGCCGTGGCGGTCCTCGGCGCCGCCGCGATCCTCCTCGCCAGTTCCCGCGGGGCGATGCTCAGCCTGGCGGTGGTGCTGTTCTGGATGTCCCTGCGCAAGGTGCCCTACACCGGCCGCCTGCTGTTGCTCGGGGTCGGCCTGGTGGTGGTCCTGGTGCTCAGCTACCCGCCGTTGCAGGAACGCCTGGCGACCATCTTCTCGCCGCAGAACGCCAGTACCGAGGTGCGCTTCGACGAATACCGGATGTTCCCCAAGGCCGTCGCCCGCTATCCGCTGGGAATCGGCTTCAAGGTCGACCCGCCGGTGCCGGGCACCGACCTCCTGGGCATCTCCAACCTGTGGCTGAACTTCATGTACAAGGTCGGCCTCGGCGGCATGCTGCTGTTCATCGCGGTGACCTGGCGCTGGTGGCGCGAAGCCCGTCCGGAGAAAGGCCCGATCCGCCTGACCCGCGACAACGCGATCTGGCTGGGCAGCACAGGCGGCATCCTGGCGGCGCTGGTCAGCGGCCTGTTCGACCACTACTTCAGCTTCGCCGTGGTGATGATCGGCCTGTTCTGGCTGCTGGTCGGGATCAACCTGCTGGAAGCCCGCCGGCTGTTCCCGGAACGCCAGCCGCAACCGCGGGCGGTGGGTTATCGCAAGCTCAAGCGACAGCTCGAGCGCGGGGCCGAGGCCTGAGATGCTCGGCTCCGCCTTCTGGCTGACCCTGGCCACCCTGCTCGGCCTGTGCCTGGGCTTCGCCCGCGAATGGCTGCTGGTGGCCTCCTGGGGCGCCGGCGAGCGCAGCGACGCCTTCCTCATCGCCCTGTTCCTGCCCGAGGCCCTGCGCATGTCGCTGGCCGGCGGCGTGCTCAGCGCGGCGGCCCTGCCACTGTTCCTCGAACGCCAGGGCGAACGTCGCCTCGACTGGCTGGCGGCGATCCTCCCGGCGCTGCTCGGTATCGCCGTGGCGCTCAGCCTCCTGCTGCTGGCGGCGGCGCCCTGGCTGGTGCGCTTGCTCGGCCCGGGCCTGGCCGAGACGGCCAGCGCCCAGGCCGCGGCCAACTTGCGGATCCTCGCCTGGTGCGTGCCGGGGCTGATGCTCCATGCGCTGTTCAGCATCCCCCTGCAGGCCGCCGAGCGTTTCGTCCTGGCTGGGCTCGGCTCGCTGCTGTTCAACCTGCCGCCGGTGCTCTACCTGGCCTTGCACGGCCAGGCCAGCCAGCCCGAACAACTGGCCCTGGCCTGCCTGCTCGGCAGCCTGCTGATGCCGCTGGTGCTGCTGCCTTCGCTATGGATCGAGGGCTGGCGGCCCTGGCACTGGCGCCTGTCCGGCGTCGAACTGGGCGAGCTTGGCGGGCGCATCGCTCCGCTGTTGCTGAGCAACGCCGCCAGCCAGGGCCTGGCGCTGGTCGAGCGGCTGGTGGCGTCGCTGCTCGGCGAAGGCGCGGTGACCTGGGTCAACCTGGCGCGCAAGCTGATGAACCTGCCGCTGATCGCCCTGATGAGCCTCAACCAGGTGTTGCTCGGCATGATGAGCCGACGCCAGGGTGGCGAGCGCCTGGCCCTGCTTCGCCGCGGCCTGGAGACCGCCAGCCTGCTGACCCTGCCGGCCGGGGTCGGGCTGGTCGCTGCCGCACCCGGCCTGGTGGCCCTGTTGCTGCCGCGGCAGACCGCCGGCTCGCCGTTGCCGGCGCTGCTGGCCTGGTTCGCCGTGCCACTGGTGTTCGGCGCCTGGAATGCCTTACTGGCGCGTTACGCCTACGCCGCCGGCGATACTCGCCTGCCGCTGCGCTGCGAGCTGCTCGGCAGCGCGCTGAACGCCGCGCTGCTGGCGGTCCTGCCGTTGATTTTCGGACTGCCGGGGATTCCCCTCGCGGCCCTTGGCGGGGTGCTCTGCACCGCGCTGCTGCTGATGCGTCGCCAGGCCCTGCTCGGCGCCCTGCCCTGGGCCCGGCTGTGGCTACTGAACGCCCTGGCCATGGCGCTCGCCGCCGGCCTGCTGTTCCGCATCGACGGTATCTGGCTGCAATTGGGCCTGGGCACCGTCGCCGGCTGCCTGGCGCTGCTCGGCATGGCGCTCTGGCTGCGGCCCTGGCGCACCGATTGACCCATGGCTCCGGGTAGGGAGCCTGGCCCTGGGGGCCTTCGAACAACCACTGTGAGTTAGCGCGTCAAGCGGGAGTTGCAAAGTGAAAAAACGCTGGATTCAGATGGATGTGACCCGCGGCGTGGGCATCCTGATCATCGTCTTCGGGCACAGCTGGTTCGTCGCCAGTTCGCCGACCGTGCTCTATCCGTTGCTCTCTCCGTTCATCCTGCCACTGTTCTTCTTCATTTCCGGGGTGTTCTTCAGGACCGAGCAACCCTTCGGCGAGATGGCCCTGCGCAAGGCCGACGCCCTGCTCAAGCCGTTCTTCGTGACCATGCTCGGCTACGTCATCCTCCGCGACCTGCTGCGCGGCCAGCCGCTGCTGCCGGACATCGGCGGAGTGCTGTACGCCTCGGTCGACACCCTGCCCTGGCAGGCGCTCTGGTACCTGCCGCACTTCTGGGTAGCGACCCTGTTCGCCTGGTTCATGCTGCGCGTCATCCAGCGTCTCGGCCTGTCCCTCGCCGCCAGTTGCGTGCTGCTGGCCGTGCAACTGGGCCTGGGCATCCTGTTCCTCAAGACGTTCTGGCAGATCCCGGTGGAGTTCGGCGGCGAACAGTACCTGCTGCCGGGCCTGCCGTTCAGCCTGGACATCACCCTGATCAGCAGCGCCCACTTCATGTTCGGCTATGTCCTGCGCGACGTCCTGCGTCGCCACCAGAGTTCGTTGCTGACCCTGTGCATCGCCCTTGCCGTGACCACCGCCAGCTTCCTCTACTACCCGACGGTGGTGGACATGGCGCAGCGCCGCTACGACCACTGGTTCTGGGCCACCGTCCAGGCGGTGAGCGGCGTCTACCTGTGCTGGGCGCTGTCCGGGCTGATGATGAAGATCGACTGGCTGGGCAAGGCGATGACCTACATCGGCCAGTCGACCCTGATCCTGCTGATCTTCCACGGCGAGATCCAGCACAAGACCTTCAACCTGCTGGTCCACCTGGGTCTGTCGGAACCGGCCGCTGCCAGCGTCGCCCTGGTGATCTCGGTGATCGTCTCGCTGCTGATCGGCGAAGTGATCAAGCGCGTCGCGCTGCTGCGCGCCCTCTACTTCCCCTTCCCGGTGCGCAAGAAGGCCGCCGCGGTCCAGGGCGGCGGCGAAGCGCGCTGACGCCCTCGGCCCGGTGCGCCTGCGCCGGGCCTTTCCCCTCCCGTCTCCCTTTTCCCTAACGGGCGGCCGACCTCGCTTCGACCTGGCCGATGATCGCCCGCTCCTTTCGCTGAGCGGGTTGGTACGCGGGCATTGCCTCCCTAGAATATGGAACATCGTTCCGAAATCTTGAAAAAGGGAGAAGCCATGACCTCTGCGGCCGTCGAGACCACCCCGCTAACCTGTGACGTGCTGGTCGTCGGCTCCGGCGCCGCCGGGCTGGCGGCGGCGGTGACCGCGGCCTGGCACGGGCGCCGGGTAGTCCTGGTGGAGAAGGACCCGGTGTTCGGCGGCGCCAGCGCCTGGTCCGGCGGCTGGGCCTGGTTGCCGCGCAACCCGCTGGCGCGTCGCGCCGGTATCGAGGAGGACATCGAGCAACCGCGTACCTACCTGCGCCACGAACTGGGCGAGCGTTACGACGCCGCGCGGATCGACGCCTTCCTCGAAGCCTGCCCGCACATGGTGGCCTTCTTCGAGCGCCACACCCACCTGCGGTTCGTCGACGGCAACGGCATCCCGGACATGCATGGCGACACGCCGGGCGCCGCCGAGGGCGGCCACCAGTTGGTCGCCGCGCCCTATGACGCACGGCAACTGGGCCCGCTGCTGCCGCGCCTGCGCAAGACCCTGCGGGAGACCTCGTTCATGGGCATGCCGATCATGGCCGGCGCCGACCTCGCCGCCTTCCTCGACCTGACCCGCTCGCTGCCGGCCTTCCTGCATGTCGCCCGGCGCTTTTCCAGCCACCTCTGGCACCTGCTGCGCTACGGTCGCGCCATGCACCTGGTCAATGGCGTGGCCCTGGTAGCGCGCCTGGCCAAGTCCGCCGAAGCCCTGGGTGTGCGCCTGATCGAATCGGCGCCAGCCCGCGAACTGCTGCTGCGTGACGGCAAGGTGGTCGGCGCGCTGGTCGAGAGCGCCGAGGGACTCCTGCGCATCGAGGCAGGCGCCGTGGTCCTGGCCTGCGGCGGCTTTCCCCATGATCCGCAGCGCCGCGCCGAGCTGGCCCCCACCCTGGACACCCTGCTGCCGCTGCCGCCGCCGGGCTGCAACGGCGACGGCTTGCGCCTGGGGGAAAGCGCCGGCGGCCGGGTGGCCGACGACCTGCGCTCGCCGATCGCCTGGGCGCCGGTCTCGCGAGTTCCCCACGGCGATGGCGAGACCGGGCACTTCCCGCACATCATCGAGCGCGGCAAGCCCGGGCTGATCGGCGTGCTGGCCAACGGCAGGCGCTTCGTCAATGAGGCGCACGGTTACCACGACTATGTCGCCGCCCTGCTCGAGGCCACCCCGCCCGGGCAGCCGGCACGCTCCTGGCTGGTCTGCGACCGGCGCTTCCTGCGTCGCTACGGCCTCGGCTACGTGCGTCCGGCGCCGCTGCCGATCGCCGCGCACCTGCGCAGCGGCTATCTCAAGCGCGGGACCAGCCTGGATCAGTTGGCAAGGAGCTGCGGCATCGACCCGTCCGGCCTGGCCGCCACCGTCACCGAATACAACCGCCACGCCCGCGAGGGCCGCGACCCAGAGTTCGGCCGCGGCGGCACGGCATTCAACCGCAAGCAGGGCGACCCGGCGTATCCGGGGCCGAATCCCTGCGTCGCCCCCATCGAACGCGGACCGTACTACGCGGTGCAGGTCGAGCCCGGCTGCTTCGGCACCTTCGCCGGGCTGAAGACCGACGCCCAGGCCCGCGTGCTGGACGGCGGCGGCCAGCCGATCCCCGGCCTGTACGCGGCGGGCGCGGACATGGCGAGCCTGTTCGCCGGCCACTATCCCTCCGGCGGCATCAACCTGGGGCCGGCGCTGACCTTCGGCTACATCGCCGGCCGCCATATCGCCGGCGCCCTCGGCTACGAGCAGGAGCAAGCGCAGCGCGGTTGAACGTTCCAGCGGGCGCAGCGGCCTAAACAGGCAAGCTTTCCTTCGGAACCCAAGCATGAGCGCAGCGCCACCGGATATCCCCGCCCTGCCCGCCGGCCTCTGCTACGTCGACGACCGCCAGCCGGGCATCCGTCGACGCCGGCAGGGCAAGCGCTTCGTCTATTTCGATGCCGACGGCCAGCGCATCGGCGACGCCGAGGAGATCCGCCGGCTGGACAAGCTGGCCATTCCGCCGGCCTATCGCGAGGTCTGGATCTGTCCCGACCCCAACGGCCATCTCCAGGCCACCGGCCGCGACGCCCGTGGGCGCAAGCAGTACCGCTACCACCCGCGCTGGCGCGAGGTACGCGATGCCGACAAGTACGAGCGCCTGCTGCGCTTCGGCCAGGCGCTGCCGCGGCTGCGCCGGCACATCGACGCCCAGTTGCGCCTGCCCGGCCTCGGTCGCGACAAGGTGGTGGCCCTGGCGGTTGCGCTGCTCGACGCCACCCTGATCCGCGTCGGCAACCACCGCTACGCCCGCGACAACCGCTCCTACGGCCTGACCACCCTGCGTACCCGGCACGTGGACGTGAACGGCAGTCGCATCCGGTTCCGCTTCAAGGGCAAGAGCGGCATCGAGCACGACGTCAGCCTGGAGCATCCGCGCCTGGCGCGGGTGCTGCGGCGCTGCCTGGAATTGCCCGGCCAGGACCTGTTGCAGTACCTGGACGAGGACGGCCAGCCGCACCGCATCGGCTCCCACGACATCAATGAGTACCTGCGCCGGCATACCGGCGAGGATTTCAGCGCCAAGGACTACCGTACCTGGGCCGGCAGCGCGCTGGCGCTGGAGCGCCTGCGGCGTGCCGAAGCCGACGGGCTTGGCGCGGTGGTGGCGGAGGTCGCCGCCGAATTGGGCAACAGCGTGGCGATCTGCCGGCAATGCTACATCCACCCGGCGATCATCGAGGCCTACCAGGCCGGGCAACTGGGCCAGCTCAGGCGCGCCCGCAAGCGCCGCTGGCTGAGTGCCGAGGAAGCGACCCTGCTGGCCTTCCTCGACACGCCCGGCTGATCAGTTGCCCGGGTGCGGATCGATGCCGTGCCGGCGCAGCAGGCCGAGCAGGCGGCCAATCTCGGTCTGGCAGGCTTCCAGTTCCTTGCGCAGGGTGTGTTCGCGGCGCTGCTGCTCCAGCTTCACGCGTTCGAGTTCGGCGCGCGCCTCACGGCGGATCTGCCGCTCGCGCTCCTTGTCGGAATGCTCGGCGCCGAGGGCCTCTTCGGCCTTGCGCGCGCGGTATTCGCGCATCCGCTGGGCGGCCGACTTGGCCTTGCCGCTCGGCTTGGGCCCGGGTTTGCTGGCTTTCATGAACGCCTCCATCTGCGTAACGTTACGCAATCAGAATAGCGTAACGTTACACAGATAGACAGGGTCTATGCTTAGAGCGGCGGGGCCGAGCGCAGCATCACCGACTTCAGCGCGAAGGCCGACTTGATGCCAGCCACGCCGGGAATGCAGGTCAGGGTATTGGTGAGGAACGCCTGGTAGGCGGCGAGATCCTTGACCACAACCCGCAGCATGTAGTCCGCATCGCCGGTCATCTGGAAACAGCTCATGACCTGCGGCGCATCGACGATGCGTTCCTCGAAGCGAGCGAGGTAGTCGCCGGTCTGCTTTTCCAGGGACACCGAGACGAACACGCTCATCGCCCCGGACAGGCGCTCCTCGTCGAGCCGGGCGAAGTAGCCCTGGATGTAGTGTTCCTCTTCCAGGCGGCGTACCCGGCGCAGCGTCGGCGTCAGCGACAGGCCGACCTTCTGGGCGAGATCGCGCCAGCTCAGGCGGCCGTCGTCGGCCAGGGCACGGAGGATTTTCAGGTCGATGCGGTCGAGTTCAGCCATGGTGCGTTGTTTCTCTTGTTAGCGATTCTTGTAGTTCAAACAACCCAATACTGCCGGAATACCTTAGTCAATTTGGAGCAAAAAACTAGCACCCGAAGCCTATACTGAAATTACAAAAACAAAACCCGAGGGCCTCACCATGAGTGACGTCACCCAGTACGACCGCGCCTGCCGTACCCCGGCATGCCTGCAACCCGCCCCCACCCACAGGACGGGAACCCGCCATCCGCCCAGTCCGCCGCTTCGAGCGCCGTTCGCCCGTTTCTGATCTCTCCAACCGTTTGGCCCGGACCGGGCCGGAGGCCTGTCATGAGTGATTACGAGCCGTTGCGTCTGCATGTCCCGGAGCCCACCGGGCGTCCTGGCTGCAAGACCGACTTTTCCTATCTGCACCTGTCCCCCGCCGGCGAGGTACGCAAGCCGCCGGTGGATGTCGAGCCCGCCGAGACCAGCGACCTGGCCTACAGCCTGGTACGTGTGCTCGACGACGACGGCCACGCCGTCGGTCCCTGGAATCCGCAGCTCAGCAACGAACAACTGCTGCGCGGCATGCGGGCGATGCTCAAGACCCGCCTGTTCGACGCGCGCATGCTCACCGCGCAACGGCAGAAAAAGCTTTCCTTCTATATGCAATGCCTCGGCGAGGAAGCCATCGCCACCGCCCACACCCTGGCCCTGCGCGACGGCGACATGTGCTTCCCGACCTATCGCCAGCAAGGCATCCTGATCACCCGCGAATACCCGCTGGTGGACATGATCTGCCAGCTTCTCTCCAACGAGGCCGACCCGCTCAAGGGCCGCCAGCTACCGATCATGTACTCGAGCAAGGAGGCCGGTTTCTTCTCCATCTCCGGCAACCTCGCCACCCAGTTCATCCAGGCGGTCGGCTGGGGCATGGCCTCGGCGATCAAGGGCGACACGCGCATCGCCTCGGCCTGGATCGGCGACGGCGCTACCGCCGAGTCGGACTTCCACACCGCCCTCACCTTCGCCCATGTCTACCGCGCGCCGGTAATCCTCAACGTGGTCAACAACCAGTGGGCGATCTCCACCTTCCAGGCCATCGCCGGCGGCGAAGGCACCACCTTCGCCAACCGGGGCGTGGGCTGCGGGATCGCCTCGCTGCGGGTCGACGGCAATGACTTCCTGGCGGTCTACGCCGCCTCCGAGTGGGCCGCCGAGCGCGCCCGGCGCAACCTCGGGCCGAGCCTGATCGAATGGGTCACCTACCGCGCCGGCCCGCACTCGACTTCGGACGACCCGTCCAAGTACCGCCCCGCCGACGACTGGACCAACTTCCCGCTGGGCGACCCGATCGCCCGCCTGAAGCGGCACATGATCGGCCTCGGCATCTGGTCGGAGGAACAGCACGAAGCCACCCACAAGGCCCTCGAAGCCGAAGTGCTGGCCGCGCAGAAACAGGCGGAGAGCCATGGCACCCTGATCGACGGCCGGGTGCCGAGCGCCGCCAGCATGTTCGAGGACGTCTATGCAGAACTGCCGGAGCACCTGCGCCGGCAACGCCAGGAGCTCGGGGTATGAATGCCATGAACCCGCAACACGAGAACGCCCAGACGGTCACCAGCATGACCATGATCCAGGCGCTGCGCTCGGCGATGGACATCATGCTCGAGCGCGACGACGACGTGGTGGTATTCGGCCAGGACGTCGGCTACTTCGGCGGCGTGTTCCGCTGCACCGAAGGCCTGCAGAAGAAATACGGCACCTCGCGGGTGTTCGATGCGCCGATCTCCGAGAGCGGCATCATCGGCGCCGCGGTCGGCATGGGCGCCTACGGCCTGCGCCCGGTGGTGGAGATCCAGTTCGCCGACTACGTCTACCCGGCCTCCGACCAGTTGATCTCCGAGGCGGCGCGCCTGCGCTATCGCTCGGCCGGCGACTTCATCGTGCCGATGACCGTACGCATGCCCTGTGGCGGCGGCATCTACGGCGGGCAAACGCACAGCCAGAGCCCGGAGGCGATGTTCACCCAGGTCTGCGGCCTGCGCACGGTGATGCCGTCCAACCCCTACGACGCCAAGGGCCTGCTGATCGCCTGCATCGAGAACGACGACCCGGTGATCTTCCTCGAGCCCAAGCGCCTCTACAACGGCCCGTTCGATGGCCACCACGACCGCCCGGTGACGCCCTGGTCCAAGCATCCGGCCAGCCAGGTGCCGGACGGCTACTACAAGGTGCCGCTGGACAAGGCGGCGATCGTCCGCCCCGGCGCGGCGCTGACCGTGCTGACCTACGGCACCATGGTCTACGTGGCCCAGGCCGCGGCCGACGAGACCGGCCTGGACGCCGAGATCATCGACCTGCGCAGCCTCTGGCCGCTGGACCTGGAAACCATCGTCGCCTCGGTGAAGAAGACCGGCCGCTGCGTCATCGCCCACGAGGCGACCCGCACCTGCGGGTTCGGCGCCGAGCTGATGTCGCTGGTGCAGGAGCACTGCTTCCACCACCTGGAGGCGCCGATCGAGCGCGTCACCGGTTGGGACACCCCCTACCCGCATGCCCAGGAGTGGGCGTATTTCCCCGGCCCCGCGCGCGTCGGCGCGGCATTCAAGCGTGTGATGGAGGTCTGAATGGGTACCCATGTGATCAAGATGCCGGACATCGGGGAAGGCATCGCCGAGGTCGAACTGGTGGAGTGGCATGTCCAGGTCGGCGACTCGGTCAATGAAGACCAGGTCCTCGCCGAGGTGATGACCGACAAGGCCACGGTGGAGATTCCCTCGCCGGTGGCCGGACGCATCCTCGCCCTCGGCGGCCAGCCGGGCCAGGTGATGGCGGTGGGCGGCGAACTGATCCGCCTGGAGGTGGAAGGTGCCGGCAACCTCGCCGAGAGTCCGGCCGCGGCGACGCCGGCCGCGCCCGTCGCCGCCACCCCGGAGAAACCGAAGGAAGCCCCGGTCGCGGCGCCGAAAGCCGCCGCCGAAGCGCCGCGCGCCTTGCGCGACAGCGAGGCGCCACGGCAGCGGCGCCAGCCCGGCGAACGCCCGCTGGCCTCCCCCGCGGTGCGCCAGCGCGCCCGCGACCTGGGCATCGAGTTGCAGTTCGTGCAGGGCCGCGGTCCCGCCGGACGCGTCCTCCACGAGGACCTCGATGCCTACCTGACCCAGGATGGCAGCGTCGCGCGCAGCGGCGCCGCCGCGCAGGGGTATGCCGAGCGACACGACGAACAGGCGGTGCCGGTGATCGGCCTGCGTCGCAAGATCGCCCAGAAGATGCAGGACGCCAAGCGACGCATCCCGCATTTCAGCTATGTCGAGGAAATCGACGTCACCGATCTGGAAGCCCTGCGCGCCCATCTCAACCAGAAATGGGGTGGCCAGCGCGGCAAGCTGACCCTGCTGCCGTTCCTGGTCCGCGCCATGGTCGTGGCGCTGCGCGACTTCCCGCAGTTGAACGCGCGCTACGACGACGAGGCCGAGGTGGTCACCCGCTACGGCGCGGTGCACGTCGGCATCGCCACCCAGAGCGACAACGGCCTGATGGTGCCGGTGCTGCGCCACGCCGAATCGCGCGACCTCTGGGGCAACGCCAGCGAAGTGGCGCGCCTGGCCGAAGCCGCGCGCAGCGGCAAGGCGCAACGCCAGGAGCTGTCCGGCTCGACCATCACCCTGAGCAGCCTCGGCGTGCTCGGCGGGATCGTCAGCACACCGGTGATCAACCATCCGGAGGTGGCCATCGTCGGCGTCAACCGCATCGTCGAGCGACCGATGGTGGTCGGCGGCAACATCGTCGTGCGCAAGATGATGAACCTCTCCTCCTCCTTCGACCACCGGGTGGTCGACGGGATGGACGCGGCGGCCTTCATCCAGGCCGTGCGCGGCCTGCTCGAACATCCCGCCACCCTGTTCCTGGAGTAAGCGATGAGCCAGATCCTGAAGACTTCCCTGCTGATCGTCGGCGGCGGTCCCGGCGGCTACGTCGCGGCGATCCGTGCCGGGCAACTGGGCATTCCCACCGTACTGGTGGAGGGCGCCGCCCTCGGCGGCACCTGCCTGAACGTCGGCTGCATCCCGTCGAAGGCGCTGATCCACGCCGCCGAGGAATACCTCAAGGCCCGCCACTATGCCGGCCGGTCGGCGCTGGGCATCCAGGTACAGGCGCCGAGCATCGACATCGCCCGCACCGTGGAATGGAAGGACGCCATCGTCGACCGCCTCACCAGCGGCGTCGCCGCGCTGCTGAAGAAACACGGGGTCGATGTCGTCCAGGGCTGGGCGAGGATCCTCGACGGCAAAAGCGTGGCGGTCGAACTCGCCGGCGGCGGCAGCCAGCGCATCGAGTGCGAGCACCTGCTGCTGGCCGCCGGCTCGCAGAGCGTCGAGCTACCGATCCTGCCGCTGGGCGGCAAGGTGATCTCCTCCACCGAGGCGCTGGCGCCCGGCAGCCTGCCCAAGCGCCTGGTGGTGGTCGGCGGCGGCTACATCGGCCTGGAGCTGGGTACCGCCTACCGCAAGCTCGGCGTCGAGGTGGCGGTGGTGGAAGCGCAACCACGCATCCTGCCGGGCTACGACGAAGAACTGACCAAGCCGGTGGCCCAGGCCTTGCGCAAGCTGGGCGTCGAGCTGTACCTCGGGCACAGCCTGCTGGGCCCGAGCGAGAACGGCGTGCGGGTCCGCGACGGCGCCGGCGAGGAGCGCGAGATCGCCGCCGACCAGGTACTGGTGGCGGTCGGCCGCAAGCCGCGCAGCGAAGGCTGGAACCTGGAAAGCCTGGGCCTGGACATGAACGGCCGGGCGGTGAAGGTCGACGACCAGTGCCGCACCTCGATGCGCAATGTCTGGGCCATCGGCGATCTCGCCGGCGAGCCGATGCTCGCGCACCGGGCCATGGCCCAGGGCGAGATGGTCGCCGAGCTGATCGCCGGCAAGCGTCGCCAGTTCGCCCCGGTGGCGATCCCCGCGGTGTGCTTCACCGATCCGGAAGTGGTGGTCGCCGGGTTGTCCCCGGAGCAGGCGAAGGATGCCGGCCTGGACTGCCTGGTGGCGAGCTTCCCGTTCGCCGCCAACGGCCGCGCCATGACCCTGGAGGCCAACGAAGGCTTCGTCCGCGTGGTGGCGCGTCGCGACAACCACCTGGTCGTCGGCTGGCAGGCGGTGGGCAAGGCGGTCTCGGAACTGTCCACGGCCTTCGCCCAGTCGCTGGAGATGGGCGCCCGCCTGGAAGACATCGCCGGCACCATCCACGCCCATCCGACCCTCGGCGAAGCGGTCCAGGAAGCCGCCCTGCGCGCGCTGGGACACGCCCTGCACATCTGATTCCCGCGAACCTCGGTAGCCGGCCAACCACCGGCGCACATTACCCCCTTGCCCGTCGGGCAAGGGGGCTTTTTTCGTGGCCGCGAACCGGGTCGTCAGCAGGTATCACCGCCCTGCGCGATCCCCCGCCCCTCACTCCGTCTCCAGCAACCCATGCCGCAAGCTCCCCGCCGCCAGGCGCTGGCGAATATCCTCGTCGATCCGCGGATCGTCCGGGCGGTACAGGCGCACCTGGCGGTAGGCGTTGATCCGGTTGATTTCCGCACCGAGGTACTCCCAGACCACCCGGCTGCATGCCGGGGTCCGCCGGTCACCGCTGGAAACGCCCATCTTCAGGCCGTTCAGGCGGGTGATACGGCTCTTGAAACTGGGAATGAGGATGGTCTGGCTCATCTCGTTGAGGGTCAGCGACTCGTAGTCGATCAGGAACACCCGGTCCTGCAACTGGAAGGCCGCGCCGAGATAGCGGCAACGCGCCCACTCCTCCGCCTGCACGTCGGTACTGCTGGTGCGCTCCTGGCGTTCCTGGCGCTCGAAGAGGAACACGCCGTCCTCCTCGTAGAGATGCACCAGGGAGAGCAGGATGCTGCCTGGCACCGACATGCAGTTGGCATATTCGAAGTAGTAGCCGCAGTAGCGGCCCAGGTCGCCGGCCTCGGCGCGCAGCGGTTGCAGCAGCCGCAACAGCGGGTCGTTGCTGGGCTGGCGCGGCTGGGCGCTGGTGCGGGCGCCGATCAGGCGGGCGAACTGCTCGGGCGGCAAGCCCAGCTCGTAGTCCTCGACGCCGAAGAAGTCGCCGATCCGCTTGCGGTTGTACGGCGTCGGCTGGCTCTGGCCGCTGAGGTACTTGTTGAACTGTGCGCGATTGATCGCCAATTGCCGGCAAACCTCGGAAATCGAGCGGTAATGGCTGCAAAGCAGCTTGAGATTGGCGCCCAGGTGCTCGGACATCGATGGCTCCAAAACTGATGCTATGGACGCGATTCTAGCATCAGGTCGCATCAAGCAGGAGCAACCCGCGAAATTGTAACCAGGTGCGTCATGGCCAACCATGCGCCGCGCACCAAGGCGCTGCCGCAGCGCACGCCGGTACCAGAATAAGAACCGAGGTAGACCTCCATGCTTGAAATGCTCAACGATTTCCTTTCCGGAAAAGTCCTCATCGTCCTGATCGTCGGCCTGGGTGCCTACTTCACGATCCGTTCGCGTTTCGTCCAGTTCCGCCACTTCGGCCACATGTTCGGCGTATTCAGGGAATCGCTGCGCGGCCAGGCCGGCCAGCTCAGTTCCTTCCAGGCCCTGATGCTGAGCCTCGCCGGCCGGGTCGGCGCCGGCAACATCGCCGGGGTCGGCATCGCCGTGACCCTCGGCGGTCCGGGGGCGGTGTTCTGGATGTGGGTCACCGCGCTGGTCGGCATGTCCAGCAGCTTCTTCGAATGCACCCTGGCCCAGGTCTACAAGCGCAGCGACGGCGACGGCCTGTATCGCGGCGGCCCGTCCTACTACATCCAGCACGGCCTGAAGCTGCGCTCGATGGCGGTGGTCTTCGCGGTACTCCTGCTGGTGACCTACGGCTTCGCCTTCAACGGCCTGCAGTCCTACACCGTCACCCATTCGCTGCAGAACGCCTTCGGCTTCGCCCCGCAGCACACCGGGATCGCCCTGGCGGTGCTGCTCGGCGTGGTCTTCATCGGCGGCATCAAGCGCATCGCCGCGGTCTCCGACCTGCTGGTGCCGATCAAGACCCTGGCCTACATCGGCGTCACCCTGTACGTCATCGCCAGCCAGATCGAGCACGTCCCGGCAATGCTGGAAACCATCGTCAAGAGCGCCTTCGGCCTAGACCCGGCGTTCGGCGGCCTGCTCGGCAGCGCCATCGTGATGGGCGTCAAGCGTGGCGTCTTCGCCAACGAGGCCGGCCTGGGCAGCGCGCCGAACGTCGCCGCGGTCGCCGCCGTGCGCCATCCGGCGGCACAGGGCGTGGTCCAGGCCTTCAGCGTGTTCCTCGACACCTTCGTGATCTGCACCTGCACCGCCCTGCTGATCCTGCTCTCGGGCTTCTACACCCCGGGCTTCGAAGGCGACGGCATCGTCCTCACCCAGAACTCCCTGGCCGCGGTGGTCGGCGACTGGGGCCGGGTGTTCGTCAGCGTGGCCCTGTCGCTGTTCGTCTTCACCTGCATCCTCTACAACTTCTACCTGGGCGAGAACAGCCTACAGTTCCTCAGCCGCAACCGCCTGGTGCTGATCGGCTACCGCGCGCTGGTGCTGGCCCTGGTGGTCTGGGGCTCGGTGCAGGACCTGTCCACCGTGTTCGCCTTCGCCGACATCACCATGACCTGCCTGGCCTTCGTCAACCTGATGGCCCTGGCCCTGCTGTTCAAGGTCGGCCTGCGGGTGATGCGCGACTATGACGTGCAGCGCCGCGCCGGGATCAAGCAACCGGTGTTCGACTCGGCGCAGTTCGCCGACCTCGACCTGGACCGCGAAGCCTGGCCCGCCGGCCAGCGCGCCGAGCCCCCGGCGCAGGCGGACGCCGAGCCGCTGCCGAGCGGCAATCGCTGAGTCTCGCGCAGGCGCCCTCCCCCCGGAGCGGCGCCTGCGCCACAATGGTGTCCCCTCTTCGCACGTCCGGCGCGAAAAGGCCCGACACAAGGATTACGGATGCTCCCAGTCAAGAACCTCTTCGTGCTCTACACCGGCGGCACCATCGGCATGCTGCAGACCCCTCAGGGACTGGCTCCGGCCGGTGGCTTCGAAGCGCGCATGCGCGACCACCTGCAAAGCCTCGGCGACGCCCCGGACCTGCGCTGGCGCTTCGCCGAACTGCAACCGCCGCTGGACAGCGCCAACATGACCCAGGGCAACTGGCTGGCGATGCGCGACGCCATCGTCGCCGCGCTCGACGCCGGCCACGACGGCGTGCTGCTCCTGCACGGCACCGACACCCTGGCCTACAGCGCCGCGGCGCTGTCCTTCCTGCTCCTCGACCTGCCGATCCCGGTGCTGCTGACCGGCTCCATGCTGCCGGCCGGCGCGCCGGGCAGCGATGCCTGGGACAACCTGGTCGGCGCCCTGCGCGTCCTCCAGGAGGGCCACGCGCGCGGCGTACAGGTCTATTTCAACGATGCCCTGCTGCACGGCGCGCGAGTCAGCAAGCTGCGCAGCGACGCGTTCGACGCCTTCGCCGAACTGCCGCGACCGCGCCACGCCGAGCATGCGCCGGCGCCCGCGGCGCTCGGCTACCGCCAGCCGCGCCGGGAAGTGAACCTCGCCGTGCTGCCGCTCTATCCAGGGCTGCGCGCCGCGCACCTGCGCGGGCTGCTCGACAGCGGCGTGGAAGCGCTGCTGCTGGAATGCTATGGCAGCGGCACCGGCCCGTCCGACGACGAGGAGCTGCTGGCGCTGCTGCGCGAAGCCCACGCCCGCGGCGTGCTGCTCGCCGCGGTCAGCCAGTGCGCCTACGGCCAGGTCGAGTTCGGCGTCTACGCCGCCGGCAGCCGCCTGCGCGACGCCGGCCTGCTCTCGGCTGGCGGAATGACCCGCGAGGCGGCCCTGGGCAAGCTCTTCGGCCTGCTCGGCGCCGGCCTCGGACGCGACGAAGCGCAACGCTGGTTCGCCCTCGACCTGTGCGGCGAGAACGCCGACTGACCGCCCTGCGGCCGCCCGCCGGCGGCCGCTTCCTTCAGCCCTCCCCGCGATACGCGACAACGCCGGCGGCCCGCCCGTGCCCGGCGCCCATCGTCAAGCTTCAGCGAACAGTGTTTCCGGCCTTCCCCGGTTTATCCCCCGGCGGCGAGTCCACAGGATGTCGCCTTCCGCTGCCGGCCCCGCCGGCATCCGCCCACAAGGAGGAAACACCTGCATGTACGCCATCGCCGAAGACACCCTTCCCGCACGCGTATTGAAAGAACTGTTGCTCTATCGCCGCCGTTACCCCGAGCATCGCCAGAGCGCCAGCGAAGCGGACGAGATCCGCCGCATCGAACAGGTCCAGTTGCCGCGCATCGCCGCCTTCATCGAAGCCGGCGAGCCCATCGAATTCGTCCTGCCGGCGTTTCCGGCCAAGTCGCCGAACCCCGGCAAGGTTCTCGACAGCCGTCCGGACATGGCCGAGCGCCTGTCGCTGTCGTTCCTCAACCACCTGTGCCAGCGCATCCAGCTGTTCTATGCACCGGGCGCGAAGATCACCGTCTGCTCCGACGGCCGGGTGTTCGGCGACCTGGTGAGGATCGGCGATGCGCACATCAGCGCCTACCAGGATGCCTTGCGCCTGATGATCGAGGAGATCGGCGCCACCCATATCGGCGTGTTCAACCTGGAGGACGTACGCGCCTTCGAGGCCCAGCGCGACAACCACGAGCAGCTCCGCCAGTTGCTGATCGACGGCTACGCCGAGCCGCTGGAAAGCATCCGCGAGACCCTGCTGGCCAGCGAAGAAGGCCTGCTGCTGTACCGCGCCATCACCCGTTTCCTCTACGAGGACGGCCTGACCCCCGACTACCAGGGCTCGAAGACTGCCCTGCAACGCGACGCCAAGGAGCGCGCCTACGGGGTGATCCAGCGCAGCTGGGCCTGGGGCGCGCTGCTGGCCGACCAGTTCCCCCGCGCGATCCGCCTGTCCATCCATCCGCAGCCGGCGGACAGTCTGAAGTTCGGCATCCACATGATGCCGACCCGCGACGACTGGCTGACGCCCTGGCACGGCGTGGCGGTGAACACCGAGGACCGCTTCGTGCTGATGAAGCGCAGCGAGGTGCTGGAACTCGGCGGCGAGCTGGTGCAGATCAACGGCCAGCCCAGTCACTACCGCCTGCCGGCCAGGGCCGCCCGGCGCGCCGCCGTGGCCTGAGCCCGAGGAGCCAGACGATGAACGCCTATCTCAGCGATCAACCGGTACGTCTCTCGCCGCTGCGCGACGAACAGGGCAACCAGCCGCGCTTCGGCCTGCTGCTGGAGCCCGGCCGCCCCGGCATGCACGTCGGCGAGCTGCCGGCGCAGTGGCTCAAGGGCCTGGCTCGCAGCCACCACCTGCTGCTCCTGCGCGGCTTCGCCGCCTTCGCCGACGCCGAGAGCCTGACCCGCTACTGCCACGACTTCGGCGAAGTCATGCTGTGGCCGTTCGGCGCGGTGCTCGAGCTGGTGGAACAGGAAGGCGCCGAGGACCACATCTTCGCCAACAACTACGTGCCGCTGCACTGGGACGGCATGTACCTGGAGACGGTCCCGGAATTCCAGGTGTTCCACTGTGTCGACGCGCCCGGCGACAGCGACGGCGGCCGCACCACCTTCAGCTCGACCCCGGCGGCGCTGCAACTGGCCGACAGTAGCGAGCTGGAACTCTGGCGCCGCGCCAGCGGCCGGTACCAGCGCAGCGCGGCGCACTACAGCAGCCGCTCGGCGGCGCCGATAGTCGAGCGCCACCCGCGCCGCGAATTCCCCATCCTGCGTTTCTGCGAACCGCCGGTCGAGGGCGACGCCAGCTTCATCAACCCCTCCGAGTTCCACTACGACGGCATCGCCCCGGAACAGCGCGGCGAACTGCTCGACAGCCTGCGCCGCTGCCTGTACCACCCACAGGCGCACTACGCCCACCGCTGGCGCAGCGACGACCTGGTGATCGCCGACAACCTGACCCTGTTGCACGGTCGCGAGGCCTTCGCCCACCGCGCGCCGCGCCACCTGCGGCGGGTGCATATCCACGCCGAGCCGGCGCTGCGCAACCCGCACCTGCAGCGCGACTGACCGCCCCGCCGGCCGTGCGCGCCACGGCCGGCGTCCCGACAAGGAACCAGCATGAGCCATTCCGTCCCCAACGCGCTGATGACCGGCGCCGACTATCTCGACAGCCTGCGCGACGGTCGCCAGGTCTACCTCAACGGAGAACGGGTCGCCGACGTCACCCGGCACAGGGCGTTCCGCAACGCCTGCCGCAGTATCGCCGGGCTCTACGACGGCCTCCACGGCGAGCAGCGCGACGTCCTCACCCGGGTCGATGCCCAGGGTCGCCGCAGCCACCGCTTCTTCACCCCCGCGCAGAACGCCGAGGACCTGCTCGGCGCGCGCGAGGCGATCGGCTGCTGGTCGCGCATGACCTACGGCTTCATGGGGCGTACCCCGGACTACAAGGCGGCGTTCATGTCCGGGCTGGAGGCCGGCGCCGGCTTCTACGGCGACTACCGGCAGAACGCCTGCGCCTGGCACCGCGCCTTCGCCGACCGCGGGCTGTTCCTCAACCACGCGATCATCAATCCGCCGCTGGACCGCAGCAAGGCGATCCACGAGATGCGCGACGTGTTCGTCCACGTCGAACGCGAGACCGACCAGGGTATCGTCGTCAGCGGGGCGAAGATGCTCGCCACCGGCAGCGCCATCACCAACGCCACCTTCGTCGCCCCGGTCGCCTCGGCGCAGATGGAAGCCGGCAAGGCCGAGGACTTCGCTGTTGTGTTCTTCGCCCGCATGGACAACCCCGGCCTGCGCCTGATGTGCCGGCCATCCTACGAGGAGCGCGCGAGCAGTCCCTTCGACTATCCGCTGTCCAGCCGCTTCGACGAGAACGACAGCGTGCTGCTGTTCGACAAGGCGCTGATTCCCTGGGAGGACGTCCTGGTCTACCGCGACCTGCGCCGCGCCACCGGCTTCTATGCCGAGTCGGGCTTCGCCAACCTGTACAACTTCCAGTCCGGCATCCGCCTCGGGGTGAAGCTGGAGCTGATGATCGGCCTGCTTTCCCTCGGCGTGCGCGCCAATGGCACCCAGGGCTTCCGCGGGATACAGGCTGCCCTCGGCGAGCTGATCGCCCTGCAGCACCTGCTGCAGGCGCTGACCACCGCCATGGCCCGCGACCCGGAGCGCAACGCCGCCGGGTCGGCGGTGCCGCGCCTGGAGTACGCCAATGCCCTGCGCATCCAGGTGCCGCAGATCTGGAAGCGGGTCCGCGAGCTGCTGGAAAGCGCCCTCGGCGGCGCCCCGCTGGTCACCGTCTCGGGCGCCGCCGACCTGCGCGACGGCGAGGCGCGGCGGCTGGTGGACAGCTACTACCGCGGTGCCGAGCTGGAGCCGGAGCAGCGCCTGAAGCTGTTCAAGCTGATCTGGGACGCCACCGGCAGCGAGTTCGGCGCGCGCCACGCGGTCTATGAGAGCCATTATTCCGGCAATGCCGAGCAGATCCGTCTCGACTCGCTGGCCTGGGCCAGCCGTCGCGGGCACCTGGCCTACTGCGAGGCGATGGTCCAGCGCTGCATGGCCGACTACGACATCCACGGCTGGCTGCGGGGGCCCTGGCAGCATGACTGAGCGCAAACGCTGGCTGGCCGGCTGCCTCTCGGCCCTGCTTTCCCTGCCGCTGGCCGCCGCCGTGCCGGGCCCGGACGCGCCCGCCGACCTGGCGCGCGGCAAGGCGATGGCGCAGAAAATGTGCTCGCGCTGCCACGACGACGACGGCAACGGCGGGCCGCGGCCGAACCGCAGCTACCCGAAGCTCGCCGGGCTCGACCGGGAATACCTGTACAAGCAGATCTACGACCTCAAGACCCAGCGCCGGCGCAACCCGGCCACCAACGGCCGCGGCGAGGAGCTGAGCGCGGCGGACGTGGTCAACGTCTCCGCCTGGTTCGCCGCCCAGCGCATGAGTGCCGGCGAGCAGACCCTGGCCGACCCGAGGCAACGCGAACACGGCCGCCAGCTCTTCGAGAACGGCCTGGCGCAGCGCGGCGTACCGCCCTGCGTCACCTGCCACGGGCCCGCCGCCCAGGGCCTGGCGGCGCTGAAGGCGCCGCGCCTGGCCGGGCAATGGGCGGAATACCTGGCAACCCAGTTGCACGGCTTCCGCGACGGCAAGCGCGGCAACAGCGCGACCATGCGCGCGGTCGCCGGCGGCCTGGAGGATAGCCACATCCAGGCGCTCGCCGGCTACCTGGGCAGCCTGGGGCCGTAGGGCGAATAACCGCTCGCGGTTATCCGCCGCCTATCCGCGACGCCAGCGGCGGATAACGCCTGTGGCGTTATTCGCCCTACGCCAGTTGGAATGGCTTGCGACCGAGATGCTGCCGAAGCCCGATCCGTAGGGCGAATAACCGCTCGCGGTTATCCGCCGCCTATCCATGACGTCGGCGGCGGATAACGCCGGTGGCGTTATTCGCCCTATCCCCAGGCACGGATGCCCGGCCTCATTCGCTCTGCGCCAGGCGGAACGGCTCGCGACCGAGATGCTCGCGCAGCGACTCGATGAACGCCCTGACCCGCACCGGCATGTAGCGCGCCGAGGGGTACAGGGCATAGATGCCGCCCTGCGGCAGGCGCCAACCGGGCAGCAGCCGGACCAGCCGTCCGCGGGCGATCTCGCGGGCTACCAGGAAGCTCGGCAGCACGCTGACGCCGGCACCGTCGAGCACCAGGCGGTACACCGCCAGGGTGTTGTTCGCCAGCAGGCGCCCTCGGGTCTGTACCGTGGCACGCTCGCGCTGGCGTTCGAAGGTCCAGGTCCAGGGCGTGCTCAGGCGGGTATGGCCGATCCATTCGCAACGCGCCAGGTCGTGCGGCTGGAGCACCGGCGGCAGGCCGGCGAGGTATCCCGGCGTCGCCACGGCAACCTGCTGGAAGTCGCACAGCTTGCTGGCATGCAGGCCGGAGTCGCGCGGCCAGCCGATACGTACCGCGAGATCGATGCGCTGGCCGACCAGATCGCTGAACTGGTCATCGGCCAGCATTTCCACCTGGACCTTGGGAAACTGCCGGATGAACGCCGCGGAAACGCTGCTGATGTGCCACTTGACGAAGTCCTGCGGCGCGGTGATGCGCAACCGGCCACTGGGCTCGCCCTGCAGGTCGCGCACATCGGAGAGCGCGCCGTCCAGCTCGCCGAGCATGCGCTGGGCCACGCCGAACAGCAGTTCGCCGCGATCGGTAAGGGTCATGCGACGGGTGGTACGGGTCAGCAACTGGATCCCGAGGTCGGCCTCCAGGCGTCGCAACTGCTCGCTGAGTAGCGATTTCGACAAGCCCAGGGCCTCCGCCGCGGCGGTGAAGCTGTTGTGTTCGGCGACGGCGACGAAGGCATACAAGTGATTCAGGTTCAGATGATTCAATCGCTCCAGGGCGGCGCTCATCCTGTCATTCCTTAGCCGGGAAGTGGGTCCGGACGGGTCTTGTCGAAAAATCCTGCTGCGACGGAACGGCGGCATTCGACAGGACCCGCAACGATCGGTGAGCGTGATGACGCGACCGGGCGGTCAGGTCGTCGATAAAGACCGCCAGGCGCGCATAAGTTTCAGCGCGCCACCTTCGTTTTCCGATAAATGAGAACTGCTTCAGACGGTCGGCCGGGTGCTTTTCATGTCAGCGAAGCTCGCCTGATTGATCGCTTTCTACCGACAAAACCTTCTTAAAGTAGTTTCTCAAGTATTGGACAAACTTCCTTTTTATTTATGGAGATATGGCACATTCATTCCATTCGACATTAATAATTGCAAACCATCATTCGAAACGATTATTCGGTTTTCATGAACAACGTCCTGGCCTCATGCC
Organism: Pseudomonas sp. 203-8; assembly: GCF_020708595.1. NCBI lineage: Bacteria > Pseudomonadati > Pseudomonadota > Gammaproteobacteria > Pseudomonadales > Pseudomonadaceae > Pseudomonas > Pseudomonas sp. 203-8. The sequence continues at coordinate 33,752 of NZ_JAJFDF010000010.1, read as the reverse complement.
TGGCTCGGCCCCGGTAGGCGTTTTTTTCCCGTTGACGGGCATCGGCCTTCTGGTATTTTCTGAAACCGGTTTCAACTCCTGGCATCCGCTGGCGAAGACCAGCCGGACACACCAATAAGAACAGCACCAAGAGGTACCAGGTCCGTGAATGGTTCAGTACTGCCCAGCCGTGGCCGCGTCACCATCAACCAGGTGGCCGAGGCCGCCGGCGTCTCCAAGGCCAGCGTGTCGCGCTATATCGGCGGCGACCGCCAGTTGCTCGCCGATGCCACCGCCCGGCGCATCGAGCGCGCCATCGACCAGCTCGACTACCGCCCCAACCAGATGGCCCGAGGCCTCAAGCGCGGGCGCACACGGCTGATCGGAATGCTGGTGGCGGACATCCTCAACCCCTACTCCGTGGCCGTCATGCATGGCGTGGAAACCGCCTGCCGCGAACACGGCTACAGCCTGGTGGTGTGCAATACCGACCGCGACGACGAGCAGGAGCGTCATCACCTGGCCGCCCTGCAGTCCTACAACGTCGAAGGACTGATCGTGAACACCCTCGGCCACCATCCCGGCGAATTGCGCGCCCTGCACCGCGAACTGCCGATGGTGCTGGTGGACCGCCAGTTGGCCGAGTTGGATACCGACCTGGTCGGCCTGGACAACGCCGACGCCGTCGAACAGGCCCTCGACCACCTGCAGCACCGCGGCTTCCGCGACATCCTGCTGGTCACCGAACCGCTCGACGGCACCAGCTCGCGGATCGAGCGGGTCCAGGCCTTCAATGCCTCCATCGGCCGGCGACCGGCGCTCAAGGGCCAGGTCCTGCAAACCGACGACTTCTTCCGCGACGGCCTGCGCGCCTTCCTTTCGGCCAGCGGCCCCGGGCCGAAGGCGCTGTTCACCTGCAACGGCGTCGCCACCCTCTGCGCCACCCGCCAACTGCGCGACCTCGGCTGCCGGCTGTTCGATGAGGTCGGCCTGCTGGCCCTGGACGAACTCGACTGGTACCCACTGGTGGCCAGCGGCATCACCGCCCTCGCCCAACCCACCGCCGAAATCGGCCGCACCGCCTTCGAGCGCCTCCTGGCGCGACTCGAAGGCGACCGCGAGCCGGCGCGCCGGGTGACCTTCCCGGCGCAACTGATCGTTCGCGGCTCGACCCATCCACGCGGCTAGCGGCCCGCCGCCGGCGCGTTGCCGGCGGCTTTCGCACGGCTTGAAATGAAACCGGTTTCAGAGGATCGCCAATGTCCCTTCACCCCGTCTCCATCAGTCTTTCCAGCTATGGCGCGGACCTCGTTCGCAGTCGCGGCCAGGCCAGCTTCCTGCCCTTGCTGGCGATGGCCGGCGCGCAGCGCGTGGAACTGCGCGAGGAACTCTTCGCCGGCCCGCCGGATACCGAGGCGCTGACCGCCGCCATCCAGTTGCAGGGGCTGGAGTGCGTGTTCTCCTCACCCCTCGAGCTGTGGCGCGAAGACGGCCAGTTGAACCCCGAGCTGGAGCCGACCCTGCGCCGCGCCGAAGCTTGCGGAGCCGGATGGCTCAAGGTCTCGCTCGGCCTTCTGCCGGAACAGCCCGATCTCGCCGCCCTCGGCCGGCGCCTGGCGCGCCACGGCTTGCAACTGCTGGTGGAGAACGACCAGACGCCCCAGGGCGGCCGGATCGAGGTGCTGGAACGCTTCTTCCGCCTCGCCGAACGCCAGCAGCTGGACCTGGCGATGACCTTCGACATCGGCAACTGGCGCTGGCAGGAGCAGGCGGCCGACGAAGCCGCCCTGCGCCTTGGCCGCTATGTCGGCTACGTGCACTGCAAGGCGGTGATCCGCAACCGCGACGGCAAGCTGGTCGCGGTGCCGCCGTCGGCCGCCGACCTGCAGTACTGGCAGCGCCTGCTGCAGCATTTCCCGGAAGGCGTGGCGCGGGCCATCGAATACCCGCTGCAGGGCGACGACCTGCTCAGTCTCAGCCGCCGGCACATCGCCGCCCTCGCCCGCCTCGGCCAGCCCCAGGAGGAACGCCAGCATGGCTGACTTCGAGATCCTCTGCTTCGGCGAGACCATGGCCATGTTCGTCGCCGAACAGCCCGGCGAACTGGACCGGGTCGAGCAGTTCGGCAAGCGCATCGCCGGCGCCGACAGCAACGTCGCCATCGGCCTCGCCCGCCTCGGCTTCGCGGTGGCCTGGCTGAGCCGGGTCGGCGACGACTCGCTCGGCCGCTTCGTACTCGACAGCCTGACCCGCGAGGGCCTCGACTGCCGCTTCGTCGAGGTCGACGCGCAAGCGCCCACCGGGTTCCAGATGAAGTCCCGCGAGGTCGATGGTGCCGACCCGCGGGTCGAGTACTTCCGCCGCGGCTCGGCGGCCAGCCGGCTGAGCCTCGCCCATATCCGCGAAGAAATGCTCGGCGCCCGCCACCTGCACGCCACCGGCATTCCGCCGGCACTCTCGGCGAGTGCCTGCGAACTGTCCCACGAACTGATGCGGCGCATGCGCGGCAAGGGCGCCAGCCTGTCCTTCGACCCCAACCTGCGGCCCTCGCTGTGGCCCAGCGAGCGCCGCATGATCGCCGAGATCAACGCCCTCGCCGCGCATGCCCACTGGGTCCTGCCGGGCCTGGAGGAAGGCCGCCTGCTCAGCGGCTGGCAGGAACCCGCGGATATCGCCGCGTTCTACCTGGACATGGGCGTCGACGCGGTGGCGATCAAGCTCGGCCCGAGCGGCGCCTACTATCGCGATGCCCACGGCGAAGGGCTGGTCCCCGGCGTGCCGGTGGCGACCGTGGTGGACACCGTGGGCGCCGGCGACGGCTTCGCGGTCGGGGTGGTCAGCGCGCTGCTGGAAGGCCTGCCGCTGCCCGACGCGGTGGCGCGCGGCAACTGGATCGGCAGCCGCGCGGTACAGGTCCGCGGCGACATGGAGGGGCTGCCGAAACGCAGCCAACTGCTCGACCGCGAGCGCCGCAGGAGCGCCTGAACCCGCCGCCCACGCGGCACCTGTTGCGACAAGAACAAGACAAGCTCAGGAGATACCCGACCATGACCATGCCTCGCCTCGCCAGCAGCCGCTGGTGGTACATCATGCCGATCGTTTTCGTCACCTACAGCCTGGCCTACCTGGACCGCGCCAACTACGGCTTCGCCGCCGCCTCCGGGATGGCCGACGACCTGCGGATCACCCCCGGGCTGTCCTCGCTGCTGGGCGCGCTGTTCTTCCTCGGTTACTTCTTCTTCCAGGTGCCGGGGGCGATCTACGCGGAAAAGCGCAGCGTCAAGAAGCTGATCTTCGTCAGCCTGATCCTCTGGGGCGGACTGGCCACCCTGACCGGGATGGTCGCCAACGTCTATCTGCTGATCGGCATCCGCTTCCTCCTCGGCGTGGTCGAGGCGGCGGTGATGCCAGCGATGCTGGTCTACCTCTGCCACTGGTTCACCCGCGCCGAGCGCTCGCGGGCGAACACCTTCCTGATCCTCGGCAACCCGGTGACCATCCTCTGGATGTCGGTGGTCTCCGGCTACCTGGTGGAGCATTTCAGCTGGCGCTGGATGTTCATCATCGAAGGCCTGCCGGCGGTGATCTGGGCCTTCATCTGGTGGCGCCTGGTGGATGACCGCCCGCGCCAGGCCGCCTGGCTGAGCGGCTCGGAAAAACGCGACCTGGAAGACGCCCTGGCCGCCGAGCAGCAGGGCATCAAGCCAGTGAAGAACTACCGCGAGGCGTTCCGTTCGCCAAAGGTCATCGTCCTCTCGCTGCAGTACTTCTGTTGGAGCATCGGCGTCTATGGCTTCGTCCTCTGGCTGCCGTCGATCCTCAAGCACGGCGCCAACATCGACATCATAGAAGCCGGCTGGCTGTCGGCGCTGCCCTACCTGGCGGCGGTGATCGCCATGCTCGGGGTGTCCTGGGCCTCGGACCGGTTGCAGAAACGCAAGCGTTTCGTCTGGCCGCCGCTGCTCATCGCGTCCATCGCCTTCTACGGTTCCTACGCCCTCGGCAGCGAGCACTTCTGGCTGTCCTACGCCCTGCTGGTGCTGGCCGGGGCCTGCATGTACGCGCCCTACGGACCGTTCTTCGCCATCGTCCCGGAAGTCCTCCCGGCCAACGTCGCCGGCGGCGCCATGGCGCTGATCAACAGCATGGGCGCGCTGGGCTCGTTCTCCGGCTCCTGGCTGGTCGGCTACCTGAACGGCATCACCGGCGGGCCCGGAGCTTCCTATCTGTTCATGAGCGGAGCGCTGCTGCTGTCGGTGCTGCTCACCGTGTTCCTCAACCCGCACGCCGACAAGCGCGAGCCCGATGCCGCTCGCGCGCACGCCTCGCGGCGGGCCGCGCCGGCCCACCCCTGACCGACTCCGGAGCATCCGATGAAGAAAGTGGTTCTCTACAAACGTCTCTCCGCGCCCCTGATGGAACGCCTGCGCGAACGGGTCGAGGTGCTCCTGGTCGAGGAGCCCGGCCGCGACGGCCTGGCCCGCCTGCGCGACGCCCTGCCCGAGGCCCACGGCCTGCTCGGCGCCAGCCTGCGCCTGGACGCCGGACTGCTCGACCTGGCACCGCGACTGGAAGCCATCGCCAGCGTCTCGGTGGGCGTCGACAACTATGACATCGACTACCTCGACCGCCGCGGCATCCTCCTCAGCAATACCCCCGACGTGCTCACCGAGACCACCGCCGACACCGGCTTCGCGCTGATCCTGGCGACAGCCCGGCGGGTAGTGGAACTGGCCGGCTGGGTGCACGCCGGGGAATGGAAGAAGAGCGTCGGCGCCGCCCAGTTCGGTACCGACGTGCATGGCAAGACCCTCGGTATCGTCGGCATGGGCCGCATCGGCGAGGCCCTGGCCCGGCGCGGGCACCACGGCTTCGGCATGCGCGTGCTGTACCACAGCCATAGCCCGAAGCCCCACGTCGAAGAACGCTACGCAGCGAGCTACCGCCCCCTCGACGCGCTGCTCGAGGAATCCGACTTCGTCTGCCTGACCCTGCCGCTGACCGCCGCCACCGAAGGCCTGATCGGTGCCGCGCAGTTCGCCCGGATGCGCCCGCAGGCGATCTTCATCAACATCTCCCGTGGCCGGGTGGTCGACGAGGCGGCCCTGATCGAGGCACTGGCCCAGCGGCGGATCCGCGCCGCCGGCCTCGACGTGTTCGAGCGCGAGCCGCTGTCTCCCGACTCGCCGCTGCTGCGCCTGCCGAACGTGGTGGCCACTCCCCACATCGGCTCGGCCACCGAGGAAACCCGCGAAGCCATGGCCCGCTGCGCGGTAGACAACCTGCTGGCGGCCCTCGCCGGCGAGCGGCCGCTGAACCTGGTCAATCCTTCGGCCTGGGCGCGACGGCGAGGCGCCTGAAGGCCGCGCCGGGCCGACGCCCGGCGCGCCGTTCTGCTTCACTTGCCGGTATTGGCCTGCCTGAATCCTTGCTGAAACGTTTTTTCAACGTGACACATGAACTTATAATTAGCCTGCTAATCATTATCAGAAAGACGAAACCGTGATGATCCAGAGAGGACCCCACCATGCCCGATGACAAGGCCGTCAACGGCCGCCGCGACTTCCTGCGCAAGACCCTGACCGTGATCCCGGCGGTGACCCTGGCCGGCTATGGCGTCGGCCATGCCATGCAGACGCCCGCCGCCGAGCAGGACAAACCCCGCGAACGCTACCAGCCTCGCTTCTTCACCAACACCGAATGGGCTTTCGTCAACGCCGCGGTGGCGCGACTGATCCCCAGCGACGACAACGGCCCCGGCGCCATCGAGGCCGGGGTGCCGGAGTTCATCGACCGACAGATGGAAACCCCCTACGGGCACGGCGCACTCTGGTACATGCAGGGGCCGTTCGTCACCGACGCCGCGCCGGAGTTCGGCCATCAGTTGAAGCTGGTGCCACGCGACATCTACCGGGTCGGCATCGCCGCCCTGGAACGCTGGAGCAAGGCCAACCAGGGCAAGCCGTTCGCCGAGCTGGAGCCGTCGGCGCAGGACGACATCCTGCAACGCCTGGAAGCCGGCCAGATCGACCTGCAGGACCTGCCGGCCAAGCTGCTCTTCGGCCAGTTGCTGCAAAACACCCACGAAGGCTTCTTCTCCGATCCGCAGCACGGCGGCAATCGCGGCCTGGTGGGCTGGAAGCTGGTCGGTTTCCCCGGCGCCCGCGCCGACTTCATGGACTGGGCCGACCGCGGCGAGAAGTATCCCTTCCCGCCGGTGGCGATTTCCGGCGAGAGGGGTTGAACATGGCGACGACACTCAAACCGGTGGACGCGGTGGTGGTCGGCTTCGGCTGGACCGGAGCGATCCTGGCCAAGGAGCTGACCGAGGCCGGGCTCAACGTGGTGGCGCTGGAGCGCGGCGAGAACCGCGATACCTATCCCGACGGCGCCTACCCGAACACCCTCGACGAGCTGACCTACAACACACGCGGCAAGCTGTTCCAGAATCTCTCCAAGAGCACCGTGAGCATCCGCCACGGGATCAACGACACCGCGCTGCCCTACCGTCAGCTCTCCGCCTTCCTTCCCGGCGACGGCGTCGGTGGCGCCGGCCTGCACTGGTCCGGCGTGCATTTCCGGATCATGCCCGAGGAACTGCGCCTGCGCAGCCATTACGAGGAACGCTACGGCAAGAAATTCATCCCCGAAGGCATGACCATCCAGGACTACGGGGTCAGCTACGAAGAGCTGGAGCCGCACTTCGATTTCGCCGAGAAGGTCTTCGGCACCTCCGGCACCGCGCATACGGTCAAGGGCCAGGTGGTCGGCAAGGGCAATCCGTTCGCCGCCGACCGCTCGGACGACTTCCCGCTGCCGGCGCTGCGCCAGGTGTACTCCGCGCAACTATTCCGCAAGGCCGCCGAGGAACTCGGCCTGCACCCCTACGACCTGCCGGCGGCCAACGCTTCGGGGCCCTGGACCAACCCCTACGGGGTGCAGATGGGGCCGTGCAACTTCTGCGGCTTCTGCAGCGGCTACGCCTGCTACATGTATTCCAAGGCCTCGCCGAACCTGAACATCCTGCCGGCGCTGCGCCAGACCCCGCTGTTCGAACTGCGCGCCAACTGCAACGTGCTCAAGGTCAACCTCGACAGCGACGGCAGGCAGGCCACCGGCGTGACCTACGTCGACGCCCAGGGGCGCGAGATCGTGCAGCCGGCGAAGCTGGTGATCATCAGCGCCTTCCAGTTCCACAACGTGCGCCTGCTGCTGCTCTCCGGCATCGGCAAGCCCTACGACCCGCGCACCGGCGAGGGCGTGGTGGGAAAGAACTTCGCCTACCAGAACATGGCCACCATCAAGGCGTTCTTCGACAAGGACGTGCATACCAACCCCTTCGTCGGCACCGGCGGTGGCGGCGTGGCGGTGGACGACTTCAACGCCGACAACTTCGACCACGGACCGCTGGGCTTCGTCGGCGGCTCGCCAATGTGGGTCAACCAGGCCGGCTCCAAGCCGATCGGCGGCCTCGCCGTGCCGCCCGGCACGCCGAGCTGGGGTAGCGGCTGGAAACAGGCGGTCAAGGACGCCTACACGCACACCGTGTCGATGGACGCCCACGGCAGCAACATGACCTACCGCGACAACTACCTCGACCTCGACCCGACCTACAAGGACGCCTACGGCCAGCCACTGCTGCGCATGACCTTCGACTGGAAGGACAACGAGATCCGCATGAGCCGCTACGTCACCGAGCACATGCGCAAGATCGCCGAAGCGATGAACCCGAAGGCCATCTCGGTGAGCGTCAAGAACTTCGGCGACCACTTCAATACACGGGTCTACCAGACCACCCACCTGCTCGGCGGGGCGATCATGGGCAGCGATCCGAAGACCAGCGTGCTCAACCGCTACCTGCAGAGCTGGGACGTGCACAACGTCTTCGTCATGGGCGCCTCGGCCTTCCCCCAGGGCACCGGCTACAACCCCACTGGGCTGGTGGCGGCGCTGGCCTACTGGTCGGCCAAGGCGATCCGCGAGCAATACCTGAAGAACCCCGGTCCGCTGGTGCAGGCATGAGGAGCGCAACGATGAAACCGACAGCCTTCCTCGCCCTCTCCGCCCTCGCCTGCGGCATCGCCCAGGCCGCCGCAGCGCCGGACCCGGCCCTGGTCAGGCAGGGTGAATACCTGGCCCGCGCCGGCGATTGCGTGGCCTGCCACACCGCCAGGGACGGCAAGCCGTTCGCCGGGGGCCTGCCGATGGAAACGCCGATCGGCGCGGTGTACTCGACCAACATCACCCCGGACCGCAAGACCGGCATCGGCGACTACAGCTTCGAGGACTTCGACCGTGCCGTGCGCCACGGCGTGGCCAGGTCCGGCGACACGCTCTACCCGGCGATGCCCTACCCGTCCTACGCGCGAGTCAGCGAAGCGGACATGCGCGCCCTCTACGCCTACTTCATGCATGGCGTGGAGCCGGTGGAGCAGCCCAACAAGGCCAGCGACATCCCTTGGCCGCTGTCGATGCGCTGGCCGCTGGCATTCTGGCGCTGGACCTTCGCTCCCGAGGTGAAGGACTTCCAGGCCGCCGCCGGGCAGGACCCGGTGCTGGCGCGCGGCGCCTACCTGGTCGAAGGCCTTGGCCACTGTGGCGCCTGCCATACCCCGCGTGGGCTGGGCATGCAGGAGAAGGCCCTGGCGGCGAGCGATGGCGCGGCCTACCTGTCCGGCAGCGCGCCGCTGGAGAACTGGATCGCCAAGAGCCTGCGCGGCGACCACCGGACCGGACTGGGCAGCTGGAGCGAAGCCGACCTGGTCAGCTTCCTGCGTACCGGCCGCAACGAGCGCAGCGCGGTGTTCGGCGGCATGTCCGACGTGGTGGTGCACAGCATGCAGTACATGACCGACGCCGACCTCACCGCCATCGCCCGCTACCTCAAGTCGCTGCCGCCGGCGGACCCCGCCGACCAGCCGCACGTCTACGACGAGAGCGTAGCCCAGGCACTGTTCCACGGCGACGACAGCAAGACCGGCGCGGCGCTCTACGTCGACAACTGCGGGGCCTGCCACCGCACCGACGGCAAGGGCTATGCGCGGGTCTTCCCGGCCCTGGCCGGCAACCCGGTAGTGACCGGCAGCGACCCGACCTCCCTGGTGCACATCGTGCTCAAGGGCGGCACCCTGCCGGCCACCCACCAGGCACCGTCGAGCTTCACCATGCCGCCGTTCGGCTGGCGGATGAACGACCAGGAGATCGCCGACGTGGTCAACTTCATCCGCACCAGCTGGGGCAACCAGGCGCCAAGCGTCAGCGTCGACGAGGTCAGGCGCCTGCGCAAGGACACCGGCGCGGCGGCGGTGGGCGACATTCCGCCGCCGGGATCGGCCGCGGCGGATCGCGGCTGAGCGCCAGGCCTGCCATTCCAGCCCCTCTCCCGCTCGCGGGAGAGGGTTGCCATACCAGGCACGGCCACCCCTTCACTCATCTCCCAATCGCACATGCCGCCCCAGCTCGTCGAACAACGCGACCACCGAGCGCAACGCCCGGCAGTCCGGACGGGTCAGCAGCCACAGGGCGCTGGCGCAGCCCTCGAGGTCGGCGTCCAGTACCCGCAGGCCGTCGCCGTCGCGTAGCAGGTAGGCAGGGATCGCCGCCAGGCCGAGGCCGGCGCGGGCCATCTCGGCGACCGCCAGCACGCCGTTGCAGCGGTAGGCCGGCAGCACCCCGGGATAGTGTCGACGACGCCAGACCACGCTCGGGTGGTCGGGAAGGAAATCGTCCGGGGCGATCCAGTGCAGCATGGCGGGCTCCGTCGCGTCGCGGCCCTCCAGGTAGCGTTCGCTGGCGCAGAGCACGTAGCGCACCTCGCCGAGGTTGCGCCCGACCAGGTGTTCCGGCGGCGTGCGGGTCATGCGCAGGGCGATGTCGGCGTCGCGCCGGCTGAGGTTGGCAAAGTCGTTGGAGGTCGCCAGCTCCAGTTGCAGGGCCGGATAGCCAGGCATGAAGCGCGCCAGCGCCGGCAGCAGCAGGCCATGCAGGACGGCGTCGGAGCAGGTCATGCGCACGGTACCGCTGAGCACCTCGCGCTCCAGTTCGAGGCCGATGCGCGCCGCCTCCAGCGCCTGCTCCGCCAGTTCCGCCTGCTGCGCCAGACGGCGGGCGGTCTGGTTCGCCAGGTAGCCGCTGCGGCTTTTGTCGAACAATGCCTTGCCGAGGTTCTTCTCCAGCCGGCGGATGGCCCGGAAGACCGTCGACACATCGACCCTGAGCAACTCTGCGGCCCGCGCCAGGCTGCCGCCGCGAACCAGGGCGAGGACCAGGGCAAGATCGGCATGGTCCAGGCGATATTGCAGCGGTGCATTTATCTTTTGCATTGGCGCCGATATCGAGTGCGGAAACGCAACTATAGAGTGAGCGCCAGGGCCCGCCAACCGGCGTGGCGAAACTGGAGCGAAAACGGATGTCCACCCCTCCCGCGGCGCCGCTGCGCATTGCCCTGGTCGGCGACCACGACCCGCACATCACCGCCCACCGGGCGATTCCCCTGGCCCTGCGCCTGGCCGGCGAGGCACTCGGCCTGGAGATCGCATTCGACTGGCTGGCCAGCGACCGCCTGCCCGCCGAGCCGGCGCTGGAGCGCTATGACGGGTTCTGGTGCGTGCCGGGCAGCCCCTATCGCGACGCCGACGCGGTGCTGCGCCTGATCGCCCATGCCCGGGGCCGGCGCCGGCCGTTCCTCGGTACCTGCGCCGGCTTCCAGCACACGATCCTCGAGTTCGCCCGCAACGCCCTCGGCTGGCAGGCGGCGACCCATGGCGAGGAGCATCCGCACAGCGACCAGGCGGTGATCGCCGCCCTGCCCTGCGCTCTGCTCGAAGCCCGCGAGGAAGTCCGCCTGCTGCGCGGCTCGCGCCTGGCCCTGGCGTATGCCGCCGACTGGATCGAGGCGGACTACCATTGCCGCTACGCAATCGCCCCGCGCTTCGCCGCGGAACTTACCGGCGGCGCACTGCGGGCCAGCGCCTGGAGCGCCGACGGAGCGATCCGCGCGGTGGAGCTGGAACAGCATCCGTTCTTCGTCGCCACCCTGTTCCAACCCGAGCGGGCAGCCCTGGCCGGCGTCCTGCCGCCACTGCCGAAGGCATTCGTCGAGGCGTGCCGGACGCAGCGCCGCGACCGTCCCCGGCGCGGCCCGACACCTTATTACGCAGTGATCTTCAGCTCCCATCGCAGCGCCGTCGACGACGGCTACGCCGAAGCGGCCGAGCGCATGCTGGAACTGGCCAGCCGCCAGCCGGGCTATCTCGGCGTGGAGTCGGTCCGCGGCGCCGACGGTTTCGGCATCACCGTCTCCTACTGGGACAGCGAGGCGGCGATCCGTGCCTGGAGCCGCCACGCGGAGCACCGCGACGCCCAGGCGCGCGGCCGGCGCGACTGGTACGCCGGTTTCAGCGCGCGGATCGCCCGGGTCGAACGCGAATACGCCTTCCCGGCTCAGCCGGACACCGCGCAGTCTCCGGCCTCGTCCTGAGCCAGCACCCGGAAGCAGGCCAGGGCCAGCAGCCAGGCCAGCCAGCCGGCGCCGACCGCGACGAGGAAACCGCTGGCGGCGCCGTAGCCCTCCACCACCCAACCGGCCAGCGCCGAGCCCAAGGCCATGCCGATGCCCAGCCCGGTGATGGCCCAGGTCAGGCCTTCGGTGAGGCGCGCCGGGTCCACCGCGCGCTCGACCAGGCCCATGGCCAGGATCATCGTCGGCGCCACGCTGAAGCCGGCCACCAGCACGGTCAGGGCAAGCGCAAGGATGCTCTCCACCCCTAGCAGCGGCATCAGGCTCAGGGCCATCAGCGTAACCATGCAGAGCAGTTGCCGGGAAAGCGCCAGGCGCCAGCGCAGCAGCCCGAACAGCAATCCCGCGAGACATGAGCCGACGGCATAGACCGACAACACCAGGCTTGCCGCAGCCTTGTTGCCGTGCGCCTCGGCGAAGGCCACGCTGACCACTTCCACCGCGCCGAAGATCACCCCGATGGCGGCCAGCACCAGCGCCAGCACGCGTACCGCCGGATAGGCCAGCGCGCTGCCGGCGCGGCGCCGCGGATGGGCATGCAGCGGCGGTTCGGTGCCGCGTTGCAGGCTGAACAGGCTCACCCCGGCGACCAGGAACAGCGTCGCCAGCAGCGGCCCCGCCTCGGCGAACCAGCCGACGCTGAGGCTCACCGCCAGCACCGGCCCGATGATGTAGCACACCTCGTCCATCACCGATTCGAAGGAAAACGCCGTGTGCAGCTTCGGCGAGCCCCGGTACAGCTCGGTCCAGCGCGCCCGTACCATGGCCGGCATGCTCGGCATCGCCCCGGCGAGCAAGGCGAACAGGTAGAGCCAGGCATTCGGCGCTCGATAGTGCGTACACAGCAACAGCGCGCTCATCGCCAGGGCGCTGGCCAGCGCGGCCGGGAGCAGCACCCGGCCCTGGCCGAAGCGGTCCACCAGGCGCGATACCTGCGGCGCGAGCAAGGCATTGCAGAACACGAAGGTGGCCGCCACGGTACCGGCCAGCCAGTAGTCGGCATGCACCTGGGAAAGCATGGTGACGATGCCCAGGCCGGTCATCGACAGGGGCATCCGCGCCAGCAGGCCGGCGGCTGAAAAGCCCTTGGCGCCGGGCGCGGCGAACAGTTCGAGATAGGGGTTGCTCATGGAAAGCCTCGGCTGGCCGGCTCCAGCGGAACCGGCGACGACGGGAGAAGACGAAATTCACATACGCTGCGTATGTCAAAAATCATGGAGACATACGCAGCGTATGTCAATTATCCTGAAGCCCCTTCGCCACCCGGAGACCTCGCATGGCCCGCAAGCCTCGCGCCGAGATGATCGAGGAAACCCGCGCCAAGCTGATCGACGCCGCGCGCCGAGCGTTCGCCGACAACGGCTACGCCGGCGCCTCGATGGACGAACTGACCGCCAGCGCCGGCCTCACCCGCGGCGCGCTGTATCACCACTTCGGCGACAAGAAAGGCCTGCTGGCCGCGGTGGTGCAGCAGATCGACGACGAGATGAATCTTCGCCTCGGCGCCATCCTGGCTGCCGGCGAGGACCTCTGGAGCGGCTTCCGTGCCTACAACCGGGCCTACCTGGAAATGGCCCTGGAAGCGGAAATCCAGCGCATCGTCCTGCGCGATGCCCCGGCCATCCTCGGCAGCCCCAGCAGCGAGGCCAGCCAACTGCGCTGCCTAAGCTCGATGACCGGGCAACTGCGCGAACTGATGGACAGCGGGCGCGTCCGCCGCACCGACGCCGAGGCCCTGGCCTGGCTGCTCAACGGCGCGCTGGTGGACGCCGCCCTGCGTATCGCCAACGCCGAACACCCGCCGGAGAGCCTGGCCAGGGCCTGCCAGGCCCTGGACGTGCTGCTCGACGGCCTGCTCATGGAGTGAAAAGCCAATGGACTACCGCATCAGAACCAGCCGCGACGAGGACGCCGCGCTGCTCCCGGCCATCGAGCGCTCAGCCGGGGAAAGCTTCCGCCTGCTGCCCGAGCTGGCCTGGATCGCCGACGCCGGGGTCGCCGGGGTGGACTTCCATCGCCGCCTGATCGAGCGCGGCAGCCACTGGCTGGCGGAAGACGCCGATGGCCAGCCGGTCGGTTTCCTCGCCGCCGAACGCTGCGCCGACGAGTTGCACATCGCCGAGTTGTCCATCGCCCTGGCCCACCAGCAACAGGGCCTGGGCCGCCGCCTGCTGGAGCGCGCGGTGACCTACGCCCACGCCAGCCACTGCCGGGCGCTGACCCTGACGACCTTCTGCGACGTGCCCTGGAACGCGCCGTTCTACGCACGCCTGGGCTTCCAGCGGCTGACCTGGCAGGAAGCCGGCGGGCGCTTGCGCGCGATCCTCGGCCACGAGCAGGAGATCGGCTTCGCCGCCGACAGCCGCTGCGCGATGCGCCTGGTGCTCTAGACGGCGGCAAAGGGCTTGACCGGCGGGTGGCGGGTGACGGTACAGTTGCCAACTGCAACAGGATGTTTCAGCACTGCCCCGGACGGGCTTCCGCTCTCCCTCTTCCCCAGTGTGCCCTTGCATGAGCAGTCAACGCCGAAACTACCGCTTCATCCTTGTCGTCACCCTGTTCGTCCTCGCCTCCCTGGCCGTCTCCGGACGGTTGGTCTATCTCCAGGTCCACGACCACGAATTCCTCGCCGACCAGGGCGACCTTCGCTCGATCCGCGACCTGCCGATCCCGGTCACCCGCGGCATGATCACCGACCGCAACGGCGAGCCGCTGGCGGTATCCACCGAAGTCGCGTCGATCTGGTGCAACCCCAGGGAAATGGCCGCCCACCTCGACGAGGTGCCGCGCCTGGCTGGCGCCCTGCACCGCCCTGCGGCGCCGCTGCTGGCCCAGCTCCAGGCCAACCCGAACAAGCGCTTCCTCTACCTCGAGCGCGGCCTGTCGCCGATCGAGGCCAGCGAGGTGATGGCCCTGGGCATAACGGGGGTACACCAGATCAAGGAATACAAGCGTTTCTACCCCAGTTCCGAGCTGACCGCGCAGTTGATCGGCCTGGTCAACATCGACGGCCGCGGCCAGGAAGGCACCGAACTGGGCTTCAACGACTGGCTGAGCGGCAAGGACGGGGTACGCGAGGTGGCGATCAACCCGCGCGGCTCGCTGGTCAACAGCATCAAGGTGCTGAAGACGCCCAAGGCCAGCCAGGACGTGGCCCTGAGCATCGACCTGCGACTACAGTTCATCGCCTACAAGGCGCTGGAAAAGGCCGTGCTCAAGTTCGGCGCGCACTCCGGCTCGGCGGTCCTGGTGAACCCGAAGAGCGGGCAGATCCTGGCGATGGCCAACTTCCCCTCCTACAACCCGAACAACCGCGCCAGCTTCGCCCCGGCCTTCATGCGCAACCGCACCCTCACCGATACCTTCGAGCCGGGCTCGGTGATCAAGCCGTTCAGCATGTCGGCGGCGCTGGCCTCCGGCAAGTTCGACGAGAACAGTCAAGTCAGCGTGGCACCGGGCTGGATGACCATCGACGGGCACACCATCCACGACGTCGCCCGGCGCGACGTACTGACCATGACCGGGGTACTGATCAACTCCTCGAACATCGGCATGAGCAAGGTCGCCCTGCAGATCGGGCCCAAGCCGATCCTCGAACAGCTCGGCCGGGTCGGTTTCGGCGCGCCGCTGTCGCTGGGCTTCCCCGGCGAGAACCCGGGCTACCTGCCGTTCCACGAGAAATGGTCGAACATCGCCACCGCCAGCATGTCGTTCGGCTACAGCCTGGCGGTGAACACCGCCGAGCTGGCCCAGGCCTACTCGGTGTTCGCCAACGACGGCAAGCTGGTGCCGCTCAGCCTGCTCCGCGACAACCCGCAGAACCAGGTGCGACAGGCGATGGACCCGCAGATCGCACGGCGCATCCGGGCGATGCTGCAAACCGTGGTGGAAGACCCGAAGGGCGTGGTCCGCGCCCGCGTGCCGGGCTACCACGTGGCGGGCAAGAGCGGCACCGCGCGCAAGGCCTCGGGCCGGGGCTACGCGGACAAGTCCTACCGTTCGCTGTTCGTCGGCATGGCGCCGGCGTCCGACCCGCAACTGGTGCTGGCGGTGATGATCGATTCGCCGACCAGGATCGGCTACTTCGGCGGCCTGGTCTCGGCGCCCACCTTCAGCGACATCATGGCCGGATCGCTACGCGCCCTGGCGATCCCGCCGGACAACCTGCAGGACAGCCCGGCCGTCGCCGACCGCCAGCACCACGGCTGACCGCTGCCTAGCCGTCGTGCTCGCGGCCCTCGGCGTCCAGCCAGTGCGCTCCCGGCCCCTCGGCGGAAAGCTGGTCGCCGGGGTTGCGCAACGGGCAGGCCTGGAGCGACAGGCAGCCGCAACCGATGCAGCCGTCCAGTTGGTCGCGCAACAGCAGCAGCTTGTCGATACGCTCGGTGAGATCCTCCTTCCACTGCGCCGACAGGCGCGCCCAGTCCGCCGCGCTAGGGCTGCGCCCCGCCGGCAGGGTCTGCAGGGCGCGAGCGATCTCCGCGAGGGGAATGCCGACCCGCTGGGCGACCTTGATCACCACCACCCGGCGTAGCGTCTCGCGACTGAAGCGCCGCTGGTTGCCGGCGTTGCGCTGGCTGCTGATCAGCCCCTTGGTTTCGTAGAAATGCAGGGCGGAGACCGCCACGCCGGCACGCCTGGCCAGTTCGCCGACGCTCAGTTCACGAGATGCGCAGGAATTCTTCATGATTGGCTTGACCTCAAGTTTGCTTGAGGTTTTACCCTGGGCCGGCCCTCGACACAAGTCACCCGGAGTAACCCGCCATGCTCATCCCCTCCTCCTATTGCTGCACCGACGATCAGTGCCCGGCCGCTAGCGAGCGGTCGCCGTGCTACGCGCAACTCATCGATATCGAGGTGGAACCCGCCAGCCAGTTGTCGCTGGCGCTGGAACAGAACGCGCACCTGCAACGCCTGGAACGCTGCTTCAGGAACTGCCCGGGCTACCTGTCCGCCAGCCTGCACCCCAGCGAGGACGGCCAGCACGTGCTGAACTACACCTGCTGGCGTTCACGCGAGGACTGCGAACGCGCCTGGCAGGCCCGGGAGGACGCGCAAGGCCCGCTGAGCGCGGGCGTCTGGCGGCTGGGGGCGAAAAGCGTGCGTTTCGAGACCTTCCTGGTCGACGCCGAGGGCTGCTGAGCCCGCCGGCGCCGACGGCCCGTCTCAGAAGGACTTCTGCAGGGAGGCCATGTCGATCACGAAGCGATACTTCACGTCGCTGGCCAGCATCCGCTCGTAGGCCTGGTTGATCTGCTGGATCTCGATCATCTCGATGTCGCAGGCGATCCCGTGGGCCGCGCAGAAATCCAGCATTTCCTGGGTCTCGGCGATGCCGCCGATGGCCGAGCCGGCGATCGAGCGGCGTCCCATCACCAGTTGCGCACCGTGCACCGCCGGCTCCAGCGGCTCGAGCAGGCCGACCAGTACGAGGGTGCCGTCGCGCTTGAGGGTCGCCAGATAGGGATTGAGGTCGTGCTGGTGCGGCACGGTGTCCAGGATCAGGTCGAAGCGTCCGGCGACGGCGGCCATCCGCTGTGGGTCGGTGGAAAGGATCACCTGGTCGGCGCCGAGCCGCCGCGCTTCCTCTTCCTTGCCCGGCGAGCGGGTGAACAGGGCCACCTCGGCACCGAGCGCCCTGGCGAACTTCAGGCCCATGTGACCGAGGCCGCCCAGGCCGACCACCGCCACCCGGCTGCCGGGACCGACCTTCCAGTGACGCAGTGGCGAGTAGGACGTGATCCCGGCGCACAGCAGCGGCGCCGCCGCCTTCGGATCGAGCCCCTGGGGAATGCGCAGGACGAACCTGGCCGAGACCACGATGCGCTCCGAGTAGCCGCCGAAGGTCGGCAGGCCGTCGTGGCGGTCGCGGCCGTTGTAGGTCAGGGTCGGGTATTCCGCGCAATACTGCTCCAGGCCCTCGGAGCAGGCGGCGCAGTGCCGGCAGGAGTCGACCATGCAGCCGACGCCGACCAGTTCGCCGACCGCGAAACCGCTCACCGCCTCGCCGACGCTGGCGACCCGGCCGATGATCTCGTGGCCCGGCACCAGCGGGTACAGGCTGTTGTGCCATTCGTTGCGCGCCTGATGGAGGTCCGAGTGGCAGACGCCGCAGTAGAGGATGTCGATCACCAGGTCGTCGGCGCGCGGCGCGCGGCGTTCGAAGCGATGGGCGGTCAGCGGGGTGCTGGCGGACTGGGCGGCGTAGCCGCGGATCTGTAAGGTCATCGGTGTGTCCTCTTCGCAGGATGGCGGGCCGCGACGGCTTGCTGGCGGCGGTCCGTTCGGGGGGCAATTGTTCGCCGGATGGGCGCCGCCGCAGAATGTCCATTCCTGTCGAAGCCTTGCCCATTCGTGCCGATGTTGCGTGCCGCCACTGCCCAGGCGCGCACGGGGTTGCTACGTTTGCCTCCCCTCCTGGAGAAACAGCCAAGGCATGAGCACTACTTCCACCGACATGGCGTCGCTGATCGCCACCCTGCAAGACGAACCGGGTTTCGACGCCACCCGCATCCCCGGGGTTCGCCTGATGCGCGCCGAACAGGCCTATCCGCGCAGCCCGGTGTTCTATGAGCCGCGCATCTGCATCCTCGCCCAGGGCCAGAAGATCGGTTTCCTCGGCGGCGAAACCTACCGCTACGACGCCGAACGCTACCTGGTGATGTCGGTGCCCCTGCCGTTCGAATGCGAAACCCACGCCTCCGCCGCCGAACCCTTGCTGGGAGTGAGCGTCGACGTGGATATCGGCACCTTGAAGGAACTGCTGCTACAGATGGAAGAGGCTCCCGGCAGCGACGACGACAATGAGCTGGCACCCAGCGCGCCGATGGCTTCGGTACCGCTGGACGCGGGGATGGCCGATGCGGTGATGCGCCTGCTGGGCTGCCTGCAGAGCCCGCTGGACAGCCATATCCTCGGCCCGCAACTGGTCCGCGAGATCATCTTCCGCGCCCTGCGCAGCGAGCAGGGCAACGCCCTGCGTGCGGTGGCCGGCCGGCACAGCGGCTACGGGCGCATGGCCAGGGCCCTGCGGCGCATCCACACCGACTACGCCAGTGCGCTGGACATCGACACCCTGGCTCGCGAGGCGAACATGAGCGTGTCGACCTTCCACCACAACTTCAAGGCGATGACCTTCACCTCGCCCCTCCAGTACCTGAAGAGCGTGCGCCTGTACAAGGCCTGGAGCCTGATGGTGCAGGACGGGCTGAACGCCAGTACCGCCGCCAACCAGGTCGGCTACGAGAGTCCCTCGCAGTTCAGCCGCGAGTTCAAGCGCTACTTCGGGCGCACGCCGAGCGAGGAAGTCCAGGCCGCCCGCCGCTAGCCGGCGGGAGCGGGGGCGCTTGCAATACATACGGATATCCGTATATTCAGCTTTCCATATATCCAGGAAGGCCCAGCGATGCCCAGCCCCGCCGAAGTGTTCAAGTGCCTGGCCGACGAGACGCGCGTTCGCGCCACCCTGCTGATCGTCGACCAGGGCGAACTGTGCGTCTGCGAACTGATGTGCGCCCTCGCCGACAGCCAGCCGAAGATCAGCCGCCACCTGGCCCAGTTGCGCAGTGCCGGGCTGCTCCTCGACCGTCGCCAGGGCCAGTGGGTGTATTACCGCCTGAACCCTGCGCTGCCGGCCTGGATCCACGAAGTCCTGCAAGTGACCCTGCGGGCCAACGGCGACTGGCTGCAAGCCGACGCAGCGCGCCTGCGCGACATGGACGGCCGCCCGCAGCGCGCCTCCGCCTGCTGCCAATAGCGCGAGCCGCCCCATGCTGATCGCCTTCGCCATCTTCCTGTTCACCCTGGTCCTGGTCATCTGGCAGCCCAGGGGCCTCGGCATCGGCTGGAGCGCCAGCATCGGTGCCCTGCTCGCCCTGGCGCTGGGCAGCGTCGCGCCGGGCGACATCCCGACCGTCTGGAACATCGTCTGGAATGCCACCGCCACCTTCATCGCGGTGATCGTCATCAGCCTGCTGCTGGACGAGGCCGGCTTCTTCGAATGGGCCGCGCTGCACGTCGCGCGCTGGGCTGGCGGCGACGGCCGGCGCCTGTTCGCCTTCTGCGTGCTGCTCGGCGCGGCGGTCTCGGCGCTGTTCGCCAACGACGGCGCGGCGCTGATCCTCACGCCCATCGTGATGTCGATGCTGCTGGCCCTGCGCTTCAGCCCGGCGGCGACCCTGGCCTTCGTCATGGCGGCGGGCTTCATCGCCGACAGCGCCAGCCTGCCGCTGGTGGTCTCGAACCTGGTGAACATCGTCTCGGCCGACTACTTCGGGCTCGGCTTCGGCGAGTACGCCGCGGTCATGCTGCCGGTAAACCTGGTGAGCGTCGCGACCTCCCTGCTGGTGCTGTTCCTCTATTTCCGCCGCGACCTGCCGCCGGTCTATGCGCTGGAGCAATTGAAGCCGCCGCGGGCGGCGATCCGCGACCGCGCGACCTTCATCGTCGGCGGCTGGATGCTGCTGGTCCTGCTCGCCGGGCTGTTCGCCCTGGAGCCGCTGGGCGTCCCCGTCAGCGCGGTGGCCGCGGCCTGTGCGGCGCTGCTGCTGGCGGTGGCCGGGCGCGGGCGGGTGATCTCGACCCGGCGGGTGCTGCGCGAAGCGCCCTGGCAGATCGTGGTCTTCTCGCTGGGCATGTACCTGGTGGTCTACGGCCTGAAGAACGCCGGTCTCACCGACCTCCTGGCGCAGCTCCTGAACCGCCTGGCCGAGCACGGCGTATGGGCGGCCGCGCTGGGTACCGGACTGCTTTCCGCCGCCCTCTCGTCGGTAATGAACAACATGCCCAGCGTGCTGCTCGGCGCCCTGTCGATCCAGGCCAGCGACACCGCCGGCGCGGTGCGCGAAGCGATGATCTACGCCAACGTCATCGGCTGCGACCTGGGTCCGAAGATCACCCCTATCGGCAGCCTGGCGACGCTGCTCTGGCTGCACGTGCTGGCGCGCAAAGGCATGCGCATCACCTGGGGCTACTACTTCAGGGTCGGCGCCCTGCTGACCCTGCCGGTCCTGCTGGCGACCCTTTCGGCCCTGGCCCTGCGCCTGGCCATCTGACGGCCGCCGGCGACGGCGGCAGGAGCATCCCATGCGAGTCCTGTTCATGTGCACGGCCAACAGTTGCCGCAGCATTCTTTCCGAAGCCATGTTCAACCACCTGGCCCCGCCGGGTTTCGAGGCATGCAGCGCCGGCAGCCAGCCCAGCGGGCGGGTGCATCCGCGCAGCCTGGCGACCCTCGAACAGGCCGGCATCGCCACCCACGGCCTGTACAGCAAGGGCAGCGAAGCCTTCGAAGGCGCACCGCCGGACATCGTCATCACCGTTTGCGACGCCGCCGCGGGGGAAGCCTGCCCGCTGTATCTCGGCGCAGCGCTGAAGGCCCATTGGGGCCTGGCCGATCCCTCCGCCCTGGATGGCGACGAAGCCCTGCGGGATGCGGCGTTCCACGCCACCCTGGCACGCATCGAACAGCGTTGCCGAGCCTTCCTCGGCCTGCCCTTCGCTACCCTGGATCGCGACCAGCTCAAGCGTGAGCTGGAGCGCATCGGCTCGCTCTGACCGGAGGAAGCATGTCCGAACAACTACCCAACCTCGATCCCGCGCTGCTCGGCGACCCGCCCCCCGTCTCCGGGCACAGGCCGCGCATCCTCCTGCTCTACGGCTCGACCCGCGAGCGCTCCTTCAGCCGCCTGCTGGTGCTGGAGGCCGCACGCCTGCTCGAACGCTTCGGTGCCGAAACGCGGATTTTCGACCCTTCCGGGCTGCCATTGCCCGATGATGCACCGGTGGAGCATCCCAAGGTCCGCGAGTTGCGCGACCTGGTGCAGTGGTCGGAAGGCCAGGTCTGGTGCTCGCCCGAGCGCCACGGTGCGCTGTCCGCGGTATTCAAGGCGCAGATCGACTGGATTCCCCTGGCACTCGGGGCGGTGCGCCCGACCCAGGGCAAGACCCTGGCGGTGATGCAGGTCTGCGGCGGCTCGCAGTCGTTCAACGTGGTCAACCAGTTGCGCGTGCTGGGTCGCTGGATGCGCATGTTCACCATCCCCAACCAGTCCTCGGTTCCCAAGGCCTACCTGGAGTTCGACGAAGCGGGCCGGATGAAGCCATCGCCCTACTACGACCGGGTGGTCGACGTGATGGAGGAGTTGTTCAAGTTCACCCTGCTCCTGCGCGAGCGCACGGACTTCCTGGTGGACCGCTATTCGGAGCGCAAGGAAAGCGCCGAGCAGCTTTCCGCGCGGGTCGACCAGCGTTCGCTCTGAACCGCGTCCGCCTCACTCGCGCCCCGGCGGATGGCCGAAGCGCGCGCGGTAGGCATGGGTGAAGTTTTCCGGACTGGAGTAACCCAGGCGATAGGCTATCTGCGCGATCTGCCAGCGACCCTCGCGGACCATCTGCCGGCCGATCTCGAGACGCCGGTCGCGGACGTACTGCAACATCGAGCGACCGAACTCGTTCTTGAAAATCCGCCGCAGGGTGGTTTCGCCGACCCCCAGTTGGCGCGCCAGTTCGAGGCTGGCCGGCGGCTCACCGAGGTTCGCCTCCAGCAGGCGGCGCGCTTCATGGGCCAGGTCGCGCTGGGCGCGTGGGGTGCGCGCGCGACGAAGGTCCGCGCCGCCCAGGTAGGCGGCCAGCTCCACCAGCAGGCCCAGGGTCAGGCTCTCTTCGTGCAGGCGTCCGAGGGCGCCGCGGTATGGATTCTGGTAGAGGCGCTCGAACAGGGCGGTGATGGCGCCGCAACGAGACAACTGGGTAAAGCTCGCGCCGTCGCCCTTCAGCCGCGCCAGCGGCCGCAAGGCGCCATCGCCGGTTTCCAGTTCCTCTTCCAGATAGCTGGCGGCGATCCGCAGCCCGCCCAGGCGCACGCGGCTGCCCGCCGGCAGGATATCGAAGGCCTCCATCGGCTCGCCGGTGCCGAGCACCGAAGGACCGCCCAGGTTGTAGAGATAAGGCTCGCCGCCGTCGACGCTGTGCCGCCACTGGCCGTCGAACATCTGCACGATGCACAGGCCTTCCGGCAGCACCTTGTGGGTTCGCAGCGGCTCGGTGAAGCTCAGGTCGCAATCGAAATACTGCATCGACGGGCGCACCGTCCGCGCCTGGTAGTGACCGGTGGCGCTGCCGAGCATTTCGCGCGCGTCGAGGATCTGCGACTGGCTCAGGGGTGAAGGAGCGTCGAAATAGAGCTCCGTGTCGTGGTAGGGATTCCAGCTTTCCATGGCGTAGGTATCGGTGGGACGCAACCATCTGAACCGGTTCAGGCAGCGGCTTTCCAGGATGGTTCCGTGCGCTGATCGAACCGAACCTGTGGGCGACGACGCTTTTCCTGTGAGCGGCGGCCGCCTCGGTTGTTCGTGGCTCGCGCCTGTATTAATAGATGCGCCCCTTTTACATCGCGTTGCCAAAGGGGGCGAGAATGATAGCAAAGTGGACTGCGGCACTGCTGATGGGCGCACTGGCGTGGGGATCCTGCACGGCGCAGGCCGAAGAGGCGCGGCCGCCAGTCGCCGACAAGGTGGTGGCCTACCAGGGCCAGCAGGGGCTCAAGGTCTGGACCCTGCGTATCGGCGAAGCGGCGGCCGGCGAAGCGCTGTTGCAGGTCGAAGGTCTGGACCACGACTGGGACCGCCTGATCCACAAGGTAAAGGTGGAAAAGAGCGCCAGGGACAGTCGCTACTCCACCGAACTGAACGGCAGCAAGTATGTGATCCTGATCGTGCGCGACGGCTGGGGCGAGCTCTACCTGCCCGGCGAACAGCAGACGCGGCAGGTCGCCTATAGCGAGTCGCTGTCGTCCGCAGGCGAGCCCCAGGCATTCCTGACCGACTACCTCGAGCAGAAATAAACGCGGATGAGCCACGATACGCTGCGGGTAAGGCTGCTCGCATTCCTCTTCCTGATTCCCCTGGCGCTCTACGCCTGGTCCGCCGTGCAGGCCTTCCGGGTCGACTCGACCCTGCGCGACGAACAGTTCATGCGCGACTGGAGCGCCTCGGTGCGCAACGACCCGGACGCCGCCGGCGCCATTCCCCGTCACCTGTTCCGTCCGGCCTATGGCGTCGAAGGTCATCTTCACCAGTTCGCCGAAGACGCCGAGGCCATCCGCCGCGACCATCCTTGGCTGGCTCTGCGCGGCTGGCTGGCCGCTATCGGCAAGCTCTGCGCGCTGGCGTCGGCGCTGGTCGCGGCCGCCTTGCTGGCGAGACTGGAATACGACGGGCGCCGCTCGATGCGCTCGCAAGCCTACCTGCTCGGCCACCTCGCGCCGGCCTGGCGGCGCCTCGGTCGACTGGTCCCGCTGCACGCTGGCCTGCTGGTCGCCGCCCTGGCCAGCCAGTTGCTCTACGAAGCGCTGTGGAGCTACAGCCACTGGCACAGCCACGGCTTCGTCGCCCTGCTCTTCTCGCTGCCGCTGTGGCTGCTGTTCCTCGGCGGCCTGCTCATGCTGCGGCGCCTGCGCGGCGAACTGCTGCCGCTGGAGGAACCGGTGCTCCACCTGCTCGGCCGCGAACTCGACCGGGTCGCCGCGCCCGGCCTCTGGCAATGGCTGGGACAGATCGCCGACCGCGCCGGAGCGCCGCTACCGGACCATGTCGTCACCGGCATCGAGCACTGCTACTTCGTCACCCAGGCCAAGGTCCTGCTGGCACCCCGCGGCATTCCGCTGGAGGGACGTACCCTGTACATCCCGCTGACCTATGCCTCGGTCATGAGCGAGGCCGAAAGCGCCGCGATCATCGGCCACGAACTGGGCCACTTCGCCGCCGGAGACACCGCCCACGGTGCCTCCCTGTCGCTCCTGCAGCGGCAGGTGCGCCTGCGCATCGAACGCATCGCCGCCCCCGAGGATGGGCGTGTCGGCCTGCTCGGCAAGCCGGGCCTGTGGGCCGCGCTGTACTTCCTCGATCGCTTCGAGCGCGCCTACCTGCACTGGAATCGCCGCCAGGAACTGGCCGCCGACAAGGTCGGGGCGCGGGTAGCCGGCGCGCGGGTCTTCGCCATCGCGCTGCTACGCACCTGCGCCCTTGCAGGACTGATCGAACGCCTGCTGGCCAGCCCGCAGACGCGCAACCTGGTGCATGCGCTGACCGACCATCTGCGCGGGAACTCCCTGGAACTGGACGAACACGACAGCGCTCGCCGCCTGGAACACCCCTTCGACAGTCACCCGCCGACCTACCAGCGGATCGCGGACCTTTCCCTGGCGCTCGACGACGATCTGCTGCGACAGGCAAGGCGCATCGTCAGCGCCGACGACACGCAGTGGCTCAACCGCCTGCTCGATGCAGGCCACGGGGAAAGCCGGTGATCCCGCCGGGCGCGCAAACGCCCTGCCCCGCCGGGACAAGGGGCGACGAAGCCACGCAGTTGCGGCGCTTCGTCGCCAGCGTCCCCAACCGGATAAGCATCGGCGCCGCCCGTGGCGCGGCGCCGCTGTCCGCCCTGCTCGGCCTGCTGCTGCTCGGCGGCGCCTGGACCTTGCGCGACCACCCCGGTCCCGGCCATGAGGCGGCGGCGCTGTGCCTGCTGGCGGCGGCCGCCCTCCTCATGTGCCTGGCCTGCCTGCAGCGCAACGCCAGGAGCGCGCCGTTCCTCGTCCTCGGCCAGGGGCGCCTGCGCGCCCGCAGCCTGTCGGCGCCGCTGGACCTGCTGGAGGTCGCCGACCTGCGCCTGGAGGACGGGGTCTGGTTCTCCGCGATAGTCCTCGAACTGCACGGCAAGGCGCTACCGGCACCATCCACGCGCCCGCTCGATCCGTTCGCCGCGCGTGCCGTCAGCGAATGCCGGGACGGCCCACGGGTTCGCCTGCTGTCCCCCGGCTGGCGCCTCAACGGTCGCAACCTGTCGCTACTGGAAGCCGCGGAGGTCATCGACCTCTACCTGGACATCGCCCGCGCCCAGGCCCGGCTCCGCCAACTGGGCGAGATCCCGCCCAGTGCTTCCTCTTCACTCCCAACTCCAAGGATATTTCCATGAGCAACCAGGAACCCCGGGACCTCGTCTCCAACCTCGCCGAAACCCTCGGTGCCGAACACGAAGAGCTGAACCAGGCGAAGACCGCCGAGGTCATCGCCCACCTGGAGCGGGTGATCGCCAACGTACCGCCGGCCACCGAGTTCACCAATACCCGCAAGTACGTGGTGCTGGGTCCGCTGCTGAGCATCGTGCCCTTCATCATGACCGGCATGTGGTTCTCCCAGGGCAAGCCGGGGGTCGGCGTCGTCGGCTTGCTGCTCGGCCTGTTCGGGCTGTTCCTCGGCTACCAGCATCGCAACTCCGGCAAGACCCCCTTCATGCGCCTGACCCGTACCCAGCTCTGGGCCGACAGCCTGTCGGCTCCGGTCGAGCTGGCCGACGTCATCGATTTCAGCGTCAAGGCCGACATGCTGCAAACCACCCAGACCCTCCACCTGCGGCCCGAAACGCCGCTGCCGACCCATCGCGCCGTACGCCAGGTGTTCGCCTCCCAGGCCATGGCCTTCAAAGGCAAGGACCCGCGCATCACCATCATGTCGGCCGGCCTGCAGAGCGATGGCAAGAAGCTGGACTGCGACGACATGGCGGCGATCCTCGACGCCTACATCCAGGCCGCCCACGCCCAGCGCTACCTGCAACAACTGCGCAGCCAGGGCTGAGTGAAGGGCACGGTCCATCCGCGAAGGCTGCTGCTTTGCCTGGTGCTGGTTCCAGCGCTGCTGGCGGGGCTCGGCGCCTGGCAGTCCTGGCGCGCCGAGCAGCAGGCCGAGCGACTGGGCGCCGCGCAGCAGCGGGTCGAGCGCGCGCTCGCCGAAGCGCGGGCGCTGCCGCCGAGGGCCAGCGTCCGGGTGGACGGCCGGGCCTATGTGCGCGACCTGGCCCTGGCGCGGCTCGACGAGCAACTCGCCGACACACGAAGCGCACAGCGCCTGAATCGCTTCGCCGCCGTCCTCGCCGATAGCGGAGCCTGCCTGGCGGCGCTGGTCGCCGTATTGGGAGCCGTCTCCCTGGCCGGCATCGCCGGCGCCGCACGCAGCGCACTGCGCTCGCGTCGCTGCCTGCTCCTGTGGTTCGAGCTGGGCCGACGCCTGCTACCCTGCCTGCTCCTCGCCCAGATCGGCCTGCTCGCCCTGGCCCTGGCCTGTGCCGGAACGTTCGAGATCCTCGGGCTGTGGCGGGTCGGCCAGGTTCCGGTCAGCGAAGGACGCACCCAACTGAGCGTGGCGCTGATCCTTCTCGGCCTGCTGGCGTCGGCGTGGCAAATGCTGGCGAAGATCAGCCGCTTGCGCCTGCGCCCGGCGCCGGCCCTGGATGTCATCGGCCGCCGGCTGGGCGAAGAGGATGCACCGGAACTCTGGACGCTACTGCGCGAGCTGGCGGCGCGCCTCGACACGCCAGCCCCGCAGCACCTGTTGGTAGGTCTCTGCGACGGCTTCTACGTGACCGCCAACCGCGTCTGCCTGCAACCTTCCGGCGAGCATCTGGAAGGACGCAGCCTATACCTCTCGCTACCGTTGCTGGGCCTGCTGGACCGCGCCGAACTGAGTGCAGTGATCGCTCACGAACTGGCCCACTTCGCCGGCCGCGACGCCCATTACAGCCTGCGCTTCCTGCCGATCTACCAGGGCGCCGCGAGCCAACTGGCCGCCATCGAGGAGCAGGAAGCCAACGTCTTCGAACGTGCGGCACTGGAACCGGCGCGACTATTGGCCGGGTACTTCCTCGAACGTTTCGGCCTCGCCGTGAACCACTGGAGCCGCCTGCGCGAATTCGCCGCCGACCGCCGCGCCGCACAACTGGCCGGTGCGCCGGCGATGGCCTCGGCCCTGCTGCGCAGCGCGGCGGCCGGCGCGCCGATACGGGCGTTCCTCGAACACTGCCTGCTCGCTCCGGCGCGCGCGCCGAACAACCTGGTGGACGCCATCCACGTCTACCTGGGCCAGTCCGGCCTGGAAGCACCGGCCCCCGGGGCGGAGGGACTCCAGGTCCATCCGCAGGATACCCACCCTCCGCTGGGCCTGCGCTGCACGGCGCTGGGAGAGAGCTTCGAACGCACCTGGGCCGGGACCGCCGGCCGGGCCGTTCCGACACGACCGCCGAGCCAGGCGCTGGGCGTCTGGTTCGGCGCCCCCCTGGCGTTGAGCCGAGCGCTCAGCGCCGACCTGCTCGGCAAGACCTGTGAGAATCCCCATGCAAGAAACTGACGAAACCCTCGACGAACTGCCGCCGCTGGAAGCCCGCTGCGAGATCCGCGAGGTCTCGCGGGGCACCGCCTGCGTTGCCCTGCTCGCTGGCCTGGTGGCTGGCGCCACCGGTCTCTGGCTCGCTTCGCTGCCCCACGCCTGGCGCCTGGCCAGTGGCCAATGGCTGTTCTGGCTGCCAGCCGCGCTGCTGCTGGGCGGCGGCCTGTACGCCTGCCTGGCGGGCGTGTTCCTCTACCGGCGCCACGGCCAGGTCGCGCTCACCCTGACGCCGGAGAGCATCGCCTTCGCCAACGCGCCGCAGGTGCCGATGTACACCTTCCAGTCGCTGGAGATCGAGCGCGGGCGCTGGCTGGAACTCACCTTCGCGACCACCTTCGACTGCACGGCGCCGAGCTTCGACAACCATGCCCGTTTCGACCCGCGGGCTTTCGCCCGCCCCGAAGCCCGCGCGGTGGCCGGCGGCAAGCGGGTCAAGCTGGCGCTGTGCGGCGCCGCGCTGAACGGCCAGAAAATGGAGCTGGAGCCGCTCGCACGACTGATCTACCGGTACATCCTCGCCGGCCATCGCCAGCGCGCCCTGCAACATCATCGCGCGCCCGGGAGCGACGGCAGCGGGGCCTGAAGCGAGCAACGCTCAGGCTGCGCGCTGGCGTTGCCAGTCCACCGCGGCTTTCAGGCGCGCCACCACCTTGCGCACGAAGAGCGGGTCGTCCGCCACGCAGAGCTCCGCGCTGACCCACTCCGGCCAGCCGGCCCCCTGGCGTTCGCGGGCACCCAGCAGGCGCTCGACTTCGTCGCGCACGGCGCACTCCAGGCGTTCGCTGGCACGATTGCGGGACAGGTGGAGGCGCAGGCAGGCCTGTTTCTCGCGCTCCAGGGCGCGGCGTCGGGACAGCGGCAGTTCGGCAAGGTTGTGGCTCATGATCGGTGCTCCTTGTCGCGCAGGCAGGCGATTTCCGATTACTGTACATCCATACAGTAATCGGAATTGACGACGCTGACAAGGGCTGGCCGGGTAGCGCGAACAAGCGCATCCGGCACTTCAGAACTGGTATTCGACCCCGGCTCCCGCGTACCAGGACAGCCCGGGGGCCGCTTCGTAGTAACGCCGGTTGCCGTCGCCGACGATGACCGAGCCGACGTACTGGCGGTCGAACAGGTTGTCCAGGCGCACCAGCTGGTGGAAGGCCCAGGCTCCCAGGCGCTGTTCGAAGCGGGTGCGCCAGTTGAATACCGCATAGCTCGGCGCGGCCTTTTCGCTGTTGCTGTCCTCGACGTAGACCTGGCTGCGGTACATGCCTTCCCAGCCCATGCTGATGCCCTCCGCGGGCTTCCACACCAGTTCGCCGAACAGGCTGCTTTCCGGCACGCCCGGCAGGTGCTTGCCCTTGCCGATGGTCTTGCCGCCGGCCTCGAAATCCGAATCGTAGGTGGCGGATAGCCGGGTATAGGCCAGGTTGGCGTTCCAGTGCTCGCTCAGTTCGCTCTCCAGGCCCAGTTCGAAGCCGCGACGCAGGGTCTTGCCGGCGTTCTGGTAGCTGGTGCGACCGCCGAGGGAGCTGGCGACGACGATCTCGTCCTCGGTGCGGATCTGGAAGATCGCCGCGTTGACCCGCGTATTGCCCCACAGGCGCGCCTTCAGCCCGGCTTCGTACTGGCTGCTGGTGGCTGGCTTGAGGCCGAAGTTGAAGACGTCCGGCGCGTTCGCCGCCACCGGCGCATAGGCCATCTCCGCCTGGGTCGGAGTCTCGAAGCCCTTGCCGGCGCTGAGGTAGCCGTGCAGGTCGGGGGTGAAGGCGTACATCACCGAGAACGACGGGGTGTTCTTCCGGTAGCGCCGCGAGCCGCTGGCATCGCCGTTGCTCAGGTAGCGGTCGTCGACCTCCATCTTCATGGTGCTGTGGCGCACCCCGGCCTGCAGGGTCCAGGCGTCGATGGCCCAGCTCGCCTGCAGGTAGGGATCGAGGCTGGTGGCGGTGTCCACCTCGTCGCGGCGCAACTTGCCCTTCACGCCGAGCTGGTCGCCGTTGAAGTTCTGGTAGCCGCGACGGTCGTCGCGGCTCTGGTCGTAGTCGAGGCCGACGGTCAGGTTCAGCTCGCCCGGCGCCTGGCTTACCGGTTGCAGCCAGCGCACGGTGCCACCGTGGAAGTCGCGGTCGAAGTCGATCACCGCGCCGTTTCTCTGGCAACGCGGATTACTCTCGCATCCTATCTGCTTGGGTATCGCCTGATACTGCACGACACTGCGCTTGCCCACGTAGGCGTTGACCTGCAAGGTCGCCTCGCCGAAGTAGCGCTCGTAGTTCATCCCGGCCTGCTGGTGGTCGATGCTCTTGCGCGTGTCGTACAGCTCGGCGTTGGCGGTGACGGAGCGCGGGTCGTGCTTGTAGGCGTCCCAGGTCTGCCCCAGCGGATCTTCAGTGTCGTTCTGTTCCAGGCTGCTGTAGATCAGCGCCACGCGGCTGTCGGCGTCGGGCCTGAAGTTGAGCTTGGCGAAGGTCTGGTCGCGGCGCGCGGCGCTGTGGTCGCGGTAGCCGTCGGTGTCCATCCGCGAGGCATCCACCAGGAAACCGACCCCGTCGCCCTCGCCTTCCGTGTACAGGTGGTTGCGGCTCAGGCCATCGCTGCCGACGGTGGTTTCCGCGCCGACCCGCGGGGCGCCCTGGCCGTCGCGGGAGAACATCTGGATCACCCCGCCGGCGTTGCTGCCGTAGATCGTCGAGGCCGGCCCGCGCAGTACCTCGATGCGCTCGGCGACGTCGAGGTTGAGGGTCGCGGCCTGGCCCTGGCCATCCGGCGTACTGGCCGGGATGCCGTCGGCGAGCAGCTTCAGCCCGCGGATACCGAAGGCCGAGCGGGCGCCGTAGCCGCGCGAGGAGATTTGCAGGTCCTGGGCGTAGTTCTGGCGGTTCTGCACCACCAGGCCAGGTACCCGCGGCAGGACTTCGGAGAGGTTGATGCCGAGCTGGCCGTCGGCGATCTGCCGACGCTCGATGCTATCCACCGAGAACGGCAGGTCGAAGGTGTCGCTGGGGTTGTAGCTGCCGGTCACCACCATGGGTTCGAGGCTGCGTCGCTCCTCGCCCTGGACGGCGCAGGCGATGGCCAGGCCACAGAGCGCCAGGGAGCCGGGCAACAGGTGGGAGACGAAGCTGGGTCGGGGTCGGGACGGCATGCAGGGTTCCGCGGGTCGCAAGGTATCGAAGGGGCTTTGCCAAGGGCGGGAACGCGCCTCCCCTTGGCAAAGCCCCTTCCGGGCCGAGGCCCGGAAGGCCGGGAGCCGGCTGTGGGCTCCCGGTGGGCGGGTCATTGCCTGGGCAGGGCGTAGGCGATGATGTAGTCACCCATGCGGGTACCGAAGGAGCCGTGTCCGCCAGCGACGATCAGCACGTACTGGCGACCGTCCTTGCCGGTGTAGCTCATCGGCGTGGCCTGGCCGCCGGCCGGCAGGCGCGCCTGCCAGAGCTGCTTGCCGTCCTTCACGTCGTAGGCGCGCAGGTACTGGTCGAGCGTGCCGCTGAGGAAGGCCACGCCGCCGGCGGTGGTGATCGAGCCGCCCATGCTCGGTACGCCGACGGTGAGGCCGATCGGCACCGGGGTGTTGTCGCGGCTGGTGCCGTTCTTGTGCTGCCAGACGACCTTGGCGGTGGTCAGGTCGATACCCGCCACGTCACCCCAGGACGGCGCCTGGCACGGCAGGCCGATGGGCGACATGAACGGATGCATGATCACCGCGTAGGGCGCGCCGGTGTTCGGCTGCACGCCGCTGGTCTCGCCCTCGCGCTTGCTTCCGCTGGGCACCTTGTCGCGCGGCACCATCTGCGAGACGAAGGCCATGTAGTTGGGGCTGGTGAAGAGGATCTGGCGCACCGGGTCGACCGACACCCCGCCCCAGTTGAACACTCCGACGTTGCCCGGATAGATCAGGCTGCCCTGCTCCGACGGCGGGGTGTACTGGCCCTCGTAGCGCAGCGAGCGGAACTGGATGCGGCAGAGCATCTGGTCGAACGGGCTGCTGCCCCACATGTCGCGCTCGGTCAGCGGCGGGCGCAGCAGGTTGAGGTCGGAACGCGCCTGGGTCGGCGCGGTATGGTCGCCCTCCACCGCGCCCTGCGGCGCCGGCACTTCGCGGATCGGCACGATCGGCGTGCCGTCGCGGCGGTCCAGCACGTACAGGCTGCCCTGCTTGGTCGGCGCGATCAGCGCCGGCTTGACGTCATCGGCGGTCTTCAGGTCGAGCAGGGTCGGCTGGCTGCCGACGTCCATGTCCCACAGGTCGTGGTGGGTGAACTGGTAGTTCCAGCGCAGCTTGCCGGTGTTCAGGTCGAGGGCCACCAGGCCGGCGCTGAACTTCTCGGCACCGGGGGTGCGGTTGCCGCCCCACTGGTCGGGCATCTGGTTGCCCAGCGGCAGGTAGACCTGGCCGAGCTTCTCGTCGACGCTGGCCAGCGACCACATGTTCGGCGAGTTGCGGGTATAGAACTTGCCGGGAGCCAGGGGCTCGGTCTCGTCCGGGTTGCCGCTGTCCCAGTTCCACACCAGCTTGCCGTCGTGCACGTCGAAGGCGCGGATCACCCCGGACGGCTCGTTGGTCGACTCGTTGTCGGTGACGTGGCCGCCGATGATCACCAGATTGCGGGTGACCGCCGCCGGCGAGGTGGAGTAGTAGCCGCCCGGGGTGAACGGACCGATGCCGGCCGTCAGGTCGACCGCGCCCTTGACCCCGAAGTCCTCGCAGACCTTGCCGTTGTCGGCGTTGATCGCGATCAGGCGGGCGTCGGCGGTGGGCAGGAACAGGCGCCGCGGACAACTGGCGGCGACCGCCTTGCCGGCCTCGGAGAGCGCGGCCGGCGGCGCGCCGACGTCGCTCCTGGCGTACTGCTCTTCGTCGTAGTAGGAGACGCCACGGCAAGTCATGTGGGCGAAGCCCTTGAAGCCTACCGGGCTCTGGATCTGCGGATCGAAGCGCCAGATTTCCGCGCCGGTGTCCGGGTCGAGGGCCAGCACCTTGCTGTGCGCGGTGCAGGCGTAGAGCATGCCGTTGACCTTCAGCGGGGTGTTCTCGTTGGTCAGTTCGAGCGGATCGTCGGCGGTCGGCAGGTCGCCGGTACGGATGCGCCAGGCTTCCTCGAGCTGGCCGACGTTGGCCGGGGTGATCTGCTTCAACGGCGAGTAGCGGTCGCCGAACTCGGTGCGCCCGTAGGCCTGCCAGTCGCCGTCCGGCATCGCCGGGGCGGTGCTGGTCATGCCGCTGTCGCGGTCGATGCGACCGACGATCTGCCCCGGATTGGTGAACTGGCTGCCCACCGCGGCGGCGCCGGCCAGGACCACCGCCACGCCCAGCGCCGCGGTGCCCAGCGGCGCCGGACCGTCGGCCAGCAGCGGGCGGCGGAACCAGGGTAGCCAGAGCAGCAGGCCGAAGACGAACCACAGAGCCAGGCGCGGCACCAGTTGCCACCAGTCCAGGCCGACTTCCCACAGCGCCCAGACGGTGCTGGCGAACAGCACCAGAGCGTACAGGCCTAGCGCCGCACGCTTGCCCAGCAGCAGCAACAGTCCGCTCAGGGCCAGGCCGATGCCGGCCAGCAGGTAGTACAGCGAGCCGCCCAGGCTCGCCAGCTTGATGCCGCCGGCCAGCAGCGCCAGGCCGGACAGCAGGATCAACAGGCCGAGCAGGCTCGGCAGCAGGCGCGATCGACTGCGGTTACCTTCGCTCATCGTCCGGTACTCCCTTCGGGGTTGATGACAGGCATTGCTTACTCTCCTATTACGTTCTGCACGCCGGGCTGTTCAGCCCGCCGCGCCGCGTTGGGCGGCGCTGAAGAAATGGCCGCTGGCCATGACCGAATCGCGGTTGTCCGAAGCAACAGCCTAGAACACCGTCTGGATCTTGATCCCCGCCACCAGCGCGTTGTCGACCTCGTCGACCCCGCCCGGCTGCTTGATGTATTGCAGGTTCGGCCGCACCGTCAGCCAGTCGGTCACATGCACCCCGTAGTACAGCTCGGCGTTGTACTCGGTGTCCTGCAGCGGCTGGTACAGCGGGTTGTCGTAGTCGTCGATGCCGTTCACCTGGT